>CAYTRB010000033.1:0-25946 GCA_964440215.1 uncultured Methylocapsa sp.
AGCTTGTCGATTCCCTTCTCGGGTATTGCATGGTCGGGTGGCAGGCCTTTACGAAGGATGCGCCGCATGATTTTGCCTTGAGACGCGGGGCCTGCCGCGCATATTATGTGCAGGGCCGCTGGGCGAATCGCGCACCGGTCATTGGCTTGTCCGAGGCTGAGATTGCCCGAGGCGAAGCTGAACTGCTCTTGCTGGGGATTCCGGAAGACGCTTGGTTCGTCTGCGTTCACTCGCGCGAAGGCGGCTATTCGCCCGCCGACGAGTGGCAGCACTCCTACCGCAACGCGAATATCTCTGATTACACGGAAGCCATGCAGGAGATCGTAGCGCGCGGCGGCTGGTGTGTTCGCGTTGGCGATCCAAGCATGCGGCCGCTCGATCCAATGCATGGAGTTATCGATTATGCACGGTCATCCTCAAAAAGCGACTGGATGGATCTGTTTCTTTGCGCGCGCTGCCGTTTCTTTCTCGGCAATACCTCGGGTCTATTCGGTCTTGCGGGGATCTTCGGTAAGCCATCCGCACTCGCGAACATGACTCCGCTTGGCTGCGTTTACGCACATTTTCCAGACGATATCTCTATTCCCAAACTGCTGATAGACGCGCAAGGCCGGATGCTCCCGTTGCCCGATGCATACGCCAGTGAAGCTTCCGAGCTTTATTTGGCGACGGAATTTGTCGAGCGTGGTCTGAAACCAGTCGACAACACGCCGCAAGAAATAGCCGAACTGGCGATAGAAATGATGGATAGGCTCGACGGAAACGCCGAGGAAGAACAAGATGACGCCGATCTGCAGGCGCGCTTTCGCACGCTCATCCAGCCTCATCACTACTGCTGGCATGCGTCCGCTCGCATCGGCCGTGCGTTCCTGCGCCGCCACCGCGCATTGCTCTGTTGAGCGAGCGCGTTGGCTTGAGTGACAAGTCATTTCGGGAACCCGTCACCGCATCCCACCTCAAAAGCACGCTTTGACCCTGACAGGATTTTGGCGACGAACTTGTAACGGACGATGATATTACAAACAGAGGAAAGACAATGGCTTCAAATCCGAAGTTCACCAGACAAGACATACGCAATCTTTACGCCGGCGAAGCTGCTAAACACGGGCTGGAAGGAACCTCAACAATTGTAGACATACGAACAAGACGATTGGAGGTTGAAGCAATCTCATCTTATCTGCGTGATAACATTCGTGTTCTTGAGGTCGGTTGTGGCAATGGCTATTTGGCAACGAAGATGATCGAACGATTTTCTATTTTACTTGAAGGGCTTGATTTTTCCGATGAATTAATCGCACTCGCAAAGACGCAAACTCTTTCTCGGGCTAGGGGAAACGCCTCATTTGAAGTCGGTGATATCCTTGCCTATAATAACAAAGATATGTTTGATGTCGTCTATTCAGTGCGTTGCATTCAAAATCTAGAGTGTTGGGATGATCAGAAAATAGCTCTTCGTAATATTGTCAATGCGCTCAAGGTCGGAGGGGAATATATTATGGAGGAATGCTTTTGGACCGGGCTTAATATCCTGAATGAGACACGAGCCGAGCTAGACTTGCCACCAATAGCCGAATCCTGGCACAATTGTTTTTTCAATGAAGAAGATACAATTGAATATATGAAATATATTGGCTGCGCATACGTCGATCAGAATGCTTTTCTTAGCGGCTACTATTTTGGATCACGAGTCTTGCTGCCGGCGCTCGCTCCCAAAAACAAGAAAATTTCGTCAAGCAGCCGTTTAAATGATTATTTTGCCGCGTTGCCTCCGGCCGGTGATTTTTGCCCGATGAAAGTACTTCGCTTTAGGCGCGAGCAATGATCGAGTGAACCTGATCACGATTAATTATGCAGTGCGGCCAGGACGCGCTGCCCCCTCGTTCGGGATCATACGAGTGATGAAGAGACGGAGTTTTTCGGCATCCCCGGGTACCCACGCAGGTAGCACATCATTTCCGCGTCGAAAAGGGCCGGCCGCGACTTCATGTACAACGACCATATCGTCGAGCGGTATAACCGTGTGCCAATCGGGCGAGGAAAGACGATATAGCGGCGGAAGGTGCGTGCCTGGGCCGCCAATCATCACGCGACGCTTTACAGCGCCAAACTCGTCGAAAAAAACAATCAGCACACGCCCCTCAAGGGCATGCAACGACTCGCTCTTCCCGAGGTGGCGATGCGGGACGTTCAAAGTGTCACGACAAAATGCTATCAGCATCTCTTGGACCTGGTCATCTTCCGATAGGTGCAAATTTAGCCGGGCTCGGCGTAAGGGCTCGGTACACGCGTTCTCCTTGACGCGCTTAATCCAATATTCATCAACGACGATGATGTCATCTTGGTTTTTAAAGACTGCGGACATCGGATTGCCTCGACTCACATTGATGGAAATCAACAACGGCGTCGGCGACGCGCGTGAGCTGTTCTGCTGTTACTTTCTCGTTCGACGGGAGACATAATACCCGCTTAATGAGTTTATCTGCTGAATTCCATGTTCCCCGAGCGCGATCAGCATAGATAGGATGTTGCGGCATAAGCAATGGATGCTGAATCTTGGTTTCTATGTCCTGCGAGGCGAGAAAACGAGCCAATTCGTCCCGCCGATCGGTTTGGATTGTGTATGTATAGTAAACGTGCCGGTGGCTCGCCGGTACTTGCGGAACACTAACCCAATTATTAAGCCGCTGGTTCAGATATCTCGCATTCTCGCAGCGCTTGTCGATAACCTTATCGAGTCGGTTCAATCTGACGAGAAGAGCTGCCGCTTGCAGGGTATCCAGACGGCTGTTTTGCGCGAGTTCCGTGCAGAACTCTCGATTGACCAAACCATGGTAACGCAGGGCGACACAGCGCGCTTGGAGCGTCGGGTCGTCTGTTACGAGCATGCCCGCTTCACCTAACGAAGCGAAAACCTTCATCGAGTTCATACTGAAGCAGCCGATCACCCCGTAGCTGCCCGCCTTTCGGTGACGGATTGACGCATCGAATGCCTGAGACGCGTCTTCGATTATATGGAGCCCAACTTTGCTCGCAAGATCGCTGATCGCATCCATATCACACATTTGGCCGGCCCAATGGACGGGTATAACGGCTTTCGTCGCCCTCGTAATTTGAGCCGCGACTGATTTAACCGAGACATTAAGATTGTCGTCGATATCCGCGAAAACTGGTGTGGCTCCGACTAGGGACACAGCATTTGCAGTCGCGATAAATGACAAGGCTGGGACGATGACTTCATCCCCGGGGCCGATCTGCAATGCTCGCAAAGCGACGATAAGCGCATCGGTTCCGGAGTTGCAACCGACCGCATACTGTCGACCGATCCGCGCTGCGACCCGTTGCTCTAGTTCATCGACTTCGGGTCCTAGAAGAATTCGACCGTGGGAAAGCACCCTTTCAACGGCCGTCAGTATTTCAGCCCGCTCCTCCTGGTCGGAGACGCGTAGATCGAGAAAAGGCACTTTCAACATAGCATCCCAGCCAGAAATTGCACGAATCTGCACTTGGGTACCGTCGAGCAGACGCGCGAACGATCGTCGAAACAATGGCATGTAGCGTGACAGAATCGCCGATGTCAACGAGGCTTCCGTGAGGCCCCCACCCATGCTATATTTTTAGAGCAACTGCCGAAAGCATGTCGCCGCTCTTCATTGTCCAACGGGATTGAACCCCGTGCGCAGCAAAGGCCGCTGACAGACGATGCAGCTGAACTCCGTCATGCGCTTTCAATAAGAGTAGCGTGCCTATGCTTCAGCCCGAGCGCGGCGCTGATTTGCGGCACCCCAAGACCATGCCGCGCCAGCAATTCTTCGTGCGTGCCGTAGAAATGTATAAATTCATCACGCAGCGAGAAACAATGGAGATCGCAGCCCGCCCGCTTATCCCAGGCGATTTCCTTGACGCGCGAGCCAAGCCCTCCATGCGGTACATGTTCTTCGATGACGACGACACGGTCATGGGTGCAAAGGATGGATGCAATTCCCTCCGCATCGAGCGGCTTGATCGTGTGTGCCGAGACGACGGTTGCGGGCATTCCCATCTGCGCCTCGAAGAGATCCGCGAGATCGAGCGCCATTTTCACAACCGGCCCGTAAGCAAGGAAAGCGGTGCCGCTGCCCTCGCGGATACGCCGCAGTTTTCCGACAACGAAGGGATCTATGGCATTCGACGTGAGATCTGGCTCACCAGTCTTGCCGAGGCGTAGATAAGCTGGATGCTGGTTCTTTGTGGCGAGCCAGCGCGTGGCGGCGGCCGTTTCTGCCGGATCGCAGGGCGCAATGACGGACATGTTCGGCAGCGATGTCATGAGCGCCACATCCTCCATTGCTTGATGGGTGCCCCCCAAGGTCGAATAGGTGACGCCGCCGCCCATTCCGACCACTGTCACCGGAAGATCCTGGTAGCAGAGATCGTCGCGAACCATCTCATAAGGCCGGAACACCGAGAACGTCGCGATCGTATAGGCGAAAGGCCTTAACCCGCGCCGCGCCATGCCTGCGCACAAGCCGATCATCACCTGCTCGGCGACACCGGTATTGATGAAGCGATTTGGGAAATCCTCCCGGAATTTGGCTATCGATCCCGCCGGCGAGATGTCGGCGACCACGATGACGAGACGCGGATCTTCCGCGCCAAGTTCATAGAAGGTGGAAGCAAATCTATTCCTCATGCGCTCACAGTTTCGATGTCTTCCAACTCAGCCAAGGCTTGCTCATATTCCTGCTTATTAGGAGAACGGTAATGCCAGATGGGGGCATCGATCATATACGATACGCCCTTTCCTTTTACGGTGCGGCAGGTGACGAAGAGCGGCCGGCCACCGCTACGGCCCTCTACAGCATCGACGATGGCCCTGGAATCATGCCCATCAACATCGGCAGCCTCCCAGCCGAAGCTGCAAAGCTTTTCCGACATGGGTAAGAAATGGGGATGTGTTTCGGTCGTTCGGCCGAGCCCCTGATAGTCATTGAAATCAAGAAAAGCGACTAGGTTGTCGAGCTTCAAATTCGGCGTCATCATGACAGCCTCCCAGATCGATCCCTCCTGCATCTCCCCATCGCCAAGCACGACAAATGTCTTGCGATCGAATCCTTGCAGTCTGTCTGCATAAGCCATACCCGCGGCGATCGCGAGCCCGTGTCCGAGTGATCCGGTGGAGGCCTCAATGCCGGGCACTCCGAGGTCTGGATGCGCACCCAATTTGCCGGAAGGGGTGCAATAGCTGTTGAGCAATTCGGCTGACAGGATGCCGAGATCCTCAAGGATCACATATTGCGCCATCACGCCATGACCCTTTGACATGATGAAAGTATCATAAAATCCGCCCGACTCGGGCCGCCGCATGAAGGCATGATAGATGACATCCACAATCTCCATGCAGGAGAAGGCTGGGGCGATATGCAAGGCCGTGACTTTCTGCGAAATATCGAGGATCCGTCTCCGATACGCACGGCAACGCCGCTGCGCTAATTTCACGTCGAACCTGTTTTGCATCATCCCTGCCTCTTTCAGGCGCGCATCACTTAGTCTGTCGGTACATCCTTGAGCTCGCCCCAATAGGTGCAGCCCCATTGCGCCATCCCGGCTAGCTCCTTCTCCCGGCTGTTTGCGGCTCCGAGCCTATATCGCACTTGCTGGTTGAACTGTCTGACCAAGAACAGCTCTCTCGCCCGAGCCGGTCATCCGTCCATTTACAAAGTGGTTTAAAGTAAATGCCGCCTGCAACAGCAGTCCGTTCGACAACCTCGCGGTAGAGGTCGGCTTGGCCGGCTAACATTAGAGATCCTGCCCTTAGTGGATCTTGCTCGGTTGCGCCATCCAGCGACGAGCTAAACGGCATGGCCATGTTCAAGTGGACGCATAAAGGATTTTTTGGGCCGCCACAATATGCATTTAACGGCCGGATGATGTTCATTGGGAATCCGAGGTATTCTGGACCGGCAAAAGATACATGCCCAAGGCTGCCTTGGCCGCCGCATAGGAAGCGGACGCTTAAGCGGCTGATCCGCCACCACCGTCCAAAACAACCCATATCTCGTTCATTCAAATCCATCGTTGTCTGTCTTTAGTCAGAGATGGTCCAAAACCAGTCGCCAGCATAACCGGACTCGCGGAAGACATCGAGCAACCGCGTCAGCCAGCCCCTCTCGAAGATTGTATATATACATTTTGAGTGAGGCAAAATTTGATTTCCCTAGCGCCATGTTTAAAAACTTAGAGGAACAGCGATGAATATTACAGCAACCGCGACTATAGACGCTGCAACTACGCAAGCTGAATGAGCGAGCGGTACACGACGAATGCCTCAGCCGCTGCGAGCCCAACACTCGCACCGCGAACACGCGCCAACCGGTCTATCGCCGGAATAGAGCGCGCATGTGGTTCCGGCCGCATGTCGACACCATAGGCTTCGAGCGCGAGCAGCTTTTTGTCCAACGTCTGCGAAATATCGACGAAATGCGTTGGGTGGAATGGCTGTCCGAACCCCGGGGGTGCCCAATCCGTGCTGGAGGCAACCTCGTAGCCGAAGAACCGTTTGACTGGGTTTCCAGGAACTGGCCGCAAAGCTGTGGCAGTCGCACGGAAGGCCGATTGATGGTCGATGTTGAGATTGCCGCCATGACTCACATAAATGGTCTGTGGCTGAAGCTCTTGCACTGCGCTTTCAATCATGCCCACAACGCTGCCTATAGGCAATGCGTCGCTGCGGTTTTCGACAATACCGCAATAGCGGTACGATTTTACGCCCAGTATCTCCGCGGCGGCAGCACCCGCCTCACGACGCTTGCCGTCGTGACCCGTGCCGTCGCCGCAAAGCACAAGAACATGAACAGTGTCTCCGGCCACGCTATGCGCCGCCATCGTGCCGCCACAGCCGAGTACCTCATCGAGAGCATGGGGGGCGACAATGAGCACCGGCGCATTCATCATCGGTCAGGCTATGCGCCGTAGAACTCGTTGACGGCGTTCGCCACGAAGGTGATCCGCTCCGGGGTCAGGTGCTGGTGATGCGGCAGCGCAAGCACTCGGTCAGCCTGCTGCTCGGCAACGGGGAGGTCTCCCCGCCTAAAGCCTAGTCGCTGTGCTGCGGGATGGAGGTGCAGAGGCGTGCCGTAATAGACCAACGTTTGCACACCGCATTTCTCAAGATGAGCCTTGAGCATATCACGGTTCTCCGCCTGTACGATAAACATGACATAGGCGTGTTGCTCGTGGGGCCGTACCGGAGGGATGTAAACCTGCTTGGCGCGGATCTTGTCCTGGTAAATGCTGACGTTGCGCCTGCGTCGGCTGAGTACCGAGTCGAGGCGGGTTAGCCGGAACTTGAGCACCTCGGCGTTGAGAACGTCGAGGCGCGAGTTAACGCCATACATAACGCACGTGTCGCGATCCTGCAAACCGTGGTTGCGGTAAAGCCTTACTTTGCGCGCCACTTCTTCGTCGTTGGTCAGTAGCATGCCTCCGTCGCCGAGGGCGTTGAGGTTCTTGAGCGGGTGGGCGGAGATGGCGCCAGCACCGCCGAAGGTGCCCCCATGCTTGCCATGATAATACGCGCCCATTGACTGCGCAGAATCCTCGATCACCAGCAGTTTGTGGCGCTTGGCGATATCCATGATCGCGTCCATATCGGCGATACGACCTCCCCAATGTACGGGGAGGATCGCCTTGGTCCGTGGAGTGATCTTCTTTTCGATCTCGGCTGGATCAATATTCTGATCGGCTCGAACGTCGGCGTAGATCGGCGTGGCGCCGACATGCACGATCGCGCCAGTCGAGGCGACGAATGAGATTGGCGTGGTCACAACTTCATCGCCCTTGCCGACGCCCAGCGCCCAGAGCGCCAGCATCAGGCCATCGGTTCCGTTACCGCACGAGACGCAGTATTTTGCGCCAGTGTATTCCACCACCTGCTGCTCGAACTCGCTTACTTCCTGAGTCATCACGAGATGACCTTTAGCCAGAACTCGTTCGACGCAGGCGAGCAGTTCCTCGCCCTCCTCCACAAAACGTTGTTGCAGATCAACGAAGGGGACCTTGAAATCCGTCATGAGCATTTTCCGTTATAGAACTGTCTCACTGTTTCGATCACGTAATCCTGCTCAGCCCGGCTAAGATGTTGATCAACCGGCAAGCTGATAGTCTCTTGGCAATGACGTTCCGTAACTGGGAAGGCACCTACTGTATAGCCCAACGGCTTCAATGCGTCCTGCAAGTGAAGAGGTATCGGATAGTGAACCTTGGCCTCGATGCCGTGCTCCAGGCAATATCTGAGAAGAGCGTCCCGATTTTCGACAAATAGGATGTAGAGCAGAAAGACTTGTTTCGTGGCGGGCCGCCGTAACGGTATGCGAACTCCTGGAATATCGCGGAAACCCTGGTCGTAATAAGCGGCGGCGGCCTGGCGCCCCTCAACGATGCTATAGATCTGGCGCAATATCCATTTGCCGACCACGGCCTGAGTAGAATCGAGACGAGAATTATAGCCGAAGATTTCCATCTCATCACGATTTCGCAGGCCGTGATTACGTAATAGCCGTACACGACGATTGATTTCGTCGTCATTGGTGACTATAATTCCAGCATCACCCCACACATTTATGATTTTGAGCGGATGCATCGAAAATGCTGCGGCGTCACCCCAAGTGCCGACTCGTTTGCCGTTATAATCGCCCATCAGACTTTGGCAGCCATCCTCGATGACACGCAGCTTGTGTCTGCCAGCGATTTTCATGATTGTGGGCATTTCCGCGGCATCGCCAGTAAGATGCACCGGAATGATCGCTTTGGTGTGCGACGTGATGGCCTGCTCGATTTTGTCGACATCGATGCAGAAGTTGTCATCGCAATCGACCAAGACAATTTTAGCGCCAACTTCGTTGATCGCGCCGACGGTGGCGTAAAACGTGTTAGCGGCGGTGATCACTTCGTCGCCGGGACCGATTTCCATAGCACGCATGGGTATTTTAATTGCATCGGTACCAGATCCAACACCAACCGCGTGCTTGACTCCGACTGTGGTTCCAAACAATTGCTCGAATTCTTGTACTGGTTTTCCGAGCGTGAAATCCCCGCTTTTGATCAGATCGCGTAACTCGTCGAATACGATATCGACGTCGGCAAACTGTTGAGCCAAGGGAGAATAACGTATGCGCATGGTTCAGGAATCGCCGCTGGTCGTGGCCTTGACGCGGCCGGTTCAGAAGGGGGCTTTGAAGAAGAGGCCGCGCATGTCGATAGGAAGTCCCTTGCTCTTTAGCATCAAATGTGCAGGGCGCCTCGTTGACATTAGCAGTATCCGGGCTCCACGATGTAGTTAGCATCAGGATAATATCCCGGCCATACTGCGCGGACTTGATCGAGGAGTTCGAAAAGAAGAGCGAGTTCATAAGTCAGGTGACGTACATGTTATTCCTAACCCTCGCGCTTGTCCACATCGAGGGAAATGGCGCTCTTTCTCAAGGGATTACGACCGATGCCGATAACCTTTCGCTGATCGGCATGATCGAGGTGATTATGCGGCGTCAATGCCGATCCGGCCGCCGCCATCGAGAATTGCATATGTCTGGTTGGAAGTGCTTTCGTTCACATTGCGAGTCGTAGATTTTCGAACCGGGGCATCAATTGACAATGGTCCAAAAATAATCGCCAGAATAACCGGCTTCTGTGAAAAGCTCGATCCAACCCTGCGGATAATCGTGGAAATGGGCAGTCAGCACCCAACTCTCGAATAATTCTTTCTGCTCCGGCGTCCGATAGGAGTCCACTTGCACGAAAGAACGCCCCTTCGAAACTCTCTGGATTTCACGTAGGGCCTGGATAACGCCCGCGCGATCGAAATTATGCACCGTATTGAGGCTGATCACACAGTCGAAGCTCGCGTCCGGAAATGGCAATGAGTCGGCGGACCCGAGATGGAGGCGACCGACGACCTCCTTCTCGCAATGCATCAACGCGTAACGCGAAATATCTAGCCCATAAGGGTCAAGACCCGGGCAGGCGAGGATAAAGTCCTTGACCAGAAAGCCTTTCGCACAACCGACATCGAGCACGCGCATACCGGGCATCAAGCCGAAGTGCGACACGATGTCCTTTGCTACAGGCAGCCATCGTCCATCGTACCGATAACCGCCATAGCCATATTCCCGTGGTCCGTCGAAATAGAGCGCCCCAAACTCACGAGAAGCCGCCACGATTTCCGGCGTTTTTGCTTCACCGCGCTGAGTGATGTTGCGTTTGGTGCGCGGCAATGACCGCAGCAAATCGACTTCCGCCATAGATCAATATTCCGTCAGTTTCTGGACCTGTCCAATGTCGGCCAAGAGTTTCACATAATCGACACTGGAAGATCCGTTTTGCGGGGCCGATGTCGAACAACTAACAGGCCCTTTATATGCATTGTCACATTCGTTTATCTAAGTTGTCAATAACAGGTGCGGGCTCAGTATTTGTGGGGTCGTCGAAGCTGCTAGATTTTCGAAGTGTTGACGTGCTCTTCTGAAATGCCTCCAAAGGCTTGGTAGAGGCCGGAGGGAAAAAGGACTGGATTATGAAGCGCACCACGTTTTCGGATGAGCAGATGATATTTGGGTTGAATTTTCACTTCGTGAAGATCCTTCAATGATGAGATCCTTGTGTCAAATTCGATGCGATGCGCATTACCGGTCTCTTCTACAATCAATTCTAAGAGTGAGCGCACGGTTGCCGCTTCCTCTGATCCAAAATTGACCGGCCCAAGAGTGTGTTCGGGAAATAGTCATAGATAGTCGTTCGACTAACGCCTAGCCGCTTCGCGATCTCGGCCACGGGAATCGTAGCTTCCTTGAACATGACGCGCGCGACGGCCAAGTCCGTCTTGGACAGTATTTGGGCCGCCCGTCTTTGCGGCTCGGGCAACGGTGGCCTTCTGCCGCGCGCGCGTTCCATCGCTTGCTGTGCTAGCTCATGAACGACACGGATGTTATTGCCGTCTCCCTGCGCCGAATTCACTCCGTCTGCAGCGCCAATCGATTCAATGACCTTTGGATCCTTCTCTTCCGCCCGTTTGCGGATATCGCGCTTGGCTTGCGGCAGCGCTTTCAGAAGGTTTATTTCAGCCAAGAGCCGCCTCCATTTCGGTCTGTGCGCGTTTTATGCCCGCCGGCAGGCTGACATAATGAAAATCTGGGAAGGCGGCGCGGCAGGCCACCGGATCGAAAGGCCGGTAGCCATTATGCGGCATCGGTCCATGGCGCGGGCTTCCCTTTATCGCGAGCGGCGTGCGCGCCGCCGCGACAACCATTTCCGCTACGGTGCGGAACGAATATGTCTCGCCGGTCGCGATGTTCAGTATTCCGCTCGATCGGCGTAACGCAATCCGCAAGATCAATGCCGAGACATCGTCCACGAGCACGTGATCGCGCCGCTCCTCGCCTTCGCCGAACAGCTGGATCTCTTCGCCGCGCGCCGCCTGACGGCGGAAGCGGTTCGGACCATAGCCATTATGAGGATCGGAAGCACCATAGATCAGGGTTGGACGCACGATCGCAAGCGGCATGGAAATTTCGCTGCGAAAGGCGACCTCACGTGCCAAATGCATCACGCCATGGAGCGTCTCCGGCGCTGTCGGCGAATGTTCCGTGAGCGGTTCTGGTTCGTCTCCATAGACGGCATCCGAACCGACATTGATCACATGAGAAACGGGCGCGCGCGCAAGCGCATCGACGATTGCCTTAACGATGATCATGTTCTCGATGAACATGGCCATTGTCCTGCAAGGCGCGCGGGCCGCGGCGGCGACCACGGCATCGCCGGGGCGCAGTTGCGCAGCTAGTCGTTCGGAGGCACCATCGTTCAATAGATCGATCTCGTGACGCCCAAGACCAAGATGGGGAATCCCTGCCGCCGCCAATTGGGCGGCAACCGCTGCGCCGACGAAGCCCGCCGCGCCGATGACGACGACCCGCTCCGGCATGTGATCGCTCAAATGGCCATGCCGCAACATCAGCCGGATGTCCCGATTTTCGAAGGAGGCGCGCCGAGCGTATAATAGTCCAATTGAGCGGCCAGCGCCGCGCGATGGTCAATGACACGATAGGGATCGAGGACGATGCGCCCGTTCAACGCGCTGGCGATTTCGGACGGCGGAATCTCTCGATATTCCGGCCATGGCGTTAGGATCATGAGCGCCTGCGCCCCCGCCAGCGCAGCGAGTGAGTCGCCGGCGCCCGTGACATGGTCGTGAGCGACCGCGGTTGCTGGCACGACGGGATCATGAACCACGAAATGGGTCTCGGGAAATTGCGCCAGCGTCGCCAATGACGGGGAATTCTTCGTCGAATGGGTGTTTTCCTTATAGGCCAGTCCCCAGACGGCCACCTTCGCTTGCGGCTTATGCGCGAGCAGCGCCGCACGGATGGTGCGGGCGGCCCAGTCGCGGCGATGCCGGCTATTGGCGAGCCAGGCGCGCACGATGCCGGAATCGGTGCCGCCCCCCTCGGCAAGACTGATGACCGTCATAAGGTCGCGCTCAAGATTGCCGCCTGCAATGCCGAGGCCGGGCGTCAGATAGGAATGCGGCCCGATCCGGCGATCGAGCTTGAGCGCCGGCACGATCTCCGACCAATCCGCCCCATTGTGTTCGCAGAGTTCGGAGAGCGTATTGGCGACACCGATGGAGGCGACAAGGCAGCAATTGATCGCGATCTTAGCGAGTTCGGCACTCTCATAGCGCATGGGCAGAACCGGGCAGCCAAAGGCGCCAAGCAAAGCCGCAAGACGCGAATCGAGCGCCGCGCCCGAATCAGCGCAGCCAATGATGTATCGCTCCGGCCGCAAGGCGCGTTCCACGGCACGGCCGAATACGAGTGTTTCGACCTGATAATAAAGGCGGTCATGACTTAGCATGGCCAAGCCGCGCGTAAAACCTGGCGGAACCTGGCAAAGAATCACTAGCAGCGCATCATGCCGTATCGCCTTCGTGACGCTTTCAACAAGCGCGCGAATACCGGTGAGGTCACTGCGCCCTTGATCGTCGGTCGGCACGTCCGGCGAGATATAAATGAGGTCGCAAGCGCAGAGCGACGCGAGGTCGGACGAAAATCGCTGCTGCTTCCCGTTGGCCCGAACGAGGCGGTCGAGATCGGGCTCCGACACGGGCAGGTCACCACGCGATAAATGGCCAACCAAAGCACTGTCTTTATCGTAGCAAACAGTCTCGAAGCCTTTTGCAGCGACAGCTGTAGCAGACACCAGCCCCAGATGTGTCATGCCCGCAAAACCAACGACAAGCCCGCTCAATCACGCCTCCCCGCGCCCGGGCCACGCAAGATACGCCGCCACACACGCCGAACGATTCTTGTAATAATACCAGTGTCTCAATCCGCCGCTCCCTATAACAATCCGATCCTGTAACCGCAACTTGCCTTCCTGTTCGTTGGAAAGATGTTGAAACACAGGACTCTTGCGGCGAGGCCAAGCAAGAACTGGCATTCGCTCGCCCTCGCATTATGAATCCGGGGGCACCGTTCCCGCTCCTGTCGGCACGCCGTGCCTTGAAAGGGCTCGCTGTTGAAACGAAAGATTCGCCACATTAACGGCTTGGCGATCTCGTCTGCGGCCGATCCCCTTGGTGTCTGACGCGGGACGCTTGGCCACGCTGGCCTAAATTGCTTTGTATATCATAGTGTTAGACTTTAAGAGACAACGAAGGAAAGGATTGTTTTGCTCTATTCGTTTGTGGTGCCCAAGCGCGAACGGCAGGATGTTTTGAAAGGGACAATTGCGAGCATACTCAATCAAACCCGCTCCAATTTCGAAATCGTGGTCACGGACAACGCCAGTTCCCATGCGACCAAAAATGTTGTTGAGAATTTCCAAAGCCCGCATATTCGTTACTTCCTATCATAGGAGCGCTTGGCCATGCTCGACAATTGGGAGCTTGCCCTTCAGCACGCAGCCGACGATAACGTGACCGTCCTTGGCGATGACGATTGCGCGCTTCCGGGTGCCGTCGAAATTGCGGAAGAGATTCACAAAGTGTGGCCCGGCGCTCGACGGACCTGACGGCCGCTCGGCTATTTCTGGCCAAATACTTTCATCGAGGCATATAGAAACCTCGTTCACATGCATCTCGGATCGCGTGTCGAAGAACGCAGCACAAGGGCCTTGTTGAAAGACGTCTATGCCTGACGGAAACTCTATGATGAGCTCCCTTCGCTCTATGATTCTTTTTGTTCCGCGAAATTTGATAGAAAAAATCCGGGCCAAATACGGCCGCTATTTTCTGAGCCTCTCACCCGATATCGCCTCTGGTTTGATCAATGTGTAAACAGCCGAGACCTACATTGATTCATACCGGCCGCTTGCCATTCGCGGCATCTCCTATCACAGCACCGGAACGTCTCAGAGTTTCCCTCATGTCGAACATAGCCCGGCCAATCTCTTCAGTAAGGAAGTCAAGGGCGGAACCTGGGACGAGGCTCTTCACGAGAAGCTCGCCGATGATTTTATCATCGAAGTCAGCATCACCAGCGAATTCCTCCGTTTCAAGGAAAAGTACTTCCCCAACGACCAGGAAATACAACCGGATATGAGTCGGTTTATCAAATGGATTTGAAAATCCGCGCCCGGTGTCATGGCACGCTATGACGAGGTGAAGGAAGCTATTTACACAATATCCAAGAAGAATGACGTGCCTTCTTGGAGTATTCGGATTCCTCCGCAATGGCGTTCCATCGAGCGCGTAAAACGCGATCAAGTGTATGATAAGAAAACGAATACGTTGTCCTGGTCGTTTTACGCCAATGAAAATCAAATCAAGGACATTGCCGACTATGCGTAGCTCGTAGCGAACATCAGCGCTTCCAAAGACAATCTGGAGGTGATTCGCTTGCCTAAAAGAGCATCCGCCGTCATTCGTTTTGTGAACGCTTGCGGCAGAAAATAAGGCAGCCGCACCGCAGCATCCCTGGCGCGATTTGTTTGACTGGTCCGCAGTTTGACAATCGAGCGGGAGGCGTGCTTAAAGGCAGTCTACTTTTCGCAGCAAAATATAAATCTCATTTGGTGCTATTTTGTCGTACGGTTCGGAGTTCTTTTCCGATGTCATAGAAGTTTCTCGGCGCTTCGATGTGAGTGCGGTCGAGCAGATGGCAAATGAACTTGTCTCTCTTCGTGAAAGAGGTGGGCGTCTTTTCTTGCTTGGCGTCGGCGGAAGCGCTGGAAATTGCAGTCACGCAGTCAATGACTTTCGGAAACTCTGTGGAATTGAGGCCTATAGTCCGATAGACAACGTATCCGAACTGACGGCCCGAACCAATGATGAAGGTTGGGACACGGTTTTTACCGGCTGGCTCGAGATCAGCCGCCTGAACGCGAATGACGCCATCCTCGTCTTTTCGGTTGGTGGCGGCGATGCGCAACGCAAGGTCAGCGTCAATATCGTCAAAGCGGTGGAACTTGGCAAGGCCCGCGGCGCGCGGGTTCTCGGCATCGTAGGGCGTGACAACGGCCATACCGCGACGCGCGGCGATATTGTCATCGTGGTACCGCAGGTCAATGCGGACCGGGTGACCCCGCTATCGGAAGCGTTCCAAGCGGTGGTCTGGCATTGCCTCGTGTCGCATCCGGCACTGCAGATTCACGCGACCAAATGGTGAGCACCAGCTATGACGGGAGGCGGGAAGGCAGTCTTCCTCGATCGGGATGGTGTGCTCGTCGTGCCGGATTTCCGCGACGGGCGCAGCTTCGCGCCGACATCCCTCGATGAATACCGCTTGTATCCAGAGGCTCGCGACTGTCTCGACCGGCTGCGGATTGCGGGATTCCGGCTCATCGTCGTGACAAACCAACCTGATGTCGGGGCCGGCCGGATTGAACGCAGTGTCGTCCAAGAGATGCATCGGCGTCTCGCAGCCGCTTTGCCGGTCGACGCGATCATGACTTGTTTCCATACCAAGCAGGCTCGTTGTGATTGCCGCAAACCGGCACCCGGGATGATTTTGGCCGCCGCCCAAGAATTCGGCATCGATCTCGCGCGAAGTTTTATGATAGGCGATCGTGGCAGCGACATTGAGGCTGGCGTGGCAGCCGGATGTCGGACGGTCTTCATCGATCTCGGTTACATCGGGGAAGAAACCCTGGTGCACCCGAATTTCAACGCGACATCGCTGAACGGCGCGATTACATGGATCTTGTCCGAAACCAAAGATCGAGCGGCCCCATGAATCGGATTAACGATTTGAAGATCAAGCTATTCGCGGATGGAGCTGATTTCGACGGCATGATCGCGATGCGCCAAAACCCCTTGATTAAGGGGTTTACAACGAATCCGACGCTGATGCGCAAGGCCGGGGTGACCGATTACGAGGTCTTCGCACGGCGCGTTCTCGCCAAGATAACCGACCTTCCAGTTTCCTTCGAGGTCTTTGCCGATGATCTTGATACGATGGAGCGGCAGGCGCGCGTCATTGGGGCCTGGGGATCGAACGTCAACGTCAAGATTCCCGTGATGAACACCGAGGGAGTGTTTACCGGGCCCGTCATCAGCACCCTCTCGCGTGACAACATCCCGCTCAATGTGACGGCGATCATGACGGTTCAGCAAGTGGCAGATGTCGCCGAGGTTCTCGCCCCTAACTCGGACGCGATCATTTCGGTCTTTGCCGGCCGCGTTGCCGATACGGCGGTCGACCCGATGCCTCACATGCGCGCCTGCCGGAAGGCGCTTGCGAGCCGGCCGCGAGCCCAACTCTTATGGGCAAGCCCAAGGGAGCTTCTCAACATTTTTCAGGCGGATGAAGTTGGCTGTGACATCATTACAGCAACCAACGATATTCTCGCCAAACTGAAGATTGTCGGGAAGGATCTCAATGGCTATTCGCGGGAAACCGTGCAGATGTTTTACCATGATGCAAGGGCTTCAGGGTTTAACATCTCGACTTGAACGCGAGACGCCAGTCTCGGCGCCGGAAATCACGAAGGACCTCAAATGTCACGGATGTTCAACCACATCTTGGTAACAGGCGGAGCCGGATATATCGGCAGCCGCCTGGTGCCGCAGCTCTTATCGAGCGGTTACAAAGTGACTGTCTACGATATTTTGTATTTTGGCGGCGACTTCCTGCCGAAGAGTGATCCAAACCTCCACGTCATTGAAGGCGACATTCGCGATAAGGCCAAGCTCGGTTCCGCGCTCGAAGGCCATGACACTGTCGTCCACCTTGCTTGTATCTCAAACGACGCCAGCTTCGAACTCGACGAAAATCTCTCGACCTCGGTCAATTATGACGCTTTCGAGCCCATGGTCCTTGCGGCAAAAAAGGCTGGAATCAAACGTTTCGTTTACGCCTCGTCATCCTCCGTCTATGGCGTCTCGGATAAGCCCGACGTCACCGAGGATCATCCCCTCGTGCCGCTGACGCTTTACAACAAATATAAGGGCCTCTGTGAGCCTCTCCTCAGAAAGCACACGGATGAGAAATTCGTCGGCGTGACTTTCCGGCCGGCGACGGTTTGCGGCTACGCGCCGCGCCAGCGCCTGGATCTCTCGGTCAATATTCTGACGAACCATGCGGTGAACAATAACAAGATCACTGTCTTTGGAGGCTCGCAACTGCGGCCCAATTTGCATATCCAGGACTATATAGAAGCCGTCCAGCTGTTCCTCATCGCACCAGATGAAAAAATCCGCAATGAGGTCTTCAATGTCGGCTACCAAAACATGTCGATCATGGATATTGCAGAACTCGCAAAGAAGGTCGTTCTCCAGGAGTATCCCGACCGTAGGGACATCGAGATCGCCACCGTGCCCACCGACGATATAAGATCGTATCATATCAATTCAGACAAGATCTATCGCGAACTGGGTTACCGGCCGCGCCACACGATCGAGGATGCGGTGCGCGAGCTTTGCCAGGCGTTCAAGGCCGGCAAACTGCCCAATAGCATGAATGATGATTTCTACTTCAATGTGCGCCGGCTGAAACGGCTCAAGGCTGCGTGAAAATGAAGCCCATTTCAGTCGTCACCGGAGGCGCCGGCTTTATCGGCAGCCATATGGTCGATCTGTTGCTGGCGCGCGGCTTTGAGGTGCGCGTCATCGACGATCTGTCTGGCGGACATCGCAGCAACCTCGTCCATCACGAGAGCAATGCCGATCTGACGTGTGCGTGGAAAGACATCCGCTCTCTGGCCCCGGACGACCCGCTCTTCGAAGGCGCAACATACGTCTTTCATTTCGCCGGGATAGGCGACATTGTCCCCTCGATCGAGCGGCCCATCGATTACATGGACATCAACGTCCAGGGCACGGTTCGCGTGCTCGAATGTGCCCGCCGCGCCGGGGTCAAGAAGCTTGTCTATGCAGCCTCCTCCTCCTGCTACGGATTGGCCGAGACGCCCACCCGTGAAGATCATCCGATCAGTCCGCAATATCCTTATGCCCTATCCAAATATCAAGGCGAGCAGGCGGCGTTCCACTGGTGCCAAGTTTACGCGCTGCCCGTTAACGCAATTTGCATCTTCAATGCCTATGGTACCCGTGTGAGAACAACCGGCGCCTATGGCGCGGTTTTCGGGGTCTTTTTCCGGCAAAAAATCGCCGCAAAGCCCTTCACAGTGGTCGGGGACGGCACCCAAAGACGGGATTTCGTCTATGTGACGGATGTGGTGAAGGCCTTTCTGGCCGCGGCTGAAACAGATCATACCGGGCATCGCTTCAATGTCGGGGCTGGCCATCCGCGTTCCATCAATGAGCTGGTCAGCATGCTCGTCGGAGATGTCGTCTATGTGCCGAAACGTCCGGGAGAGCCTGATTGCACCTTCGCCGATGTCACAAAGATAACGGCCATGCTCGGCTGGAAGCCGGAAGTGACACTCGAGCAAGGCGTGCCTCTGATGATGCGGGACCTCCTTCATTGGAAGGATGCGCCCTTGTGGGATCCGCAATCCATAGCCGCCGCGACAAAGCCTTGGTTTGATTATCTCGGCCGAGCCGAGAAACGGGGAGGCTGAGCATGCTGGGACTGCTCACCGCGCGCTATCGACATAAGATCAAGACTCCGCAAGAGATCCGAGACCTCATCGGCCCCATGCCACGCAACAGCAAGGCCGTCATGTGTCACGGCGTCTTCGACGTTGTTCACCCGGGTCACGTACGCCACTTGCTCTACGCCAAGAGCAAGGCGCCGCTCCTCATCGCGAGCGTTACCGCCGATCGTCATATTACCAAGGGACTGCATCGGCCGCATGTGCCACAGGATCTACGCGCCATCAATCTCGCCGCTTTCGAGATGATTGATTACGTGGTGATCGATCCAAATCCGACGCCGATCGAGAACCTCAAGATCATTCAACCGGACTTTCTCGCCAAGGGATACGAATATACCGCCAGCGGGTTGCCCGCGGCGACCGCTGAGGAGGCGGAAACTATCCGCGCCTTCGGCGGAGACATTATTTTCACGCCCGGAGACATCGTCTACTCTTCGAGCCAGCTCATCAATTTGGCACCGCCGATTTTAAAGCTCGAGAAGCTCCAGATCTTCATGGAGCGTCATGGCGTCACCTTCGCCGACATGCGGGCCACGCTCGACAAGCTGGCAGGCCACAGCATTCATGTGGTCGGCGACACGATCGTCGACAGCTACACCTATTGCGCCATGATTGGCGGGCAAACAAAAACGCCAACCATGTCGGTTCAGTTCGAGCGAAAGGCCGATTTCATAGGTGGCGCGGCGATTGTTGCCAAGCACTGCAAAGCCGCAGGCGCCGAGGTAACGTTCACCACAGTGCTTGGCGACGATGCGTTTAAGGATTTCGTCATCGACGATTTGACGAAGGTCGGAATCAAGGTGCGGGCCTTGATCGACAAGCGCCGCCCGACAGTCAACAAGAACGCAATTGTGGCCGGCGGCTATCGTCTTCTCAAGGTCGACACACTCGATAACGGCACAATCCCAGACAAAATTTTCACGGAAATGACCGATTCGGTGCGCAGCACAAAGTCAGATGCCGTCGTCTACTCGGACTTCCGCCACGGCATTTTCAACCGGCGGACGATCCCAGGCTTCATTCAGGCAATTCCTCAAGGCGCGTATCGCGTTGCCGACAGTCAGGTGGCGAGTCGCTGGGGCAATATTACCGACTTCAAGGGGTTCGATTTGATCACGCCAAACGAGCGCGAGGCGCGTTTCGCAATGGGCGATCAGGATTCCGGCATACGGCCGCTCGCCTCAAATCTCTATGACGCTGCGGAATGCAAACTTCTGATCCTCAAGCTCGGCGAACGCGGTGTTTTGACCTCCACCAGCCGGGATCACGAGTCGCTAGACAGCTTCTTCGTAATCGACAGTTTTGTAGAAAACCTTGTCGATCCAGTGGGCGCCGGCGACGCGTTGCTCGCCTATGCAACACTGGCCATGCTCGCCAGCGGCGATGAAACACAGGCCACCATTCTCGGGACAATGGCTGCCGGCTCAGCCTGTGAGGTCGACGGCAATATCCCGATCCTGCCAAATGATGTACGGGTTCGCATCGACAAAATCGAGAAGCAGATGAACTACGCCACATGAAGGTCATCGTTGTTGGACTGGGCATCCAAGGCCACAAGCGCCGGCGTGTCGCGGGCGACGATTACGTGGCAAGCGTCGATCGCTTCAACCTCGAAGCGGATTTTCGCCGCATCGAGGATGTTCCGCTCGCCGATTTCGACGCGGCGCTCTGCTGCGTTCCCGATGGGCCGAAGTATGAGATCCTTTCCTATTGCCTCCGTCACGGCAAGCACGTGCTGGTCGAGAAGCCGCTTTGGACGAAATCGATTGAAGCGATCGTCGCGCTCGAGAAGCTCGCCCGCAGCACCGGCACCGTCTGCTACACCGCCTATAATCACCGCTTCGAGCCGCATTTCATGCGCATGCGTGAGCTGGTGGTATCCGGTGTGCTTGGGCGCATTTATTCCTGCCGAATGTTCTATGGGAACGGAACGGCTCGACTCGTGCGTGAATCGCGATGGCGGGACGGTGGTGCAGGCGTGTTGCAGGATCTCGGCTCGCATCTTCTCGATACAAGTCGATTCTGGTTTGGAGATCTGGAAGACAAATTCGAGATCTATGCCGCTAACTGCTTTGAGAATCTTGCCCCCGATCATGTCGTTATCGGCAGCGAACGGCTGCCGTTGCGTATCGAGCTGGAAATGACGCTGCTGTGCTGGCGCAACCATTTCACCTGCGACATACTCGCCGAGCATGGCACCGCTCATATAGAGTCCTTGTGCAAATGGGGGCCTTCGACATTCATTCACCGCAAACGCGTTCTGCCGAGCGGCAGGCCGCCCGAAGAGGCCGTCACGCTCGTTCAGGAGGATCCGACTTGGGTGGCGGAATATGCGCATTTCAAGCGTCTTTGCGAGATGGGCGCGCCCGCCGATCTGTCGAATGATCTCTGGCTCGGGCGGACCTTGTCGCGATTGGGCGGCCTTGCCACGCGTGGGATCTCCAAAGAATGAAGGAGGGCGGAATGTTTGATCCATATCTGGATGGGTACGGGCCTTGGCGGCCCAACCATGCCGTCGCGGCGCTTATCCAAATCGTGGACGGACGTTATGTTTTGCAGTTGCGCGATCCCAAGCCAGAGATCTTCTATCCCGATCACTGGGGCTGTTTCGGTGGCGAGATCGAGCCCGGAGAAACGGACGAAACAGCCCTTTCGCGGGAACTGCAAGAAGAACTCGGTATCTTTGTCGCCGAAGGCGCAGCGGCGCGCTTCACCACATTCACTCATGATTTCGGCTTTGGCGGCTCGGGCGTTCTCCGGCGCGTTTATTTCGAGTTGCGGCTCCCTTCAGCTGATCTTTCCGCCATTCGCCTCGGGGAGGGAGCTGATATGGGGGCTTTCACGGCGAAAGAGGCGTTAGGACGGCTGCGGTTGACGCCGTATGACGCCTATGCGCTCTGGATGCACCACAATCGAGCGCGGATCGGAGCGCCCCAATGAGGTGGGACTGTTTGGGGGCGTCCGCTCCATCAGGCGGCCTCCCTCGGAGTCTCGATCTCAATCTCACGGCCTCTCAGCTGAACGCCGAGGCGCGGGATAAGAGTATGCTCAAAACGGCGATGCAGCTTTACATTGATGGATCTTCAGATCCTCTTTTGCAACGCACATGCTTGCCGCCGACATTGTAAAGTCCGCAATATTTTTTATGAAAGCTTGATTAGCGTAATATGAAAAGCATAATGTATTTGTTTCTTTATCCAAATTTTGGTTAAATTCACATTTTCCAATACTTGTCCACGGAGGAGGAATTCTGATTTTCCACCATGGCACACCATTTTTCTTGGCCATTACGTATATTGCTTCCTTGACATCATCGTATCGCGTCATGAATCGGGGCGCGGATTTACAAAACCACTTCAGGAACCCTTTCATATCTGGTTGTATTTCATGGTCGTCCTGGAAGTACTTTTCCCTGAAACGCAAAAATTCGCTGACAATGATGACTTCAACAATAAAATCGCCGGCAAGGTTTTCGTGAAGAGCCTCGTCCCAGGTGCCACCCTTGACTTCCTTGTTAAATAATTTGGCTGGACCGTTTTCGACATGAGGGAAACTATAGGAAGTCCCGGTGCTATGATGCGAAATACCCCGGACAGCCAGCGGACGATATGAATAGATGTAGGTCTCGACGCTCCAGGCATTGATCAAACCGGATGCGATATCGGGTGACTGACTGAGAAAGTAGCGGCCGAATTGCGCTCGGACTTTTTCAATCAGGCTTCGCGGGACAAAAGAATCATATAATGACGGGAGTTCGTCATAGATTTTCTTGCATGCATAAATGTCCTTCAGCAATGACTTGGCGCTGCGTTCCTCGACGCGCGATCCAAGATGCATGTGAACGAGGTTCCTATAGGCCTCAATGAAAAAGTTAGGCCAGAAATAGATGAGCGGTCTCCAGGTCAGAAGCGCGCCGGGCCACACTTTGTGAATCTCTTCCGCGATCTCGACAGCATCCGGGAGCGCTCCGTCATCATCGCCAAGAACGGTGACGTAGTCACCGGATGCCTGCTGAAGCGCGAGCTCCCAATTGTCGGTCATGGCCAGGCGCTCTTCCGAGCGAAAGTAACGAATATGCGGGCTTTGGAAACTCTCGACAACATTTTTGGTTGCAGGAGAACTGGCGTTGTCCATGACCACGATTTCGAAATTGGATCGGGTCTGATTGAGAATGCTCCGGATTGTCCCGTTTAGTACATCGTGCCGTTCGCGTGTAGGAATTACAAAGGAATAAAGCAAAATTACACTCCTAACCGATGTTTGCTTAACTTCGCGCACGACAGCACGCCTACATGCTGATTAGGCGAGCCCGCGCACTGCTGCAGGCTCTCTTATTTGCGAAGCACGAACAGTTTGATAGGACTGAAATCGCCGAAGGAGGGCAATTTCGTACTCCTCATATGAATGGGGTGGCGATAGTCGGGCGACTCTCCCTCGATGGCGCAGAGCGCCGCATATATGACGCGAGTGGCGAAGTAATAGGAGCTCGAGAAGTCTATCTTCTCAAGCGTTCGGAAATACCGCTTGGAGCACGCGACGAATTCCGACTCGCGGAAAAACCGGTTGTGCCAGCGGATCTCAATCGGAGACAATCCATAAAGACTGCGCAGTTCATTGAGCCGATCATTGCCTTCAACAAAATTTTCGATCGCAAGGTAAGCACCGCCGGGACGAAGAAGGCCAGCCAGCGCGCCGATCGCCGCGAACTGGTCCTGGCTTGTTTGAAGATTGATCAGGCAGCGGTCGGTGCTGACGAAATCGAAGCTTTGCGAAGCGAAAGCCATTCCTATTTCACGCGCGTCGGCAACAGTGAAATCGATGCGGCGATTAGGGCGCTCGACGAGTGTTTGCCGGGCGAGATCGATCATGGAGGTCGAATAATCTGTACCAGATAGTACGCAGCCGAAAGCTTCGTCAAGCGCGAAGATCGTGCTCCCGTCGCCGCAGCCGACGTCGAGCACGTGTGATTCCGAATGGCAGCCAAGCCGACGCAGGTTGGCGATAAGAGTTGCCCTTTCGAGCTCACGCATGAATATATCGTTGGTCGTTGCGTTCGCCTTGTCCGCGGCCGCTCTGTCGTTCCAGTAATCCTTAATGTCCATGTCCATTGGGCCTCGTTATGGGATGCGTCGGCTCACAGGGCGAACGCCATCCCTCGACAGCTGTGGCCTGCCTGCGCCGAAAGCGTCTTGGACCGCGCGGCAGACGATGTCGACGAGGTCTTCGGTCATATTATAGCCCGAAGGCAGATTGACGCCATGGGTCGATGCGGCGATGCCTTTGTCGTTCGGCCCGAGGAAACGTTTGGCGATTTCGCGCCCCTCGAAAGCCGGTAGTGTGGAGAGCCGCGAGAAGAACGGGCGCGCATCGATGTTGCGCTTTTCGAGCTCGGCCATGAGCGTGAACTTGTCGAACCCCAAGCCAGCGTCGGGCACCAGCGTAACCATCCAATAACTGTTGAACGTTCCCGCGGGCTCTGCGTTCAAAGTGACACCAGGAACGTTTCCGAGCCTTTCCGCATACCAGCCGAAGATGGCTCGCTTATATGCGATTAGCGCATCGATCCGCTCCATTTGCGCCACACCAAGAGCAGCCTGGACGGCGCTCATTCGATATTTGAAGGCAATTTCGTCGTTAAGGAAGTATCGGTCCCCTGGCTTGCGGCCATGGTCGCGCATATGGAGCACGCGGTCGAATAGCTGCTGATCATTGGTCGCGAGCATGCCACCCTCGCCTGTCGTAACGGTCTTCGAGCCATGAAAGCTGAACGTCGAAACCGATCCAAAGGCACCGGCCTTGCGCCCTTTGCATTGTGAACCTAGGGCCTCGGCCGCATCCTCGATGAGGATCAATTTATGCTGCGCCGCGATGTCTTCGAGACGCTCCCAATCGCACACAGAACCGTAGAGATCGACGCCGATCACGGCCTTTGTCTTGGGTCCGATGGCGGCTTCGACGGCGCTTGGATCGATGCACCACGTATCAGGCAGGATATCGACAAAGACCGGTTCTGCACCGACGTAGGCGATGGGCGCCACCGATGCGATCCATGTCACATCGGGCACGATCACCTCGTCGCCGGGTCCAACGCCATGCGCAGCAAGAGCCAGGTGTAGGGCCGCCGTGCAGTGCGGTACACTGACCGCGTAAGCGACGCCGATATAGTCTGCGAGCAACCGCTCGAATCGGGCGTTGTAAGCGTAATGGTTCTGATACCACGCAGTGCGCGCCGCTTCCGCAACAAGCTCCACCTCCCTTTCCGTGATGGAAGGGCCTGCGACAGGAATTCGATCCGGCGCTACAAACATAAAGACCTCAAATGGGGCGTAAGCTGGCCCACTTCTCACTTCATCGAAGGTCCGAACACCAAAGGCGCTCTGATCTCACACGCTGGCGCCAGGGGAGCGCGTTTGCGAAAAAGAGTTGCGGGTCGTTCCAGAAGGTGCCTTCGCTCGCCTCGGGCCGATAGGTGGGGGTGATCTCACAATCGGTCTCGCTCGCGTCCTCGAGCGTCAGAAAGCCATTCGCTTGATCCATTCGGAATTCTACGTGAACCGACTTGCCAAACGCGGGCCGGTTCGGTCGCTGGTCGACCGCGACGTCGAAGACTGCCTTCCCGGACATTTCGCGTTGTAACCGCCGATGATGTCGAGATAAACACTATAGAACATATTTGGTCCCTCTGGCAAAGCCAGTACCTTCGCTATTTATGTCGGAAATGTCTTCCGATTCCCCGCACGACGCAAATTATCTGATCAGGCGGCGAGGTCAATAATCTGACCGAAAAGGCCTATTCGGGGCAGAAGTCCAGCGCCGTCACGGTAGTCGTACACGCCTGCTCCTTTTCTGACTTGGTCGCCGCTTCCTAGCACGCATCGAGCGCTTTGGCATTCTCGGGTACAAGACTCCGGTCTAAGAAC
>CAYTRB010000034.1:0-23040 GCA_964440215.1 uncultured Methylocapsa sp.
TCCTAACCGACCCGGCGATCGCGAGCGTCAAAGGATATACCGGCTCGGGCGGCGGGCAAACCAACTCCGGTACAGTCTATATCGACCTGAAGCCCATATCCGATCGCAACGAGACGGCCGACCAAGTGATCGCCCGCCTGCGCCGCAAACTCTCCCAGGTGCCAGGCGCGCGTCTTTATCTGCAATCGGTGCAAGATATCCGCATCGGCGGGCGGATGAGCAATGCCCTCTACCAATACACCTTGCAAGGTGAGAGCACGAGCGAACTCTATGCGTTCGTGCCGCGTCTCGTCGAGGCATTGCAAAACAGTTCCGTGCTCGCGGATGTCAATTCCGACCAGCAGCAAACAGGCTTGGAAACAGATGTTGTCGTCGATCGCGACACAGCCTCCCGACTTGGCCTGGTCATGAGTCAGATCGACAACACGCTTTACGACGCGTTCGGGCAGCGCCAAGTTTCGACCATCTACAGCGCAATCAACCAATATCATGTGGTGATGGAAGTGGATCCGCGATATTGGCAAGATCCTGCGATTCTGAAGGACCTCTATGTCAGCACCGCAGGCGCGAGCCCAAGCGGCGTGTCGACGACCAATGCCGTGGCGGGAACGGTTTCTCAGAGTCCCGCCCTGCCCTCGCCGGGGTCATCGCCGGCCAGCAATTCCGCCCAGGCCACGAGCGTGGCGGGCGAGGAGGCGCGTAACGCACAAACCAATGCGCTCGCCAATACCGGCAAGCAAGGCACTTCGTCTGGCGCGGCGGTCAGCACCACGCAGGAAACCATGGTTCCGCTCGCCGCCATCAGCCATTTCGCAACAGGCCACACGCCCTTGGCGGTCAATCATCAAGGCCTCTTCGTCGCAAGCACGATCTCCTTCAACCTCCAGCCTGGTGCCGCGTTGGGCGATGCCGAACGCGAGATTCATGAGACGATGGCGAAGCTGCATCCCCCTGCCACGATTAGCGGCAGCTTTCAGGGCACCGCGCGCGCATTCGGGGAATCGCTTTCGAACGAGCGCTTCCTGATCATCGCCGCGCTAGCAACGATCTATATCGTTTTGGGCATTCTTTACGAGAGCTTCGTTCACCCGGTCACCATCCTCTCCACTTTGCCTTCGGCGGGTGTAGGCGCAGTCCTTGCGCTTTTGCTGTTTCATACCGAGTTCAGCATCATCGCCATGATCGGGGTGATTTTGCTGATCGGCATTGTCAAGAAAAACGCGATTCTCATGATCGATTTCGCACTCGAAGCCGAACGCTCGGAAGGGCTTTCGCCGCACGACGCGATTTTTCGTGCCTGCATCTTGAGGTTTCGTCCGATCATGATGACAACATTCGCTGCGATTTTCGGCGCCATACCGCTGGCGCTCAGCTTCGGCGATGGAGGCGAGATCCGGCGCCCGCTCGGGATCGCGATCGTCGGAGGGCTGATCGTCAGCCAGCTCTTGACCCTTTACACAACGCCCGTGCTCTATCTCTACCTTGATAGGTTCCGGCTCTGGTCAAACCGGCAATGGCGCCGCCTGTTCCCACGGATTGCGGGCGCCGTTCCGGAACCTTCCGAATAGCATGGTCACGGGTTCGGCTCCTGGCGCCGTGCATCGGCACCGGTAAGGATGCTACGGCGTGGCGGGAACCTCAATCGAGCCAGGTGCCCTGACCTATTTTATCGCGATGACCATCGAGTCCGGGCCTGTGAGCGGCTCGACCCGCGTTCGCGAGAACCCGGCCTCACGCATCCAAGTCTGACAATCGGCGCCAGTAAAGTCGAAACCACCCGTTGTCTCGATCAGCATGTTCAAGCTCATCAAGAGACCGATGGCGTTTTCGCGCCGTTCGTCATCGATGATTGCCTCATAGACGATAAGCGCGCCGCCCTTTGGAAGTGCGGCATAGGCCTTAGCGAGCAACATGCGTTTTTGCGGTAAATCCCAATCGTGCAGAATATGACCCATGATGAGGACATCAGCCGACGGCAGCGAATCCTTGAAGAAGTTGCCTGATAGAAACTGCACCCGGTCCGATAGGCCCTGCTCGGTGATAAATTCCTCGAAGACCGGCTTCACCTCGGGCAGATCATAGCCGGCACCGGAAAGATGCGGATGTGCCGAGGCGAGAGTGGCCACCACCATGCCTTGCGCGCATCCAATGTCGGCAAACGTTTTGTAATCCTTCCAGGGGAATTTGGCGGCGATCGCTTGGGACGCGCCAAGGCTCGCCCCGCTCATGGCGGCGAGAAAGCCGCGCAATCGGTCTGGATCGGCGTAAAGCGCGCCAAACACATCGCCAGAATCCTTGGCCTCGTTCTGGTTCCGGCCCGTCTTGAGCGCCTCGGTCAGCGATCCCCAAGACTGATAAAGGCGGCCATTGGCCATTTCCAAAAAGCCACCCACATAGCTTGGCTTCGCCCGATCAAGAAAGAGAGCCGTCTCCGGTGTATTGGCGTAGACCCCGTCTCGCCGCTCCAGCATTTTCAGCGCGACAAGTGCATCGAGGAAATCGCGGGCGGAGCGAACGTGCAAACCTAACCGCTGGGACAAAGTGCTAATATCGGCCGGTCCCTTGGCGAGTTCGGTGAAGAGTTCGAGTTCCACGGCGCTCAGCAGCGTCTTGGATGCCCAGAAAGCAACTCCAATCTGAAATATATTCGCAGGTGTTACGGCTTCGGTCATCGGCCTCCCCTTTGAAGTCGGCGTCGCTCACCATTTTGCGATTTCGCTGTTTAGCGACGTCCGCAAATAAGGTTCCCAGCAGCACATCAGCGCATAGTAGGACACGGATGAATAACCACCTTGGCTTCGCCGCTTTAAGACGCAGGCAGCGCGTCGATCAGCTTGCGCAGGGTAGCGATCGTCGAAGGATCAGCGATTCCATCGACACGGGCTGGCCGGAAATGGCGTTGGAACGCGGTGATGGTGGATTCCGTCTTGGCGTCATAGACCCCGGTTATATCGAGTCCATAGCCATAGCTCGCGAGCATCGCTTGGAGCGCCTCGACGTCCCGGCCGTTGGAGTCGCGTTTGAGGCGTGCACCATCTTCGAGAGCGCAGGGAGCTACGTAATGGCCGACCCCTGCTTTCGCCAAATGGCCCCAAGGAAAATGTTCGCCCGGATCAATCTTGCGGTCGGGCGCCAGATCCGAATGCGCGAGAACGCGTGCCGGAGCGATCTTCCAACGCGTGAAAATGTCGTGGCAAAGCGCGATCACCGTTTCGATCTGCTCCAGCGGATAGGGGGGCAAGCCGCCGATATGGCCGTGATTGGCGATTTCGATTCCAATCGAAACCGTGTTCATGTCGCGGTCGCCGGCCCAAACACCGATGCCTGCGTGCCAGGCCCGGCGCATCTCCGGAACAAGCTGAAAAAGCTCGCCCTGTTCGTCGACGACATAATGCGCGGAGACTTGCGACGCTTCTTTACAAAGATGCTCCACGGCGGCCTCGCCCGTCGCGATCCCTGTATAATGCAGGATGATCGAGTCGGGCACGCGTCCCTTGCGATCACCATGGTTAGGTGAAGGGCGGACGATCGCGGGAAGAGTACTGTCGGGTTTCAATAGCCGTAATACGCCGTGCATACCTGATTGCCATAACCATCATAACCAACCCGCGCGCAACGTGCCGGTGGGGGCGGCGGCGGCGGATAATAGCCGGGGGGAGGTGGTGGTGGAGGCGCCGTATTTGCGCCAATAATCGCGCCCGTCGCCGCCCCGAGCACGCCGCCGGCGATCGCGGCGCCGGGACCGCCGCCGGTCGAGGCACCTATTGCCGCGCCCGTCGCGCCTCCGATTGCCGCGCCACTCACACCGCGCTGTTCGGGGGTGTAGCCGCACCCGGCAAGCCCGGCGGACGCGATGGCGAGTACCGTCAAAACAAGAATTCTCTGCATGCCTTTTCCTAATGTACTACAGTGTTCTCGCATGATCTTGTCCATAAACTGCAACTTAATTAAGATCATGCTCTAGCGTATCGCACGCGCATCCCCCAGTCGGTTAGCTCACCCCACTCCATGCACCGGGTCAAGATGGAAATCGCCCACATCTGTGGATTTTATGACCGCGCGGCATTTGTACAACGCGTCTCTTTCAAATTTGACAATTGACGAACCGGCGTAGCGCCCCTATGTCGCTTGGGCCAGTCGGCTGGATGGCCGCCGCTGTCGTTGCGGAGGAAAGTCCGGGCTCCACGGAGACACGGTGCCGGATAACGTCCGGCGGGGGCAACCCTAGGGAAAGCGCCACAGAAAACAAACCGCCGCAAGGCAAGGGTGAAACGGTGCGGTAAGAGCGCACCGCGCGCATGGCAACATGAGCGGCATGGCAAGCCCCACCGGGAGCAAAACCGAATAGGGGCGACGCAAGGTGTTTCTCGCCTGAGAAATCCTTAGATCCGTCTCCGGATCGTTGCCCGGGTTGGTTGCTTGAGACGGCCGGCAACGGCCGTCCCAGAGGAATGGCCATCACGCGCGCGGGGAATAACCGCGCGCCATACAAAACCCGGCTTATAGGCCGGCTGGCATTCGCGCGGCGACCCTGGGAGACTGGGATAAAAGCTCGAAATCCCACCCCGCGAGCGTTTCATTGGAAACGCTCGCGGTCTCTCTCACAGTGAACAACACGCGGTTCAGCCGAGTTTGCCCGCCGCATGCGCGAGCAAGGTGTATACCTTTCCCGTCTCCGACAGGAGATATGTCTTGGCAACGGCTTCGCTTGCCTCGTCCTGGTTGAGGCCAGCCAAGAGCCGTTCGAACTCCTGCACATAGCGATCGACCGTGGCACGGAACTCCGGATCGAGCCGGTAGCGCCGGCGGATTTCGTCGAAGGTCTGGGGACCGCGGCCGACGTAGATCCGCCTTGAGAACGCATTGGTGTCGCCGCGGCGATAGCGCTCCCATGCGGCGGCGGCGGCCGCATGATCGATCATCTGCGCGACATCGAGCGAAATTGTTTCAAGCCGCGGCGCCGGTTGCGCGGCTTTAGCGGGCGGATTTGGGGCCGGCGGATTTGCCACCGGAGGATTTGGGTCGGTGGCAGGTTCGTCGCTGTCGACGCGCGCCAGGAGGTCCGAGATCCAGCCGCCGCCACGTTCGGTCGTTTTCGCGTTGGCCGGCTGGGTGGCTATGCGCTGTTTAGGCCGCTCCGGGCGAGGTGGTTCCGGCGCCCGTGGCGGATCGGTCGCCGCCGCCGCACGTGCGGGTTCGACGCGCCGGGGTGAGACCGGTTGAGCGGCGCGGCCAGCAGTGAACGAAGCCGGTTGTGAGACGTCATATGCGCGGCCTGATCTCGTTACGATTTCGCTCAACTCTTCGAGCGCCTTGATCTGGTCGGCCACGGCACGCCGCATGGAAGCCGCCTGCTGCGCCGTTTCTTGCGGCAGCTCGACGGCGCCGCGGCGCAATGCTTCACGGGTCGATTCGAGCTCTCTCTGAATCTCATGCGACATGCCGCGCAGTTCCGCCGCCGCAGATTGGAACCGCTCCGTGGTTTGCCCTAAAATGCCCTCGAGTTCCGCATTGGCCTGCTCGCAGGCGGAGCGCATCGCAACCGCCATGCTTTCCCCTTCCCGCTCAATATTGGTGCGGATGCCGGCGAACTGCCGGTCGATCATTCCGCCAGTGGACTGCGAGGTTTCGGCAAGCAAGGCGCCGATATCGCGAGCACCCGACGCGGCTTTCTCAAAAGAGTCGTCGATCCGCCCCGCGAAGGATTGCATCACCTCTTCCAATTCATCACGGCGCTCCTTGATGCTCTTGACGAGCGATTCGAGGGAATCGCGCCGCGCGCCTAGCATTTGGTCGAGTTCGCCTTGCTGACGGGAAAGATCGCCCGTGGAGCTCGCCAGGCTTTCCCGGTGCCGCGCAATTGTTTCAGCGAGGCTGCCCGCTTCGTCAATTGTCGCCCGCGTGGACCGATTGAACTGATCGATTTCACTGGCAAAGTGCGTGAGGATCGAACGGAAATCGTCCATGCGGTCGCTCAGGGCGTGGTCCACCGCCGCGAAATCCGTGCCGGTCGCTCCAATCGCCTTTTGTAACGCCTCAGAGCTGTAGACGAGACGATCAATCACCTCGGCCATACCCGTCCGCAACCTTTCGTTCGTCTCGACGAGGGCTTCGATCGATGCCGCGGCACCGGTTTCGATCGAGCTGCGCAAATGCGCCGCAGTGTGCTCGATTGCCGCTGTGAATTCGTCTTGCTTCTTCTCGAGGCTCTGAACGGCGGCGGCGGCGCGGCCCTCGATTGATTGCGTGGTGCTCTCGCCGAGGCTCATCACCTCCTGGGCAATCTGCCTCCCGAGGGCGGAAAGGGCGTCGACGAGCCGCACCCCGCGCGTATCGAAAAGCTCGTGCAAATCGCCTGAACGCGCCGCCAACGCCGTCTGCAGCGCCTGACCGCGTTCCCCGAGAGTCCCCTCGAGGTCGCTCAGCCGATCCGCCAAGGTCACACTGATATCATTGATACGCTGGGCGAGGCCTTCGCCAATTTCTCCAGCACGCCCGGCGAGAGTCGCATCGAGGTCCACGATAGCCTGTGCAATCGTGTCGCGGATTTCCTCGGCACGACCGGCCAGCACTTGCCCCAACTGCCCTGCTTCGCGATCCAGCGCGCCATTGATATTATCTGCATGTAGACTCAGCGTTTGATCGATGTCGCGTGTTCTCGCGGCTAACGTTTCGGAGACGGCGCGGCTCGTTTCGTCGAGATCTCCGGAAACCTTCGCAAGACGGTTGACGACGCGGTCCTCGAATTGATCGACCTGGCTGTCTAACGTCTCGGCGATCGTAGCTGAACGCGCCGTCAGGGTCGTACTGATTTCCTGCGCTTTTTCATCGAGCACGCGGATCACGTCGCTGCCGCCTTCTCCAAGCGCTCTGGCGATATCGAGGGCCCTGCCTGTCATCGTCTCGCTGAGCAGTTGCGCGCGGGCATCGATTCCTTGATCGACGCGGGTGATGAGATTGGCAAGGGCCTGGCCAACCTCCTCCGTCTTGACGGCGGTTCGCGATTCGAAGGCTTCAATATGGGCTTCCAGTGCCGCGGCCGCTTCCTGCGCACGCAAGCCAAGCTTGTCATTGAGTTCGCCGCCCTGGAGCGTGAGCGTGGTTTCGATGGAACCCAGGCGATCGGCAAGCGTCGCGGTAAACCGCTCGACATGCTCGTCAATGCTGCTGGCGACCGCTCCGCCTTGTCCGACGACGGTTTCCTCGAACATTTGCAAGCGGCCCGCGAGGGTTTCATTGACCCGGTCGGCATGCGTCGCGATCGCATTAATGGCTTCATTCGCGGTTTCCGCGAAGCGCTCATTGAGATCATTGGCTTGATAGCCGATAGACGCAATCGCCTGTTGCGCGGTCGCGTCGAAATTCTCGGCTAGCGCCCCGGTATGATCTGCGAAAACCGCGACGGCGCCACGCGCCGACGTTGCCAGGTGTTCGCTCATCTCATCGGCATGTTTAGCGAGGGCGCCGAACGTTTCATCGAGCGTAGCGGCAAGCCGCTCATGCAAGGTCTCGGCATGATTTGCATAGGCTTCATCGGAGTGATGGGCGACGGCTTCCAACCTCTCGCTGATTTGTTCGGAATATCTAGACAAGGCCCCGAGCGTCTCGCCGACGGTTGCGGCAAGACGCGATTGCAGCGCCTCCGTTTGACCGGCGAGCGCTGCCGCCGCTTGTGCCGCCGCCGATTCAAGGCGTGCGCTCAGTTCGCCGGCACGGCTCGTAAGTGCGCCGAAGGTTTCATTGACGGCCGAATTCAAGCGGGCATGGAGCGCTTCGGTGTGGTTTGTGAATACCGTCACCGAACGCTGCGCGGTCGTTTCGAGCCGCTCGCTCATCGCGTTCGAATGGTTCGACAAGGCGCCTAGGGTCTCGCTGACAGTCGAATCCAGATGGCTGTGAAGAGCATCTGTATGGCCGGTGAGTGCGGCCACGGAATGCTGGGTTGTCGATTCGAGGCGTTCGCTCAAATCCTCCCAGTGGTGCGAGAGCGCGCCGAGGGTTTCGGCGCTTGTCGCGGCGAGCTGTTCGCGCAACGCCGTGGTTTGCCCCGTGAGCGCGGCAAGCGTGGTTGTCGCTGTCGATTCGAGGCGTTCGCTCATTTGGATGGAATGCCCGGTCAAGGCGGTCAGGGTTTCACCGAGCGTCGCGGCGAGACGTTCATTTAGCGCCCCGGTATGGCTGGTGAAAGTCGTGACCGTGTCTCGCGCGGTGGACGCCAAATGGTCATGCAATTGGCGGGAATGGCTTGTCAACGCTTCGAGCGTGCCGGCAAGCGTCGCGGCCACCTGCTGGTGCAACGCTTCGGTATGGCTCGTGAGGCTGGCGGCCGTCGCGTCGGCTGTCGCGGCGAAGCGTTGATAAAGATCACCGCCATGCTGGTCGAATTTAGCATGAATCCGTGCCTGACTTTCGTCAAGGAGCGCCGCGAGCGCCAGGCCCGAGCTTTCGAAGGACTCTCGCGCTTCGGCGGCGCGGTCTTGGATAAGGCCCGCGACACGTTCGCTGGTCGTGGCCAGATTATCATGCAGTGCACTGCCTTGCACAGTGACGACATCATGCAGGCGATCGCTGGTTTCGGCCAAGCGAACCACGAGATTTTCGCCGCGCGAAAAGATCGTGTCGGCGATCCGCGCACCGCTGGCGTCGAGCCGCTGCGCGAGGGTATCGCCACGAAGTTCCAAATCGGCGGCAAGAGTCTCCCTGGCGGTCTTAAATCGCTCGCCGATCTCCGCCAAGCGCTCGGTGAGCGCCCGCGTGATGCCATCGCTTGCTCCCGCCAGATTGGCCGTGGCGTCTTGTCCCGATTGAGCCAGCCGCTGGACGAGATCATTGCCATGCGAGGACAATTGATCGACGAGATCGTTCCGGCCTGAGTTAAGCGCTGCTTTAATTTCCTCGCCCTTGGAATTAAGCGAGGCGGTGACACGGCCAGCCGCTTCTCCGACGCTTTCCGCGAAACGCGAAGAGGCACCGGCGAGATCGCGGGAAAGACCATCGTGCGCCAAAGCAATCGCCCCCCGCACACGATCGGCATTGGTCAGTATGGATTCCCGCTCGGAAGCCAATTCGTCGATCAAGGAACGGACACGGCGCTCATTGTCGGAATAGGACCGTTCCAGATTGGAGACCTCGGATCTGACCAGGGTCTCGAGTTCGCTCGCTCGAGCGAGCGCGCGTTCGATGCCATCTCCCATCGAAGCCACCTCGCGGCGGATGGCTTGGGAAAGCGTGACCATCTGCTCGGTGGCGAGGGTTTCTGGCTCGGCCAGACGGACCGCGACCTCTGTCATCGAACGGGCGGCAAGCCGCATCTCCTGACCCCGGCGAAGCAGCGCCGCCGTCACCAAGACAAAGATAATGGGGCCAGCAATGGTCATGACGGCAAGGGCGACCTGAGGCAACAAAGCCCCGGGCGAAAGATTGAAAAAAACCTCGCGGTTGGCGATGAAATAGCCCAGTGAGAGGATAATCCACAAAACCGAACAGGCCGCAACCAAGACGCCCGGACTGCGATTGTAACCGGTCTGAAACGCGCGCAGAATCTCGCCTGCGGATTGACGATCATCGTTGGCCGGCCGTATCGCAGGCGCGGGCGCGCCGATTTGTTCCGGATCTCGCCTGTCTTCGCCATGAGCGGAATTGGCGCGCGCCACGCTTAACAATCGATCCTCGTCGATCGCCGTCAGCGCTGGCTCCGGCGTCCGTACGGATTCGCGTGCACGCCGCGAAGTCTCGGGGTTCGGGGCCGCGTGATCGCGGTCTCCCGGCGAGCGTCCCTTTCCCTTGTCCGTACCGGAGCCGTTGGTGGGATTGACCGGGGCGTCGCCGGGTCCGGCGCTGTCGCCCGCGGCATGAAGATTCAATGCCTCTTCGATGGCCAAAAGTGCTGCCGCCGCAGGATCTTGAGCCTTATTGGAACTCGCCATCGAACGCCTCTCACAAACGCTTGCGCGAGGAGGTTGAAACTCCCAGCGGATTTAGATGAGCGATCCCTCGCGGAACCGTTAACCAATTCTTACTTTACAACCGGAATGACAGGATTCAAACTGAGTGATTGCAAGGATTTAGAAACATCGTTAATGCAGCCGCGATTTACCGGTTGTAAGTCCGCCGATTTCAAATGAGCGGCCGGCCCACCAAAATACCCTGGGTGGTTTCCAGACCCTGGTTTCCCGCCGCCGTTCAAAACTCAATCCGGCTGACCCGCGCTGGCGGAAATCCGCGAGCCGGAAAAGTGCCCGGCTAATAAATATTATTATTATCATGGTCTTAGTACCGCCGTCGAGCTCAGTTTGAATGGCTCCGGCGGCAAGATCCGGCGCCCGAAAGCGGTTTCGGACAAAGCTTTAAAGATGCCTTGCCCAACTGCGCGGCAACGGTTAGAATAATTCTAAGCCATCCCTAGCTCGTCTGAAAAGCTGGACTGTTGGCTTCCGTGATTCATGGTTTCAAAGGGAATTTGAATATGGCAGCACTCAACGGCAGCAAGACCGAATCTAATCTGAAGGACGCCTTTTCCGGCGAATCCCAGGCAAACCGGCGCTATCTGTATTTCGCGCAAAAAGCCGACGTCGAAGGCTACAACGACGTAGCCGCAGTGTTCCGTTCGACCGCCGAGGGTGAAACGGGCCATGCGCATGGGCATCTTGAGTACCTCGAAGCGGTCGGCGATCCCGCCACCGGCCTGCCGATCGGCGAAACCTCGCAAAACCTCAGCGCGGCCGTCGCCGGCGAAACCCACGAATATACCGACATGTATCCTGGCATGGCGCGTACCGCCCGCGAAGAGGGCTTTGAGGAAATCGCAGATTGGTTCGAGACACTCGCCAAGGCCGAGCGCTCGCACGCCGGCCGCTTCCAAAAAGCCCTCGACGAATTGCGGAAATAGAAGATCACCACGGACGATCAGAAGACATTCCCGTTGGTTGCGATCGCAAAATTGCGCTTTTCTCTTTGAGAGAGCGGAAGCTTGGGAGAGCGCCTGGAGCGGAGCCGTGCCACGGTTTTACCAAGCGGTGTTTGGTCAGCGGCGCGCGCCGGATCTTCGTTCGCGGAATGAATTCGCGCCCAGTATCCATGTCAGTTATTCATGTCATGAAATGGCCCGGCTTGCCGCCGGGCCATCCTCTTCCATCTCCTCTTTATAAAAGTGTATCGCATGAGTGAAGGTGGCCTCGGCGCTCCGACCCGGCATCCCTTGGACTGGCAAAACCCGGATTTCTATGACGAGGCGAAGCTCGACGCCGAAATGCGGCGGGTGTTCGATATTTGTCATGGCTGCCGCCGCTGCTTCAATCTCTGCGATTCCTTTCCCCGCCTTTTCGACCTCATCGACGCCGCCCCCAGTGGCGAATTGGATACGGTAGACAGCAAGGGCTTCAAGCCCGTCGTTGATGCCTGCACGCTCTGCGACATGTGCTTCATGACGAAATGCCCCTATGTCCCGCCGCATGAATTCAACCTCGATTTTCCGCATTTGATGCTGCGCCATCGCGCGGTCGAGGCACAACAAGGCAAGACGAACATCGCGGATCGCGAACTTGCCAAGACCGACCGCAATGGCAAGGCCGTGCGTCTCCTGGCGCCGCTCGCCAACTGGGCAACCGACAGAGCCCATAAGATCATGCGGGGGATCGTTGAAAAGATGACCGGTCTCGACCGGCGGGCACTCCTGCCAAAATACCGAGCGAAGAGCTTCGAAACGCTGAGCGCGAACGACCCACCCATCGTTAATCGCGAAGCCCCGGCGTTTGACCGCAAGGCGGTGATCTACGCGACTTGTTTCCCCAACTATAACGAGCCCGGCATTGGGCTCTCGGCGCGCGCCGTGCTTGCGAAAAACGGTGTCGAAACGCGGGTCTTGCATCCGCATTGCTGCGGCATGCCAATGTTGGAGCAAGGCAATATCGCGGAGGTCGCGAAAGCGGCCAAGACCGTGGCCCTGGCGATGCGTCCGTGGATCGAACAAGGCTATAGCATCGTCGCGCTCGTTCCGTCCTGCGCCTTGATGTTGAAATTCGAATGGCCGCTGATTTTGCCCGGCGATCCCGACATCGCGCTTTTGTCGAAAACCACCTTCGACCTGAGCGAATATGTCGTCGACATCGCCCGCAAGGAAGGCCTCGCGCCAGGGCTGGCGGCCGTCGCGCGCGACGGCATAGCCTTGCATATTTCTTGTCATTCGCGGGCGCAGAACATGGGCCAGAAGGCGCGCGAGATGCTGAAGCTCATCCCGGAGGCCAATCTGCAGGTGATCGAACGCTGCTCCGGACATGGCGGCTCCTGGGGCTATAAGCACGCCAATTTTGATACGGCCCTGAAGATTGGCGCGCCGGTCGCCCGCCAAGCGGCGGCCAGCGGCAAGGCTATTGTCACATCCGAATGCCCCCTCGCCGGCTTGCATATCGCGCAAGGACTTGAAAGCCAGGACGGCGCCGGGGTCAAACCGCGCCTGGTCGGGCACCCGATTCAAATCCTGGCCGAAGCCTATGGGCTTGAAACATCATCAATATGAAATCAAAGCGAAGCTCGCATTGCTCTCGCATGGATCCCGGAGCACCCGATGACCCAGAAGCATAATCTTACCCCGGGCGATATTTTGGCGCCCGAGGACTATGCCAAGATTCGTGCTGAAAGCCGGAAAAAGATTTCCGAACGCAAGCGCAACCGGCGCGTCGATGTCGGCCCCTATATCACATTCTATTTCGAAAATTATGAGACCATGTGGAATCAGGTCCACGAGATGGTTTACATTGAAAAAGGCGGTCTTGAGCAGGTTGCGCAGGAGCTGGAAGCCTATAATCCGCTGATCCCGAAGGGTCAGGAACTCGTCGCTACCTTCATGATCGAGATCAACGATCCGGAGCGGCGCAAGCATATTCTCGGCAATCTCGGCGGGATTGAGGAGTCCGTATTCCTTTCCACCGGCGGCGAGCGTACCCTTGGCGTGCCGGAGGCCGACCAGGACAGGACCCGCGCGGATGGAAAGGCGTCATCGGTTCAGTTCGTCCATTTTCCGTTCACGCCGCCAAGGATCGAAGCATTCCGCAGACCGGGCGCGCAAGTGACCCTCGGATTTACCCATCCAGCCTACGGTCACATAGCGATTTTGCCAGAAGTGGTGCGGGCCGAACTCGCCGGCGACTTCGATTGAAATCAAGTGATAATAATGGGCTCTTGAGCCTGCCTGCGCCTTTGCAGGCCGCGCCCTATCCGCTATGAAGCGGCGGTCGATATTGGCTTTCTTTACTCTAGGAACATCATGGCGATCGAACGCACGTTTTCTATTCTGAAGCCCGATGCAACGCGGCGAAACCTCACCGGGGCGATCAACGCCCTGATCGAAAAGGCGGGGCTGCGCATCGTGGCGCAAAAGCGCGTCCGGATCACGCGCGAGCAAGCGGAGACTTTTTACGCGGTGCATAAGGCTCGCCCCTTCTTCGGCAAGCTCGTCGAAACCATGACGGCTGGACCTGTCGTCGTGCAAGTGCTCGAAGCCGAGGATGCGATCAAAAAATACCGCGACGTGCTCGGCGCGACGGATCCCGCGAAGGCCGCGCCCGGTACAATCCGCAAGGAATTCGCTGTGTCGCTCGGCGAGAATTCGGCGCATGGATCGGACGCACCGGAAACCGCCTTGGCCGAGATCGCGCAATGGTTTTCCGGCAATGAGATCGTCGGTTAAAGCGTCAGATTCTAACCGCCGAAGGGAACCCGCAAGGAAGCTGGCTGCACTACAGGCTCGTTGATATAGACGCGATTGCCTTCGATGCGCAGGTCCCCTCTAGCGACGCAGGCGAGTGCTGCCGGATAGATCATATGCTCTTCCAAAAGCACGCGGGCGGCGAGCGAATCGGGTGTATCGGACTCGAGGACCGCGACCGCCGCCTGGGCGATAATCGGGCCTTCGTCCATGGCCGGCACCACGAAATGCACGGTGCAACCATGGATTTTAACGCCGTCCGCCAAGGCGCGCGCATGCGTGTTAAGACCGCGATAGGCAGGCAGGAGGGCTGGATGAATGTTCAAAAGCCGTCCCTGCCATTGGCCGACGAACCAGGGCGTCAGCATCCGCATGAAACCAGCAAGACAGATCAGCTCGACACGATGCAATTCGAGCAAAAGCTGCATCGAACGTTCGAACTCCTCACGCCCAGCATAAATTTTGTGATCGGCGACGGCGCAGGCGATTTTATTCTCCTTGGCGAAGGCTAAACCCGCAGCGTCGGGCCTGCTCGACAAAACAAGGACGATTTCGGCCGGGTAGGATGGATCGCGTGCGCGCGCGATCAAAGCCCGCATGTTGGAGCCGCGGCCAGAGATTAAAACCGCGGTGCGCTTGCGCCGGATCGTCACAGGTTGAGCTGGCCACAATGGACGAACTGCTCGGCTGAATCAGCCGGTACGACCTTACCGAGTTCGATCGGCTCCTCTCCTGCGGCCATAAGTGCACGAAGCACCTCTTGCGCCTTATTTGAATCGGCAATCACAGCCATCCCAATTCCGCAGTTAAATGTACGCAACATCTCTTTTTCCTGAATGCCACCATTCTTGGCCAGCCATTTAAACACCTCTGGGACCTGAACCTTGGAAAGATCGACCTTGATGGCAAGATGTTTTGTAAGAACGCGCTGGATATTATCGCTGCCGCCTCCTGTGATATGAGCTAACGCTTTGACGCCGTCGGACTCGGCCAAAACGCGCAGGATCGGCTTCACATATATGCGAGTTGGCGTGAGTAGCGCTTCGCCAAGTGTTTTACCGGCGGCAAAAGGTGCTGGATCGAACCAGTCGAGCGACGATTGCGCGACGATTTTGCGTACCAAGGAAAACCCATTGGAATGAAGGCCCGAGGAACGCAGGCCAAGAACCACGTCGCCTGCCTTGATGCCATCTCTGGGCAAAAGCTTTTCGCGCTCGACCGCGCCGACGGCGCAACCTGCGAGGTCGTAATCGGAGCCAGTATAAAGGCCCGGCATCTCGGCTGTTTCGCCGCCAATCAGCGCCGCACCGGCTTCGATGCAACCCTGGGCAATCCCCTTGATCACCCTTGCACCTGTTTCTGGATCAAGTTTTCCAGTCGCATAATAGTCGAGAAAGAAAAGCGGCTCGGCGCCCTGCACCACAAGGTCGTTGACGCACATGGCGACGAGATCGATACCGATCGTGTCATGAACGCCAATCGCAATCGCGATAGCAACCTTGGTACCAACACCATCGGTGGAGGCGACAAGGAGTGGATCGCGAAAGCCCGCAGCCTTGAGATCGAACACGCCGCCGAAGCCGCCGATTTCGGCGTCGGCACCGGGCCGTCTCGTTGCCCGCACCATCGGCTTGATTATTTCGACCATCGCATTGCCAGCATCGATATCGACACCGGCACCGGCATAGGTGAGGCTTTCCCTATCTGTCATATCGCTCCTGCTGCAAACCCGCCGAGGCGCGATCGCGTTTGCAACGCGAATAGGCGAGGAGATTGAATCACTCAATTTCCGCGATCCAAGGGAGCGGTTTGCCAAATTGCTGTAACCGCTGGCGCCGCCCAAGGCAAGATCGCTGGAGGTCCCAGCGCATCGCCAACCCCTTCCCTAGCGACCGGATCGCCCCATGTTAAACAAGGGCAAGATCATGGTCGAAGCGAACCGATGATTTTTTATTTCCGCAGTTTACCGAATTTGATTTCGCTCGGCCGCCTTGTCCTGGTGCCTGCGATCATCGTTATGATCGCCACCGAACGATGGAAGGAAGCCTGCATTGTTTTCATCATTGCCGGAATTTCCGATGCGGTCGACGGCTGGATCGCCAAGACCTTCGATCTTCGCACCGAGCTCGGCGCCTATCTCGATCCCGTGGCCGACAAGGCGCTTATCATGTCGATCTATGTGGCGCTCGCCATCGTCGCGGTTTTGCCCTCGACACTCGCCATCCTCGTCGTCGCCCGAGATATGATGATCATTGGCGCGTTCATGATTTCACTCATTCTGCGCAAGCCGGTGAAAGTCAAGCCGCTGATGGTCTCAAAGCTGAATACGGCGGCACAAATCAGCTTTGCAGCGATGGTTCTTGGTATTAAGGCCTTCGGTTTTCATGCTGGCACGTGGTTCGATGTTTCGCTTTACGGCGTGGCGGCTTTGACCCTTGCCTCGACGGCGGCCTATATCGGCCAATGGATCAGACACATGAATCTTTGACGCGGCGGCGCAGTCTGTGGAACTTATAGTCTCCGAAAGGCCACGCTGCATGGCCGGCGGCCGGTTCTTGAATTTTTGCCGCCCGATTTAAGATCTGCCAATTCGAGAGGGACACCCTGGCTGCCAATCGCGGCACATGGGCATGAAAGTTAGCGGCAAGCACGAGTGGAAGGCGGCGATTGTGATGCGGATCGAATGGCAGATCGGCTTCTGGATTGGCGCATTTTTGCTGCTTATTCTATTGCTTTGGCTTTTCAGCGGCGTGCTTCTGCCTTTCGCGGCCGGCGTCGCGCTCGGCTATTTGTTGAACCCCCTCGTCGACCGGCTCGAGAAACACGGTTTCAACCGCCTCGGCGCGACGCTTCTCATCATGATTTGCCTCGCGCTTGTTCTGGTTTTGATTTCGCTGTTGATCGTGCCCGTTCTGTGGCGTCAGCTCGCAAGTTTCATCGAGGCTTTCCCGGCCTATGCCGTCAAGCTGGAGGCACTGGTTTCGGCCGTGACGGAGCGCCTTTCGCAAGATTATGGTGGTGTTTTGATGCAGAAGTTGGGACTTGGCAACAAAACTGGCGGCGAACTGGCGAACGCCACCAACGATCTTGTCAAGCAGGCGGCGCAATGGGCGGCTTCGTTTCTGAACTCACTATTGACCGGCGGCGCGGCGCTGATCAGCTTGATATCGCTCCTTGTGGTGACGCCCGTCGTGGTTTTCTACATGCTTCTCGATTGGGAAAAGATGATCGCGACGATCGATGGGCTGGTGCCGCTTCGTCACCGCGAAACGGTACGGGCACTCGCGCACGAGATCGACACGGCCTTGGCGGGATTTTTGCGCGGCCAAGCCCTTGTATGTCTTTTTCTCGGCGCCTGGTATGGCATTGGACTATCGCTGATCGGGCTCAATTTCGGGCTTTTGATCGGCATTTCCGGAGGGATCTTGAGTTTCATCCCTTATGTCGGCTCCTTGACCGCCCTGGTCTTATCTTCGACGGTCGCGATCGTGCAGGACTGGCCGCAATGGCAGCTGCTCGCCATGTCACTTGGTATCATTTTGATTGGCCAATTCCTCGAAGGCAATATTTTGTCGCCGAAGCTCGTTGGCGACTCGGTGGGGCTGCATCCGGTATGGCTGATTTTCGCGCTTTTGGCTTTCGGCGACCTGTTTGGCTTCACCGGCCTTATTACCGCAGTGCCCCTTGCCGCCGCCGCTGGGGTGATTTTGCGGTTCGCGGTCAAGCGCTATCGCGAAAGCAATCTTTATACGAACACGTCCGGGCCCAGCGCTAAAATTCTTCTCCAGTCGCATCCTCTTGATGACAGCGGGGACCGCTAAAATGGTGGCGGAGAAACCCCGCCGGCCGCGGCCCGGCAGCTCTCAATTGACGCTGGAACTTGCCCCGGACCCCGGCTTTGAGCGTGAAAATTTCGTTGTGTCGGGATCGAATGAGCAAGCCTATGCGATGATCGAGCTTTGGCCAGACTGGCCAGATCCCATGCTGCTTATCCTCGGACCGCCAGGGGCCGGCAAAAGCCATCTTGGCACGATCTGGGCTTCAATCGCCAAGGCCGGCATCCAATCGGCCACCTCTTTGATGTCGGCGAATATTGAAGCGCTGGCGGCTGCGGGACCGCTTCTCCTGGAGGATGCCAATGCGATCGGCGAAGCCGAAGCGCAGCTTTTCCATCTCGTCAATCTCATGCGCGAAAATCGGATGGCGCTGGTACTCACCGCGAAAGCGCCCCCCGATGCTTGGGGTTTGCGGACTGCCGATCTTTTGTCGCGGCTGCGTCTCGCGCCTACGGTCGCGATCGGGCCGCCGGACGATGCCCTGATGCGGGCGGTTCTTGTCAAGCTCCTGATCGACCGGCAGCTTGTCATTGATACGAACGTGGTTGGCTATATCGCCCTGCGGCTTGAGCGTTCGCTTGACGCGGCACGTTCATTTATCGACGCGCTCGATCGCGAGGCTTTGGCGCGTCAACGCCGGATCTCCCGCGCCATCGCGGCAGATGTGCTAGCTTCCATCAAGGGCGGTGAGGAGCAAGCTTCCTTGTACGATGAAAAAGACTTGTTCCGATAGACCGTGATGCTTCGTCACATCAATTTCTCAAGAAAACTCTGCAGCTTTTACGCAGAGCATGCTCTGATCGACGCATGATCCTATCCAAAAAGTCTGCAACTTTTTGGGAGCATGCTCTCACCAAGCCGATGGCTTGTGGATGTGGCTGCCGGGACTGGCGCCCGTTACGGCCCGACGTAGCGAACTGTTCGTCCATTGGGGTCTGTGATGATCTGCCCCACGGTTATGTTTTCTTCGGTCGCCGACCGTCCCGTGACCATGCCGTGCCCGCTAGACGTTTGTCCCCCCGGGGCCGACCTTGGTGCGTCCAACGCGACGAGTGCGCTGCGTTCACGATTAGAAAGTTTCTTGATCTCAGAAATTTTTAGAAAATCTTCCGGATCATGATGACTTCCGGAATCGCCCATAAAAATCCTAATCCCGGCTTGCGTCATGACCGCGTCGCCACGATGCAAACTATCATCGTCCATAATGTCTGTCGGTCCTTGCGGCCCAATCTTATGGTCCGATTTCGAGCCGGGGATTAGCTTCCCGCGCGCAGCGTATTTATGCTCATGCGTATAACCATGATCCGCGAACCGGTGAGAATATGGACCATCACCCCAACGAGAACCGGGCCCGTGGCCAAAAACCGTATATGAGTGGGCGGTCCTGCGGCCGGGAGCCGCCCCCCATGGAAAAGACCTACGTACTGGAGGCGCTGCATAGAGCCGCGCGGCAGGGGGTGCGGTCTGCGGGAATAAAAAATCAAAAAACCCCGCCTGCGCGATGCTCGGAAAAATGAGACCGGCAACAATGCCAGCCATCCACGAAGCGATCACTCTGGAGCGATGGTCACGAGTTAGTCTCATGATCAAACTCATAAATCAAAAAAACACATGCAAAGACATTAAAGGTGTATGTAGATCAAAGCCTCCCTGATGTCGAGACGACTCAAGTGTTTTTTCGCATCCGCTCATATTCGGCGCGGACTATATGCGCACCATAGCGGCGCTCAAGTCTGAGGACTGTGAAATGGCCGCGCGCGATCGTTTGGAAATGATCGACGAAGGCATAATTGATCGCCGCCCCGCCTGCGGCGCCGATCAGCGGAACGCTTTGGGCCACCAGCTTTTGCGAGACGGCGGCCCCGAAACGGCTGCCAATTTGCGCCACAAAACGGACGAGCGCCGGCGCCACCTCGCGAATGGCGCCGCGGGCCGCGAGATAGCTTGCCGCTTCGGATACCGACTTCGCCAATAGGGTACGAGTCGCGAAATAGCCGGTTTCCAGGACTGCTCCGTCTCTAAAATCGGAATCCTGAACATCGGTGTTGGGAAAATGAACCGTATGGTTGGCGCCGTCCCTGCCGCCAAACGCAAAGACCTCGAGGCAGGCAAGCGCGGTTCGCGGATCGGATAGATCCTGACCCTCAAAACGGCCAATGTCGGCAATCGAGCGCAGCATGATCGTAGTGGAAAATGGTAGCTCGACCGGCAGACTCGAAATACCGAAAGCACCGCCCGCGGCTCCGGCCAGAACGGCGATGCTCATATGCATGCGGCGTCTGTCCTTGAGCGGCTTGCCAGCAAGGCTTCGCAACGCGAAATCGAGCCCGCTCTTCACGGCTGCCTCTGCCGCCCTATTCGCGATTGCCGTGATGTTCGCCGGCAGGATCGACCGGATTTCTTTCGTCTGCCGCCCAAGCAGCGAACTCAGCCGGATTGCCAAACTCGTTCGTTCGAGATCCTGCATGGCCCGTTCCAAAGCCTGCTGATCATCGATCGATAGCCGGGACGTCCCGGCGGGAAAGTCCAGGTCTCCAGAATTGGGTTGCTCCGCGCTCACCAGGGCATTCATGGAAAGCCTCGCTCATGGCAGCCATATTGCCGCATGCAAAAACTCGCAACCTCACCACGCATGGCCAAAGCCGCATCAATCCTGCATATTTCATCATACGCGCGTGATCGACGCCAGCCCAGTTCTATGCTATTTATGTAAAAATCCTTGCTCTGCAATGCCCCTGGTCAATGCTCATGGTTGCGCTAAGCTGCGGCGCGTTCGTTTTCCTGCTTGTCATATTTTTGTTGCATGCAACCTTTTCGATTTGACCGCATTGATGGTTAAAGACGAAATTCTATTTGGCCTGTTGCGGAAGAGTTAGTCTCATCTATCTGTTTTCTAGTTCACTGGCGCTATTTCGATCAAATACGATCGCTCTGCTTATAGCTGACGTAAAGTCCGCCTGGCACGGTTGCCCGACATGTGGCATGAGAGGCGAAAAATGAGAGAGTGGAGAGTCCGGGCGTCAACGTCGGCGATGGCTTTATGTTTGATCGCCGCGCCGCTGGTGGGGGTGGCGGCCCTAACGATCTCTCCCGCCGCGGGTGCCGAAGCCGGCAGCCCCATGGTCGCCTCTTACGCCCGGCTTGGCGGTCCGACGAGCGTGCCCTATGGCTGGGCGGAGTTCTGCCGCCGGTATGCCGGAGAATGCGACAGCGGTCCGCTTACGCCGGTGGACATCAATCTGACGCCGAAGACGATAAGGGAAATCGGACGGGTCAGCCAATGGGTCAATGCCCATGTCAAACCGGTGTCGGACATGGAGCATTGGGGAGTCATCGACCAGTGGGACTACCCGTCCGACGGAAAAGGCGATTGCGAGGACTACGCCCTGTTCAAGCGCAAGATCCTCATCGAGGAGGGCTTTCCGCGTCAGGCGCTGCTGATGACGGTGGTGAAGGACGAACACAACGAGGGCCACTCTGTCCTGACCATCAAAACCAACTCAGGTGAGTTCGTCCTCGATAATATGAATGACGAGGTTAAGCCCTGGAACCGTACCGGCTACCGTTTTGTCAAACGCCAGGCGCAATTCGACCAGAACGTATGGGTGCAAATCGGCGACCCGACGGCAGCACCTGATTATGTTTCACGATAGAAATCCTGTTCGCGCTTTTCGGACGCCATGAAGCACTTAAATCAAAAAATCCGAAAATGACGCACTCTTAAAAATCTCCGGCTTTTAAGGGGCCAGTTCTAGCCCCTACGTTTGAGCAACAGCGGATAGCGCTCTAGCCCAAGATCTGGGTTCAGAAGTGAGAACTTGCACATTTCGAGGAAATATGCGGCAATCGGATTGTGCCGCTGGGTCTCGGAATGGAGATCCGATACAAGTGTGATGATATCTTCGATTTTGGTTCCAGTCCCGGTTTCAGTGGCAGTGTGCTTTTCCGTGCTGCTTTGATCAATTTTGTTGTGCCCATTCATGGCCTAGGTCCTCCGTACATACCAAACTTGCAAAACGCGACATGACAATCAGCATGGTTCCTTGCTACCTGATCATCATTCTCATCCCGTCGCGTTGATGAGAAAACTCATCATTCTGGTGGCACCATCGACTAGCGTGTTGTCACAGAATTCTCAGTCGGCCTGCAAGGCTGGCGCGCGCTCGAAATTTCCAGCACTCCGGGCCGATCCCAGTCACCTTCCGGGCGCAAAATCACCATGGGCTGGCTCTTTAATGATATGGAATCGGTCGTCGGTTCGAGATCGATGACCATTTCTGTATAGCGATAATCCGAGAACGCGAATTGTTCCCGGTCCAGGATCGGCTTTGCGCCAAATCTTGCCCAGAAGGACTCCAATCCTTCACGGGAATGGCCGTAAACGCGGGTAAATCCTTTGCGCCGGGTAAAGTCGATTCCTTCGCGCACCAAGTCGAATGCGAGCGTGGACCGGCGGAAATTCTTACGCACCGCGAGGCGCTCAAGTTTAACAAAGTCACTAAAAAAGCGCGCGCGAAGACAACCAGCGGGTTCGCCCCCAATGAATCCGATAAAATGCGTCGCACAATGATCGTTGCCGTCGAACTCTTCAACGAACGGACAATTCTGTTCCGCCATGTAGACTGATGCTCGAATAGTATAGACCATCAGAAGATCGTCGAGGCCGCGGGCGATCCGCACTTGAGTCCGATGGTTGCTGCGCCCAGCTACTCTCTCTGTCGTGGTCTCACTTTGCTCATTCTGTCTCACGATGTTCTCCATGTGCTCTTTCCCTACTCACCCTGAACGGCGGTAAACCCAAAGCGAATGTACCGCGAAGTCTTCAAGCGGTTTGAAGCCCCCCCGAATCATGAATGCCTTGCCCTTTGGGGTGCTTGGACTTGCGTATAAATCCGCCCTTGCATAGGTTTCTTGCCTGAGCCATTGCATGATGTTGCCTGCGGCTCCGACCGCCAGTCCGGGAATGCAAAGAGCCCAGACGTAAATGGCCGCCGGCGTCTCACCGGGCCATGCCAGACAGGATGGGCTTGGGCAGGCTATCGACAAGCTGCCACGGAGAAGGTGGTCAAAACCGCCGTTATTCAGCAACAATGCAGCGAAGCAGCCGATGAGTTCATTGCTGCTTCTGACGGCCAGAACACTGCGGGACTGCCGCTGCACGCGCTCGAGTCCCTGATAGGTGCCTTGCAGGCTTGGGATGTGCCCCGCTGTCATTTTGGCGAGAAAGGGCAGATCCTTTTCCGCCGCCGTAGAGACCGAAAATCTCCCGTTCGGGAGCATTTGATCAAATTCTAAGCATTGTGATGTTGAGAGTAAGGATTGTTGGGCATTGGTCGGCATTGTTTCCGGTCTCAATTAATGTTAATAGTTTATTGTTATCTAATGATAACGCGATTATATTGTCATTCTGGATGAATGTCGTGGCGCATAATTTGCTTCGAGGCGGTGCAAAAATGCATCGCGATGTCCCGGACGTTCTAAGATCTGTGTCGTGGGACGATC
>CAYTRB010000034.1:23140-25794 GCA_964440215.1 uncultured Methylocapsa sp.
TCGGCGACCATTGTCCGTCGCATTGAACGGCTTGAACAAGTTATCGGGTGCCGCTTGTTTATTCGTCACACCGATGGCGTGTCGGTGACGGCTGAGGGCCGCATGGTCATGGAAAACGCCCGGACAATGGAACGCGCGACATTCAATATCGTCCGTCAGTCGCAGATTTCACCAGAAGGGATTCGCGGTTTTGTCCGGGTTGCCATCACCGAAGGGTTAGGCACCTATTGGGTTTTGCCAAGTCTTCTCGAATTTCAAAAGGCCAACCGCTTTCTCACCTTTGAGCTCCAAGAAACGATGGAATTGACTGACGTCGGCCGGCTGGAAGCTGATATTTCAATTCAGTTCCAGCGACCCGAGCGTCCCGATCTCATGGCCGTTCAGCTCGGCTATCTCCATAACTATCCGTTTGTCTCGGACTCGTACAGCAGCTCCTTCGGTCTACCGAAGGTTCTGAGTGATCTCAAATTGCACAGAGTGGTGCAGCAAATCTCCCCGCTGCTAGAGGCAGGCGTTTACGAACGAATATTGGGCGTTGACAGCCTCGAAGGGATCGTCGGCGTGAGAACGAATACAAGCTCCGCCGTTCTCTATGCAGTTGAGAGGGGAGCTGGGATAGGCATGCTGCCAAATTACGCGCTCGCACTCGGCGCGAAGCTCGTACCTATCGATGTCGGATTGAAGAATCGGCTGGATATCTGGATGACCTATCATCCAGATCTTCGGAATTCATACCATCACATGCTGGTTGTGGACTGGCTTCGCCGAATTTTCGATGGGCGCAGATTTCCCTGTTTCGATGAAAAATTCATCCATCCATCCGATCTCGTGCCCCTCATGGCCGATACCAGTTTAGCAAGGAGCATCGAGGGGTTCGCCGCTCCCAATCCGATCGTTGTGGCGGCCAGCTAACCATTCATCTGGATGAAGTGTCTCGCTCCTAACCTCGTGAGCGAATTCAGAACCGCCATTCCGGGTTACCCCTGCAACCGCAGGTAACACGCAGCCGGAAATCAGAAAATAAAAATGAAGGGAAAGCAGCAACGCACGCAAATAGCACTCACCATCGCTCGCATGTCAATTCACCCCGCGCCACGCCGGTTTGCGCATTCTTACATGATCATCAGCCATGCTTGTGGATTTCGACGAATGGAGAACCGCTCCATTCGCGCCACAAAGGAAGGTGCCATCCGGGGAATGCAGGCTAGAAGCCGTCAAAAGCAGCTTTGAAAGCGACGGTTTCAAGAGCAAACTCTAGGTGCCCGTCCGCGCCATTTCCGTGTCGTCTTCGGCGCCATCCAACTCGCTTACATCGCCCTGCACCGGCGTGGCCCGCTTGGCAGGCAGAGGGAAGCTTGGGCACATGGGCGTTGGAATCTCGACTTCAACTTCGAGCGTTGAGACCACCTCGCCGCGCTCCATCTTAATCTTGATTCCTTCCTGGTCGACCGGGAAGTGCTTGGCGATCACCGCCATGATTTCTTCCTGAAGAATGGCGATCAAATCGGATTTACCGGAGACGGCGCGTTCATGCGCAAGCAGGATTTGCAGCCGTTCCCTGGCGACCGGCGCGGTGCTCGGACGCTTGAAGAAATTGATGAGTTTCATGCCGCCCTCCGTCCGAACAGCTTGCCAAACAGGCCTTTCCTATCACCCGGAACTGTCACTTCCAGAGCTTCTCCATTGAGCCGTTTAGCCGCTTCAAAATAGGCGCGTGCCGCTGCGCTCGCAGGGTTGTTGAGGGTGATTGGCGAGCCAAGATTGGATGCGCGCAGCACTTCGCTGCTCTCAGGAATGATCCCAATCAGCGGGATGGAAAGGATCTCAAGCACGTCTTCGACATTCAGCATTTCGCCGCGGCTGGCGCGGACCGCGTCGAAACGCGTGAGCAGAAGATGCTTTTCAACGCGCTCGCCGTTTTCCGCTCTTTCCGTCTTGGAATCGAGAAGACCGATAATGCGATCCGAGTCGCGGACCGAGGAGACCTCGGGGTTGGTCACGACGATCGCGACATCGGCGTGGCGCATGGCAAGCGTGGCCCCCCGCTCGATACCTGCGGGACTATCGCAGATCACCCAATCGAATTTCTCCTTCAATTCGGCAATAACTCTTGAAACGCCTTCGTCCGACAAAGCATCCTTGTCGCGCGTTTGCGAAGCGGGAAGCAATGAGAGCGTCGGTACGCGCTTGTCGCGGATGAGGGCTTGCGCGAGCTTGGCATCACCTTGAACGACGTTGATGAGATCATAGACCACGCGGCGCTCGGCGCCCATGACAAGATCGAGGTTGCGCAGTCCGACATCGAAATCGATCAGAACGACATTCTTGCCAGATGTCGCCAGCGCCGCACCCAAAGCCGCGGTGGACGTCGTCTTGCCGACGCCCCCTTTACCTGATGTTACGACCAGAACCTTGGCCATGTTTCTGTCTCCCATTTTGAATCAGTCCTGAGCCATCACCATTGAATCACCCTCGAGCCAAACCTGAATTGGCTGGCCGCGCAGGTGCGCGGGCATGTCCTCGGCCACCATGTAGAGGCCGTCAATCGAAAGAAGCTCGGCTTCGAGCTTGCGGCAGAAAATCCGGGCGCGGGAATCACGCGAACCGGCGACCGCCCTCCCTCGCAGCGTTCCATAAATATGGATCGAACCGCC
>CAYTRB010000035.1:0-25265 GCA_964440215.1 uncultured Methylocapsa sp.
CGTTCGATTCATAGCGCCAGGCGGAGGAATTATCGATGACGACGCAGCCTTGCGCCGCAATTTTCGGCGACCATTCCTTCGACACGGTGCCGCCCGCCGACATAAGGCAAATGTCGGTCCCGCTGAAATCGAAATTTTCGAGCGATTTGCATTTCAAGATCTTGTCGCCGAAAGAAACCTCCGTGCCGGTCGAGCGTGCTGACGCAACCGCCACGACTTCATCGGCTGGGAACCGACGCTCGGCAAGAATATCGAGCATTTCCCGTCCGACATTTCCCGTCGCGCCAACCACGGCAACTTTGAAACCCATCTTTTGCTCCATCCGCCAAATATGTGACTTAAAGTCCGGCAAACGTCTTTAACACGCCCGACCCTTTGCATAGGCGATGTCGCGGAAAGCCGCAACGGCCAGCCGCTTCGCGGCTTCACTCTGCATTCCGCGTTCCGCCGTGCGCTAGCAACACCGCCATCATGCTTAGCACGCGGCCGCTCTGGTAAACGCGGCGTTGACGCTGTTTGCAACCAGTGTCCAGCTGGTAACGTCCGCGCAATTTTCAAACCCTATAGTTATGCGTCAAAAAACGCGCCGCCAGCAGGTGCAAGGATCATTCATGCGTCTTGCCGCGCCGATACCTGGAATGGGAATGAGCAAAAGCTTGGCTGGGCCGGTTGGCAGCCAGGCTCGTGCGCGGCACCGCATCGCGGCTTTGCCACGGGGGAAGCGGCCCGGCCTTATTCCTTGGCGGCTCGGCATGATCTGCCTTGCCCTGTGTGGCCTTCTTTACTTGTTTTCAGATCTGAAGGAAGCCGATCAAACCCAAATACCTTCCGCGAATCCCGTGGCCGCGCCTGTGCCGGCCTGGATCGAAATCGTCCGTCCGCCGGAAGTTTTCGGTCTCGAGGCGCCGGAATTCGCGGGAATTGCGACACATTATATGGCACGGAGGCATCGAACCGGGGGCGGCCGCCAAGACATTTTGGAATTCGGCGGTTCGAACGAGGCCGCGCCTTTGTTGAACCTCCTCATCTACCAGCCGGGCACGGAGGCCCTGCCGGAGTCGTCCTTATACGTGGAACTCGCAAGGCGCGCCGCCGAGAGCGGACGCGCGATCCTCCGCGCCGAGCAGCCGGTGGAGATGGCTACCAGATTCGGGGCCTTCGAGGTTGCCCGCCTCGGTTTGGCCCGCGATAGCGGCGCGCCACAGGAATGCCTAGGCTTTCGTTTCGCCAACAGCGAGCCGAACCTGCGCATCACCGGATTTGCTTGCGGCGGCGATGTGGCGCTCGCCTCGCCCTTCGCGTCAAAAGCGGCGCTTGCCTGCCTCATCGACGGACTCGGCCTCGCGCCGGCAACCGAAGACAAGGGTCTCATCGATTTTTTCGCCGCGCATTATGCGATCCGCCGCCCCAATTGCCCAGGGCAGAGGAGTGACCCAGTGCCATTGCAGCCCTCCCGGCCCTTGAAAAACGGCGAAGCGGGTCCATTCAAGCGGCAAGGGTCAAGCCATCAAAAATAAACACCCCTTTTCCTTGAGCGACGGCAGCGGGCGATGCAACCAAACCGGAGCCATTGCGTTTAGTTCATAACCTTTGGAGTTTCGAAATGTTTCATAAAACGTCATCGATCGTCCTTGCCGTTGCCGCCTTCGCCGCTCTCACTGCACCCGCCAGCGCGCAGACGGCGCGCCATCGTCATCATCACCCGGTCGCCGCGAGGCAATATGTTGACGAACGCCCGCCGCTCACCGTTAACCAGCGCAGCTTCCTCGACCCCGGCCCGGTGGTTCCTGTCGGCAGCATGTCGAATTATGTGACAACGAATACGATCTTCGCACGCACAGCGGATCAGTATTTCCTAAAGTCGCAATTCGGTAATGAAGTGCTCCCCGCACCGCTCGAAGTTCCCGGCCGCCCGCAGCCGATTGTCGAGTTCGAGACCCCCGCCTATCCCTATTGAGGACTTCGCTTGAGCATCGCCGCCTCTGTCAAGCGGAGGCGGCTATGGGCCATGGGCTTGTGTCAATCCAAGATCATCGTGATCGAGCAGCAGGTCTCTGCGCCGCATCCGCGCCGGGAGGAATGGCGGACGCCGTGAAGAGACGATCGGGGCGCAGCATGCGCGCCGCGCTCGCGACGAGCGCCATCTCATAGGATTGCCGCCGCTCTGTTTCCTCGAGAACGGCATAGACACCGGACACGGCGCGGCCGAGCCCGGCTGCGGTGGGCTGTCCCTCCACCAGGGCGGCGGCAAAGAGCGCCGTGAACAGATCGCCGGTCCCCGAGGGATGGCAGCAAAGCCTAGGGGTTGAAACCTTCCAAGCCGCCCGTGGCTCCACCGCCAAGGTCTGGATGGTATCGGCGGGCAGGCCCGGAAGTTGCGCCCCCGTCACGACGACCGTCGATAAGCCAAGCCCACGGGCGGTGGCCACCATGCTTTCAACACTCGCAACCGTTTCCGGCACCTGCCCGGCGAGATGCGCCAATTCAAATTGGTTTGGCGTGATGATGTCCGCCAAGGGAACAAGGCCTTCGCAAAAGAGGGCGCGAAGGTCGGCATTGACATAAAAATCGGGACCGCAGTCACCCATCACCGGATCGCAGAGATAGAGGAGCTTCGGGTTTCGCGCTTTTGCCCGGCGGACGAAATCGATCACGACAGCGGCGATCTCGGCCGAGCCCAAATAGCCAGAGATCAAGACCTTGCAAGCGTCGACAAGTCCGCGCTCTTCGACGCCGGTCAGCAGATCCGCCACGAGATCCGCGTCGAGCACGCTGCCGCGCAGGGTCGGATATTGCGGATGATTGCTCAAAAGCGCCGTCGGCACCGCCGCCACCTCGATGCCGCAGGCTTGCAGCGGGAAAACCGCCGCGCTGTTTCCGACATGGCCGTGCACCACTTGCGACTGTATCGAAATGACGCTCACGAGGCCGTCTCCTTCCCGGCCGTCAAGGCCGCGACTGCCTTGGCGATTCGCGCCAAATCCTCCTCTCGCGAGAGGCGGTGGCCGCCATCCTTGATGAGGGTAAGGCTGACCGGATCACCGGCCAGATGTTCGGCGAGCTCCATGGCACTTTGCCAGGGGACATCCTCGTCGCGCATGCCATGCAATATATGGACGGGGCAATGGGCCCTGATCGCACCGCCTAAAAGCAGATGGTTGCGGCCTTCCTCGATCAGCGCCTTTGCAACCAGATGAGGTTCATGTCCATTGGCCGAAGGGCGCAGCCAAATCCCTTTCTGGAGCAGTTCTTCGCGTGCGGCGTCAGGCATGTTTGCATAGAGCAGCGTTTCGGTGAAGTCGATGGCGGGGGCGATCAAGACAAGGCCCTTGAGCCGTTCCGCTTCAAGGCTTTCATGCAGCGCCCGCGCCGCCAGCAGCGCGAGCCAGCCGCCCATCGACGATCCGACGAGGATTTGCGGGCCTCCGGTCAAGACGCGAATGGCGGCAAGGCTTTCTTCGAGCCACGCCCCGATGGTCCCCGCTTCGAAACAACCTTCCGATACGCCATGCCCGGAATAGTCGAACCGCAGATAGGCGCGGCCCGTCGCCGCCGCGTAACGGTCGAGATGGTCCGCCTTGCGCCCGCGCATGTCCGATTTGAAACCGCCGAGCCAGACGATACCTGGTCCCGCCATTCCCGGTTTTCGGACGCGGCGCAAATAGGCGATGCGGCGGCAGGCCGTTGCGCTTCCCACCGGGAGAAAATGCGGACCAATTCCGCCCTCCTCGATGCCAATTTGCGGTTTGCCCTGGTTCGCCATTAGGATCGCTTGATGAATATTAAGAAATCCAGGGTTTATTCTTCACGCTGTCGTTTGTCGAACGCCGGCGTGTCCGCTGATGCAAGTGTTTAGGCTGCCATTCCAAGATAGGGCCGCACATCCGCTGTCCGGCGCCTCCGTGCTGCAAGTCATTCCCGACCTAGAGGCGAATGCCACGGCCCGGGCGGCGATCGATATCGCGGCGGCGCTCGGAGCGGCGGGCGCGCGCGCGCTCATTGCGTGTGAAGGCGGCCGGCTGAAGGGCGAGCTGCAAGCCAAGGGCGGCATCTTCGTGCCGTTTCCCTCGCGCACTAAGAACCCCATCGCCATGGCCTTGAACACCCGCCGCCTGGCCCATCTCATCGCGGCGGAAAGGGCAGATATCGTCCATGTCCGCTCGCGCGCCTTGGCTTGGGTCGCCTATGGTGCCACCCGGCTGACGAAGACGCCCTTGGTCACCAGTTTTCACAGCGGCTGTCAGGGCTCCAACCCCATCACAAAGCGGTATAACTCTGGGTTGGCGCGCGGCGATGCGGTGCTCGCCGATTCCGCCTACGCGGCGGCGCTCGCAGGCAGGCTCCACGCTCCGGCGGAGGGCAAAATCCATGTTGTTCATCAAGGGCTCGATTGCCGGATTTTTGCCCCCGACATTGTGACGCCCGCCCGTGTTCAGTATGTGCGGCGGAATTGGAAAGTGGCGCCGCATGAGCAAATCGTGCTTTTGGCGGCGCAGGCGAGCCGCGCGAGCGGCCACAAAATCCTGATCGCGGCGGCGCGGCTTTTGTTCGCAAGCGGTCTCACCGGCGTGAAATTCGTCCTCGCTTCCGACCGCAAGGAGAGCGTCCTGGACCGTGACATCGACCGGGCCATCGTGGGGGAAGGTCTGCAAGGCATGATGTACCGCACCAGCCCCTACGATTTGCCCGCGGCCTATCTCGCGGCCTCGCTCGTCGTCGTGCCTGCGACAGGTGCCGCGGCCTTTGGCGAGGCCGCCGTCCAAGCCCAGGCCATGGGGACGCCTGTCATTGCCGCGAATGTCGGCGCCGCTCCCGAAACCGTTCTTGCGCCGCCCTTTGTCGCGGAGTCGGATCGCACGGGCTATCTTGTCAAACCTGGAGACGCAGCGGAACTGGCGGTGGCGATCGCCCATGTTTTGAGCCTCGGCGCCAGCGCCAGCGGCAAACTTTCGTTACGCGCCAGGAAACATGTGGAAACGCGCTTTTCCACCGAGCGGGTCTGTGCCGCGACCCTCGATACCTATGTGGCGCTGCGGCGCGGCAGTGAGTGATGAGCCTGGGGAAGTTCGACTTTCATAACGGCCCAAGCGATCTCTTCATTGACTTCGCGCCGCAATCAACCGATGTTTGAGCCGGGTCCGGCCATCGTCGTCACGGCTTTTATGCGATTCGCACGGTGGCCTGGTTCGATTTGTCCACAAAAGGAGAGTAAGCCATTCGCCGTCCTATGAAAGCCGCTCCCGTTCCGCAGAAGGATGGGCCGCGTATAAACCTTGATATCCACGTCCCTGCCGTCCAGTTAATCGATGCCGAAGGCAAAAACCACGGCGTGGTCGAGATAGTTCAAGCCCAGCAATTGGCCGACGATGCGGGCCTTGATCTAGTCGAAATCGTTCCGACCGCCGATCCCCCCGTCTGCAAAATCCTCGATTACGGCAAATTCCGCTTCCTGGAGCAGAAAAAATCCGCGGAAGCCCGGAAAAAGCAGAAGATTGTCGAGATCAAGGAGATCAAACTGCGTCCGGGAATCGACGACCATGATTACGGCGTCAAAATGAAAGCCGTGCGCCGGTTCTTCGAGGAAGGCGACAAGGTGAAGGTCACTTTACGCTTCCGCGGCCGCGAGATGGCGCATCAGGAACTGGGGTTCCGCCTGCTCGAACGGGTGAAATCCGAGACCGGGAGCATCGCCAAGGTCGAAGCCGAGCCCTCGATGGAAGGCCGCCAGATGATCATGGTTCTCGCGCCAAAATAGGCGCGGGCCGGGGGGCGGGCTTGGACGGCGGGCATCGCGCGGACCAGCGAAACCTCACCGCCAGGCACGATTTGCGTAATCGATCGCGTAATTTTGCGGCGCCGCGGCAATCGCGGCCATGCCGGTCAAAACCGCGTCCTCGGTGAGGATCAGCCGCGTGCCGATGGCGCGCATCATTGCGCCATAGGGCGTTTTATTCTCGAAGGCCGCGCGAAAGCCGCCAAAATCGCAAAACTCCAGGATGCGCGGCAAGATCCCGCCAGCGAAGGTCACCCCTCCCGTGGCAAGGAAGGCCAGCGCCAGGTCGCCCGCGAAACGCCCCGTCAGCATCCAGCACAGCCGGAGCGTTTCCGCTTCCTCGCCGCAGGGATCGGCCTTGGCTTTTTCGATCAGGGCGATTTCGCTCGATACAGCCGTCGCCTTGCCCGCCGCCGCGCAGCGCGCCAAATGGAGGCGCAGCAAGCCAGACCCTGAGAGGATCGTCTCCACGCAGACGCGGCCGAGCGTGCCGGTGTCGAGGTGGCGCCAGATGGCGGCTTCCTCAGGCCCAATAGGCCCAAAATCCATATGTCCGGCCTCGCTCGGCAAAACGAGGTGGCCTTGGCCGGTCTCGGCCAAAGCCGCCGCACCGAGCCCGGTGCCGAGCCCGACAATCAGCTCGACGCCGGGTTTTCGCGCGTAAGCGCCGAGCGGCGTGACCCAAGCAGGTTTGAGGACCGGCAGACTAAAAGCCTGAGCCTCGAAATCATTGAGAAGCAGGCCTTGATCGAGACCCGCCTTGGCGGCGACCGCGCCGCCGTCGATGCTCCAATCCGCATTGGTGAGCTTGATCGAGCGCCCGCTGACCGGGCCCGCCGCGCAGGCGATCAACGAGCGCGGCTTTATCGCGAGCCCCGCGATAACCGCGGCCAGAGCCTCTTCGAGGCCCAAAAAATCCCTGGTTTTGAGATGCGGCCCCGCCTCGATCGGCGCGCCGGGCGCAGGCACAAGCGCAAACCGTGCATTGGTGCCGCCGATGTCGCTCACAAGTACGGGAAAAGGAAGATTCACGGCATCGGACTTTCAGGGTTGAAAACTTTGACGGCCGCGCCCGAAAGGGTACAGTTTGCCGCCCGCATTGCACAAACGAGCAGCACGATGACCTATCAATATCATCCGCTTTTTCTTCAGGGCAAGGATCAGACGCCCTACCGCAAGCTCACCTCGGAGGGCGTGCGGGTCGAGACAGCCGGGTCTCACCGCTTCCTCCATGTCGAGCGCGAGGCGCTGCGGCTTCTCGCGGAGGCGGCGATGAGCGACATCAACCATCTGCTGCGGCCAGCCCATCTCGCCCAGCTTGCCAAAATCCTCGGCGACCCGGAGGCCACCGGAAACGATAAATTCGTCGCCTTCGATCTGTTGAAAAACGCCAACATCGCGGCGGGCGGCGTTTTGCCGATGTGCCAGGATACCGGCACCGCCATCGTCATGGGCAAGAGGGGACGCTTCGTCTTGACCGGCGGCGATGACGAGAGCGCCCTCGCCGAAGGCATCAGGGATGCTTACGAGAAGAAGAATTTGCGTTATTCGCAGCTCGCGCCCCTCTCGATGTTCGAGGAGAAGAACACCAAGACCAATCTCCCCGCCCAGATCGAAATCTATGCGGATGGGGAGGATGCCTACAAATTCCTCTTCATCGCAAAAGGCGGCGGTTCCGCCAACAAGACTTATCTTTATCAAGGCACGCCGTCGCTGCTGACGCATGACCGTCTCGTTGCTTTCCTGCGGGAAAGGATTCTCACCCTCGGCACCAGCGCCTGCCCGCCCTATCATTTGGCGATCGTCATCGGCGGCACCTCGGCGGAATTGAATTTGAAGACGGTAAAGCTCGCCTCGACGCATTATCTCGACACCTTGCCGGTCACCGGCGGCGAGGATGGCCATGCCTTCCGCGATCTTGGCCTGGAAGCCGAGATTTTCAAGCTGACCCAGGATTTGGGGGTCGGCGCCCAATTCGGCGGCAAATATTTTTGCCATGACGTCCGGGTTGTGCGGCTGCCGCGCCATGGCGCCTCGCTGCCGATCGGGATCGGCGTCTCCTGCTCGGCCGACCGGCAGGCGCAGGCCAAGATCACCAGCGAGGGCATCTTTCTCGAAGAGCTGGAACATGATCCGGCGAAATATCTCCCCGCCATCGATGAGGCCGCGCTTGGCGGCGACGTCGTGGCGGTCGATCTCAGCCAGCCTATGCAAGACATTCTCGGCGTTCTCAAGCGCCATCCCATCAAGACGCGGCTGTCGCTCTCAGGCCCAATGATCGTCGCCCGCGATCTCGCCCACGCAAAAATCCGGGCGCGGCTGGAGGCGGGCGAGGGAATGCCCGCTTATTTCAAGGATCACCCCGTGTATTACGCCGGTCCCGCCAAGACGCCGGAGGGTTATGCGTCAGGCTCGTTTGGCCCGACGACGGCGGGCCGCATGGATTCCTATGTCGATCAGTTTCAAGCGGCGGGCGGCTCGCTTGTCATGCTCGCCAAGGGCAATCGCGCCCGCGAAGTGCGCGAGGCCTGCGCGAAACATGGCGGCTTTTATCTTGGCTCGATCGGCGGCGCGGCGGCGCGGCTCGCCCAGGATTGCATCAAAAAGGTCGAGGTTTTGGAGTATCCCGAGCTCGGCATGGAAGCGATCTGGAAAATCGAAGTCGAAAATTTCCCGGCCTTTATTGTGATCGACGACAAGGGGAATGATTTTTTCAAGGAGCTGAATTTGGGATGAGGCGGCGGAGCGGAAAGGGCAACGGATTTCGGTATCATTGATTTGAAAAAAACATACAATCCAAAGTACGTAAATTTGCCAAAGACATCACTTTTTGTGAGCTAGCCCTGAAAGCTCTGCTCTCCACTGATCAGGAGAGAGTGACCCACCATTTCGTAATCGAACAAAGCCAGCTGGCGATGCGATAGAAGCCAATTTGCCGACCTCACGGATCGTCTTCTCCACTGCAGGCTCCCGCTTTCGTGCAGCTTTTGATTGATTCGAACTTGTCAAATAGAACTCTCCAGCAAGTGCTGAAATACGGACGATATCTTCACGAGTAGGGAGCGGTTTTCGTCCGGCAACGTAGTTTGTCGCGACTGCTATGGGCTTAGCTTCGAGCATTTGAGCCCAAACATCGTCAGAATGCCCTGTTACCGAGCCGTGGTGAGGGATCTTGAAGACTTGGCATCTGATTTGTGGGCGGCTCGTTGATTTTACAATTGCTGACCAGCCGGTTTCTGGATTTGTTGTTTCTTCCAAATCGGCACCGAAGAGGGCACTCACGGTTCCGATTTTAATAAATGTCACTACAGAAAGGTGGTTTGGACGCTGCGATGGCATTCGGCGCTTTGTCCAATTCAGCTCAGGCACCAACCTTCCAATTTCTTGTAGGGAAATTTCGAATTGCGCGTCGGATGGGGAAAGCGTCCAGATTTCACAATCTCCAGAATGTGCGAATCGAGAAGCCTCAAACTTTTTGACCAAGCGGCTGGCCAAGGCTCGCACCGGATTTCGTCTTGTTGTCGCTTTTAGCTCTTCCATTATCTCAAAGATTTCTGAAACGCCGGACCCGCCGCTAAAATTCGTTCGCTCATTATAAGGGGCAAGATTGGCGAGAAACTCGCTTCTCGATAACGCAGCGGAACAGCAAAATTGGGCGGAGCTGCAGATTCTCACTGTTTCTGCAAGACCTGCAATATGATCGTCGTGCCAGTGGGTTGCTATTATTAGCTGAACCGATGTCGGAGGGTCGACACCAATATCCATCAAATATTCAATAGCGGCCGGATAACCAGAGGCACCGATACAAGAGTCAATAATGACCCAATGACTACTGCCAAGATGGACGAGGCAGCATTCACCATAACCAGGTCCTATAAACGTAATTTCTACTTGGTCTGCGGCTGGTCCATCCAAACTCAATCCCAAACCACATTCTCCGCAATCTCTTTTACTTTTCGCTTAGACGCTTCAAAATCAGACCGAGTCCAAGCTGGAAGTCGTCGAAATACGATCTGAGAAATTCGCTTTTTGGTTCCGTGTTGCATTTGGTATCCGATCGACCAACGGAAAATCGCTCCTTCTCGCAGGAGACTTTTGTCGTCTTCACTCAAATCGGAAATTGGGAATTCCATTTTTTCTTCTGGCCGTTTTTTTTTGGCAGTTAAATCAACTAAGAGGCCGGTAAAAGAGTCGATCCCGATCTCGCTGACGAAGCCCTCCCATTCTTGAAGTGGAGAAAACGATGCCCGCTCACTGGGCTCGCGGCTGGCGACTTTGGGAACGTAATAGATCGGCTGAGCGGCATTTTTGACAGCAGATACGCTCTGTTCAGCAGGAATATCTGTCGTTAGCGAATTCTGATTCCTACGCGCGACTTGCCAATCCAATGAAGTGCGGGCAGGATGCTCCGAAATTTGCTGTTGTGATCCCGAGGGGGCCAGCATGCCATTCGAAAAGATAGGCCAGTCAATCGCTGTATTATCGCTAAACATTGACCGTTTCCTTCAATGCCATCACCTTCTCTATTATCCAAAGTGAATTATCAAGTGAAGATTCGAAAGAGCTTTCCAGCATTTCCAAGAGTTCTCGTGGGCTGAGGGGTGGCTCAATCGGTTCATGGTGATCGTTTACGCCTACAAATATACCTGAACTGTGCGGTATTCCTATTGAAGGTTGAACTGAAGCAGTGATCTTTCGACGAAATTTTTCCAACATTTGTTGCTCGAACATGGAAAGATTGAGCATGCCGCCCCTGAGTTCGCCTGAGCCTTTCGAAATCTGTACCCCCCATTCGCCCCATGGTTCAAGTGGCGCGAGTTTCCGTACGATTGCATTCCGAATAGTTTCAGTTCCGACACTGAAATGAATTGAGCGGTTTATCCCGAACTGTCGGATTGGCGTATGAGGAAGAAACTCACGAAAAGCCTTAGATACAACGTCCAATATTCGGACAAAAGGGGCGGTTCGAACGAGTAATTGGAAGCGATGTCGCTCCACGACAAATTCGATACTACCTACACTAAACTGTGATATATCTGGATGAATTATGTTAATTTTACTTTCAAAGGCTGCTTGCTCACCTACTATTTTATGTCGCGCCAACCACTCGGGATTAAATATTGGTGGATTAAAATCTCCTAGCAGGATGATACTGACATCCTCTAGCTCTGGTTCTATCAGCATCGCGGACTCGGAACTCGGGAATGGCTCAGATTGAAAGTCGGGCTTTTAAGATAATTGAGTAGAAATGCGGCGCAAGTTCGTGAGGTATCTCAATCGCACCAAAACGTTTCACGTGTGTAACAGTTTTGTCCGATTGAGCGGTAGAATCGGAAAAGACTGGTGAGCCAATCTCAGTAGCCGATCTTTAAAATTTCAATTCGCTCGATGCCCTTGAGCTCGCATCGCGACAAATTGGCCGCTCCGGCCACACCTTTCCAATCATCGCACGGCAGATCCGAGCGCAACTGACCTTTGATGTCAAGGACGCGCCAAAGGCTCGCCGCCAATCGAAATCGGCCAAGTCCGATTTCGACATCTATAATGCTGATCTCGGCAACAGCCGAGATCAGTTCGGTCTTCGATCCTTGAGTTCAAAGGTCAGACACGCTTTTCTGCCGTCGGGTTGAATGGCTTTCCCCGCGCAAGTCGCGCATGGATCAATAGCGATGGAGTTAGAACGCGTCGCAATTAATTGCCACTAAATTGGTCCCATCAACCATGTATAATTGACAAATCGTATTGATAGCGTCGCCTTCTCTCAGAGTTAGAATTTTAGACTCCCATTTCCTTTGGTCTAGCGACAGATATAGACCATACCGGCTTTGCAATTGGACCCGTAGATAATATTTATTATCGGATCCTCTTATATTTTCTACACGTGAAAATTTATATGATATCTTAACCCACTTGTTGTCGTGCGCGGATATATTGTCCTTGCCATAGACCATGTTCATGCGAACCAGTTCTTCCGGACTTTCCGGAATCAATATCCTCCCTTCCCTGCGGGCTCGTTCTATTTCTTCTTCTGTGACCCAAGGCTTGTCAGCTTCTTTAATCTGTGCCGCGATTTGCGGCGCCGGGGAAGCCGGAACGATGGGCGCGGGTGTCATGGCGAGGCTCACATCGCGTACATCCGGTTTTATATCTTTTGGTGCTGGCCAAAACCGCCAACCGCCAAAGGCGACCGCCAAAGTAAGGATGGGAAGAGTAACCCCAACGGTTTTTCGAAGATTAGCCTGCATGCCAATACAACTGACTCCGCTTGCGTGATTTCGCAACGGACATCCGGGTACCAGTTGTGGAGTAGGGCGCGCCACGCAGCGGCGCTCACCCGGCATCACGCTTTCGGCTTATGGTGTTTGCGCCATAATATGGCAAGTTCAAGTATTGAGGGCTCCGCCCGAAAAACCGGATAGAGCCTTTTTGATCAAGCTCAAGTGCTTATCATCAAAGTATCGATGCGTTGCAAAACGTAACGTCGCGGTACCGGCCGCTCAAAGCAGATCGTTGTGTTCGCTCAAGAAGCTCATGAGCGTCAGGATTCCGCTGCCGCCCAGAATAATCGCAATCCCAATCCATTCGACCGCGAACCTCATGCGGGTATTTGACGGCCGTTGATACGAATGGTCATCATTGCGGCCTCGTGCCGGTTGCTGCGCGTCGGGCGCGCAGATCAGCGAGCAGGCCTGCGCTTTCGCGTCGGCGAAGTACCAGTCCATCACGAGCGCATCATCGCTGGTCTTCTGCCAACGGTAACCGAGATGGAGTGCTCTGGCGATAGGAAGGGATGGGGTGGATTGTGTCTGACGGCCGGGTTCGCCGCCGGCGTCCGCATGGCAAATCTGATCGTCTACTGTAAATGCAGAGGTCATGTCCAATATCCTCATGCTGTTGGTTCGTGGACAGTGCAATCCTTGATACTGATTGTACTTGAAGAAAGGCTTTTGGGGTGCCGGTAAGCATGCGGACAATCCCCATGCGAGGCTGTGCCAAATCGCACTTCGGAAGTAATAAGTCTGCCCAGGCTGCTCAACCCGGCAAGGTTATCGGCCAAGCGCCGCCGGTCGAAGAATGGGTTTTTCCCGCGCAAATCGCGCCAGAAGTGCCTTCCTGTAAAACCCTTTACCAATCTATACACAGACTTTGCCCGCGCAGATCTGGCCCTCGTCAAAGAATAGCCGTATCTTCGGTTAACATTTGCGCCGGGTGACTTGCGGTTGCCCGGTGGCTTTCTCCGTCGTGCAGATGCGGGAGGTTCGAATGATTCTGAAACTTACGGTTTTAAAGAACGGCGACGATGTGTTTTCCGTCCATATCGACGTTCGCGATCAAACTGAGCTGTCAACCGGCGTAAAGGCGGCTCTCGACGAGTTCCAAAGGCTGAGCCCGAAGACAAAGCTCTTGGGCGGCGATATTCTTATCCTGCTCGATAAGGTAAAAGCCCTACCTCTGCTTCCCAAGCTTCCTAAGCTTTCTAAAGTTGATAGCGTCCCCAAAGCGCCTGAGCTTCATAAAGTTCCGAGCGCCCCGATAGCCGCTAAGCCCCCCAAAGTCCCTAAAGTCAGGAAGAAAGCCACGGCGCCCACGACGGCGCCCGCGCTGGCGCCGGAGGTTGAGGCGGAGTTGGTTTAAAACTTCTACCCGCTCTCATCGTTCCGCACCCCGACGCTGCCGCCCGCTCCCGGCGGCACCTCCCCTTTCGCCGCACGGCAGAGGCGGGGAATGGGACGCCCTATGAGAACCCTCATGCTTTGATACTAAAGGCCTCGCCCTCCTTGATCTGGCTCAAGGCCGGGCACGGGCCGTATCATAGTTTGAAATTTGCGCCGGTTGACTTTCGTTCGCATAGTTGCGATCTCCGCAGCGCAAATGAGGGAGGAACGGATGATCTTGAAGGTTACGGTTTTTAAGAGCGGCGTCGATGTGTTTTCCGTTGATATTAACGTTCAGCAGTCGAATGAACTGTCTTCCGGCGTAAAGGCTGCTCTCGACGAGTTCCATCGGGTGAGCCCAAAGACCTCGCTCGTGGACGGCGATCTCCAGATCAGACTCGATAAGGCAGAGGCATAAGGCGAGCGCGGCTCGCCGGCGCCGGTTTGAAAATTACCAGCACTCATTGTTCGTGACTCCCGCGCCATGATGGCGCGGGCCAATGGGTCATTCCCAGCGAGACTTGGTATGAGCCGAAAGCCGGAAGTCCGCGGTTCAAAAAATGACAAGGCCAAAGCCTAATCCTATTTTAAAATTTTGCTTGGCCAAAATCCCGGTTCCGTACCGCGCGCCGCCGTGGTTTTGTGCCTTGCGCAAGCCGTCAATCGTACCAAAATGTTTCACGTGAAACATTTTTGTCCGGTCGAGGGGTAAAACCGGACAAAACTGATGTCTCAGACCTCAGTAGAGGATTTTTAGAATTTCAAGGCGCTCGATGCCCTTGGGTGTCCGCACCTCGACGCTGTCGCCCTCTCCGGCCTTCAAGAGCGCCTTGGCGACCGGTGAAATCCAGCTGATCTCGTGGCGTTCCGAACGCGCCTCGTCGATGCCGACGATCCGCACCGTCTTTTCTTCATCACGTTCATTGAGATAGGTGACGGTGGCCCCGAAAAAGACTCTCTCGTGGTTCTTTTGCCGCGCCGGATCGACGACTTCGGCGATTTCCATTCTTTTGCGCAGGAAGCGCAGGCGCCGGTCGATTTCGCGCAGACGCCGCTTGCCGTAAATATAGTCGCCATTCTCGGAGCGGTCGCCATTGCCCGCCGCCCAAGCCACGGTCTCGACGATTTTCGGCCGCTCAACTTTTTGCAATTCCGCGAATTCCGCCTCGAGCCGCCGCAAACCGTCCGGCGTGATGTAATTTTTAACGCCAGCCGGAAGGGCCGGAATGTCGTCCTCGACATCCGCGTCCGTCTCGGTTTCCTTGGTGAAAGCCTTGCTCATGGCTCGCGCAACAGGCTTTCGACGAAAGCGCCGATCTGTTCGCGCGTGCGCGTGGCGCGGCGGCGCTCGGCGGCGAGAATCGAACGGAGATCCGCGTAGGTCGCTTGCAGATCATCATTGACGAGCACGTAATCATAATCCGTCCAGCGGAGGATTTCGTTGCGCGCCTCGTTCAAGCGCTTTTCGATGACGTCGGGCCTGTCCTCGGCGCGGCGCTCCAGGCGGGCACGCAATTCCTGCATCGATGGCGGCAAAATGAAAATCGTGACGGCATCGGCGGCGGCCTTTTCCTTGACCTGCCTTGTGCCCTGATAATCGATGTCGAAAAGCATGTCGCGGCCATGCCGCAAAACCTCTTCGGCGGGCTCGCGCGGGGTGCCGTAAAAATTGCCGTGCACCTCCGCCCATTCGAGCAAATCGCCCCCGTCGCGCAGCGCCTCGAACTGCTTCTTGGTGATAAATCGATAGTGAATGCCATCGACCTCGCTTGAGCGGCGCGGCCGTGTGGTGACCGAGAGCGACAAAGTGAGGTCAAGCTCGGGCGTCTGCAGCAGCATCCGGGTCAGGGTCGTCTTGCCGGCACCCGACGGGGAGGAGAGAATCAGCATCAAGCCGCGCCGGCCAGGCGGGGTTTTGTGAAAATTGTCTACGAGCGGCATAAGGTTTCTACTCGATGTTCTGAACTTGCTCGCGGAATTGCTCGATCTCGACACGCAATTCGAGGCCGAGCGCGGTCAGGCTCGCGTCGTTCGATTTGGCGCAAAGCGTATTGGCCTCGCGGGAGAGTTCCTGGGCCAGGAAGTCAAGCCTGCGGCCGACCGCGCCGCCCTTGTCCACGAGATCGCGGGCGGCCATCGTATGGGCCGCGAGACGATCGAGCTCTTCGCGAATATCGGCCTTGGCCGCCAGCATCAGCGCCTCCTGGTGCAAACGGTTTTGGTCGAAATTGCTGTTTCCGGCAAGCATGGCGAGCGATTGCGCGAGGCGGGCTTGGATCGCCTCGGGCTTGCGGGCCGGAGAGACATCCGCCGCCTGCGTCAATGCGGCGATCGTCTCAAGCCGCGCCACGAGGACGCTTGCCAGCATAGCGCCCTCGCCTTGCCGCATCAATACGAGCGCCGCGAGCGCCTCCTCCAAAAGCTCAAGCGCGCGCCCTCGTGCCGCTAAAATTTCGGCCTCGTTCTCGGCAGCATCCGAGATGTCCACGACGCCGCGCACGGACAGAAGCCCGTCAAGGGTCGCGGGCGAGATCATCTCCGGCAGCGGGATCGCGGCGACCGCCGTGATGAGCTTGCGCAGCAAATCCTGGTTGACGTGAACCTCTGGGGTGGTGGTCTCGCGCTGCGCCGTAAACCCCGCTTGGATCGTTCCGCGCGTGAGCTTTTGCACAAGTTTAGCCCGCACATCAGGTTCAATTGCGTCGAAGGGCGGCGCAAGGCGCAACCGCGCGTCAAAACCCTTGGCGTTGACGGCCTTGATCTCCCAGGTCAGGCGCCACGGCCCAGAGTTTCCGGCGGCGCGGGCAAAGCCTGTCATGCTGGCGAGTGTCATTTAAAATGGGCACCTGGACGGCCGATCGGACTTGCACCATAGAGCCAGCGCGTCTGCTGCTCAAGCTGGGGCATTTCGGATAGCGTCTCAGGTTGAATTTCTGCTTTTGCGCCAGCACCGGACATCGTCTGAGGTCAGCTGCACGGCACTATGCGGGTTTCTCCGAGATCATAGCATGATGATTCTAGAGCAGCCGGCCCTTGGCCAGATCCGCGTCGCCAACGAAATGAAGAAACTTGGCGTCTGTCGCAGCGCCATGATCTCAAGACGATCAAGAAGCGGCGCGCAGGCAACAGCTCTGCCCAATCATCGGCACCGCAATCCCGCAAGGCTGTCCCGGCGCGATCTCTGGCTAGCTGCCTACACCATGGCGCGCGCGCTAACCGCCGGTCCGCTCGTCAAATGCATTGAAATAAATGGCTCAGTGATCGCTACCGGCGAAGTGCTCGCGCCACACCCTTAGAGCGGGGACCAAGCATACCACTGTGGCCTGTCTGGGCCGCCGCCCTGTGGCCTTTCGGGGCTGCCCCTTTCGAGGGCGCCAAAGTAGTCGTGATATGGCGCCAATTCTTCAGGCGTCATTCCTCTGCCAATGCCCCGTCTGTCACCTCTATCACCTCTAACAGCGACGTCCATCCAGTAGTTAAAGCGCCCCCACGCCTCACCCGGCGCGCGCGTGCGGTCGTCCTCATCCAGGCTGTAATAAAACCTCGCGGGCAGCGTGCGAGGCGTGGTGTAGGCATAAACGGGGCACATCCCGGCGGCGGTGGGTTTACCCCAATATTGAGCGGTCTCTAGGACATAGCCAACCGGTTTTGAGGAAATGCGCTGCCAGTCGCGGTTGCGGTTGATATCCTCGCCGAGCCAATCATGCCAAACTGGACCTGCCTCGAAGCGCCACACCCGGGGATCACTCTGCAGACGATATTGATACAGGGGTACCGTTCCTTCGACCTGCTTTGCGGCGATATTGAATAACGGCTTGCCGCCGTTCTGGATCTTCCAGGCGACGCCGCCAGCATCGCTCGAACCATCGAGATTCGCGGTTGGGTACAATCGGTAGCTGCAAACGTCGCCGTTCCGGTACAAGTAAATCGGAATGTATAAGGAGAGACCAGAGATGATTGAAGTGCGTTGAGCCGCGCGCCTGTCAAACTCCGCCTGAAAGGCACTCTGCCTGGCCTCGTCCTTGGCCAGCATCCATATCCGCTTGAGCGAGCCCTTTGAGAAATCGATGAGGGACGGATTGTGCCAACCGCCTTTCAGCACGGCCACCCCGGCTTCTGCACCCTCCTTGATTTTGTCGAGTTGCTCGTCGGAAATGCCGACGCCGAAGACGCTCGTCCGGCTGTGTTCCTGAAACCTCTTGACCTTGTTATGATAAGTTGTGTCGTTCGTGACACCGGCGCTCGCTCTTTTGCCGCCATAGGTAACGTTGAGGTACGCGCTGAAATCGAAGTCTGATTCCACCTGCGAGGTCTCGATCGCGCAGGAGACTGTTACCCTGCAGCCAACCGAGATAGAACTCAGGTAGTGCGTGCCATATTGCTCGAAGAAGCCGGCAGGGTCGACCGACGGATTATCCAAATCAGCTTGCACCTCTGCCCGGACAGGCGCCGGCTGCCCGATGCTGTAGTCAAGGCTCAGCTGCCAATAGGTGCTTTTTGCGACCAAGGAATAAAACTTGGTTGTTGCCAGTTTGGCGAGCGTGGACCCAAACCTAGCATCAATCTCCGCCGCGAACGGGCCGTAACTGCCGCTAAGATTGGTATGATTCGACCATTTGGTGATCTGGTCGTCGATTGTCGAATCGAATTCGTAGTCCGATCGTACCTCGTAGCGTGGAAGGAACATGACCTTTTGGGGCCGTTTGTAAATCAACTTGATTTCCATGGGGATCGTATTGAATGCAGTCCTTAGAAGCTCAAGCGGGATGCTGGCGTCAATAACCTGCTGGTCGACTTCAGGCTCGGCAGAGAAATCGAGGATGTGCTGTTTGCAGCTCTCGACCGATGCGTAACGATCAAAGACGTCGTAGCCCATCCCGAGAAATTCCAGGCCCGGTACCGGCTGACGCTGGGAAGGCGCGTTGGTCTCGCCGGAGCCGGCAAACCTACCCAAAATTGCCCAATCCTCAGGAGTCAACGCTTCGGTGTTGGATGCCATGATTTGGGACTCCCTCTTAAGGGCGTGTCTTGGCGGCCACCGTTAGTCTCGGCCGCTAGTCTCTATGGACTAAGCTTGATCCATCCATTCATCCAGAGGATTACGATCTTATAGTGAGTTTCGATGCGGCAGGAATAAGCTCTTGGCTCAAGATGTCAAAGGCCAGATTGCCCGGCCCTCCTATTTCCTGCGCTTTCCAAGCTGCGACGAACTTGGGCCAATACAGGACGAGGTGTTTAGCAGGTGCGTCACTGATCTTCCCAATGATAGGAATGACATCCCTACATTCGTATACCATACTGTTGACATGCCGAATAACGACTTTTCTTTGCGTAGCATCCGTAATTGCCCAGTGCTCTAGTTTTCCGTCCACTTGCTTAAATAACCCCACCAGCCTGAGGGCGGCTGCTTCCCCTATTCGTGGCCTGCTGCTGGGTACGTCTGTCATTTCCCGTCCCCCTTGATATTAGCGCTTATAGGTAAGTTACTAGCCTTCAGGATTTTTGCAAATCTCGACTATGTGGTTCCGCGGCGCTCAGGCGCCGAGGCGGCAGCGCGGCATTATTTCCACAAGAGCGCAGATCGGCTCAATGCCAGGGAGGCCGCATTGCTCGTAACCGCTCTGCCCGATCCTCGGCACTGCAATCCCGCAAGGCCGTCCCGGCGCCCCCGGCGATAACCCCAGAGCAGTACACCGCATTCGTACAGAGCAGTCCGGACCTCGCGCGCGAACTGCTCTTCGCGCTCGGCCGGATCCTCGCGATCCGGCTGCGCAGGACTACGGCAAAAGTCGTCAGGTGAACTCCCGTAATCCGAAGTCGATTTCCCGAAGCCGGAACGATACGACCGCCGCGCGGTCACAACAGCAATGGCCGGGGTCCGCTCAGGGTCATGAGCTTCAAACGGACTCACAACCCACTATCATTCCCTGGGAAAATCCAGACCCATCTCCCGGTAGCGCTCGGGATCGTCGCCCCAGTTCTCGCGCACTTTCACAAACAAGAAGAGATGCACCTTTTGGCCGGCTGCCTCGATGATCTCCTTGCGCGCCGCGCTGCCGATAGCCTTGATGGTGCGGCCGCCCTCGCCGATGACGATCTTCTTGTGGCCTTCGCGCATCACATAGATCGTCTGCTCGATCCGCACCGATCCGTCGGGAAGATCTTTCCAAAGCTCGGTTTCGACCGTCGAGGCATAGGGGAGTTCATCATGCAGGCGCTCAAAAATTTTCTCGCGGGTGATCTCGGCGGCGAGCAGGCGCAGCGGCGTATCCGAAATCTGATCCTCGGGGTAGAGCCAAGGGCCAGGCGGCATTAGCGCGCCAAGCTGTTGCCTGAGTTTCGCAACACCGTGGCCGCGCAGCGCCGAGATCATGAAGGTTTCCGCGAAAAGAAGCATCCCATTCAGCCTGGCGGCGAGTTCGAGAAGCCTTGGCGGTTCCACCGTATCGATCTTGTTTAACACTAGAATTTTCGTGGCGGCGCTTTGCGGCAGCCGGGCAAGGATGGCTTCGACCTCGGCATCAACGCCCTTATGGACATCGACGAGGAGGGCGGCCGCGTCGGCGTCGCAAGCACTGCCCCAGGCGGCGCCCACCATGGCCCGGTCGAGCCGCCGTTTCGGCGCGAAAATCCCTGGCGTGTCGACAAAGATGATTTGCGCATCGCCTTCGAGCGCGATCCCGCGGACTGTCCCCCGGGTCGTCTGCACCTTGCGGGAAACGATCGAGACTTTTGTTCCCACAAGCTGGTTGATGAGGGTCGATTTGCCGGCGTTCGGCGCCCCGATGAGGGCGGCAAAACCACAGCGTGTCGCAGCGCCAGGGCTATTGTTCACGCTGCGCCCTTTTGGCCGATGCCCTCGCGCGCGATGAACACCGCCGCCGCCGCTTGCTCGGCGAGGCGTTTTGCAAAGCCTCTCGCCTCGGCATGCGGATAGCCAGGCACTTCGACGGAAATCGTGAATTCCGGTGCGTGGTCGGGGCCGGATCTCGCGGTTTCGCGATAGAAGGGCGTTGGAAGGCCGCGCCCCTGCGCCCACTCTTGCAGCAGGGTCTTTGGATCGCGCAGCGGGCGCTCGGGCGAGAGCAGCCGGGCGCCGAAGGCAGCGGCGACCACGGCTTTCGCCGCGCCATAGCCAGCGTCGAGGAAAACGGCGCCGATGATCGATTCGCAAACGTCGCCCAGAATGGCCATGTTGGCGGCCCCGGCCTGTTTTTCGCCGTCGCCAAGCCTGATATGGTTTTCGATGCCCCAGGCGAGCGTGACTTCGGCGCAGCTCTCCTTCCGCACGAGGGCGGCGAGGCGGCGCGAAAGCTCTCCCTCGTCTGCTTCGGGGAATGTCTCATACAGCATCTCGGAAATGGCGAGGCCCAACACGCGATCGCCGAGAAATTCGAGCCTTTGGTAGGTTTCGCGCTTGCGTCCCGTCGCCGCGCTCACATGGGTCAGGGCCGCCGCGATCAGTTTGGCATCGGCGAACACATGCCCGATGCGCTCCTCAAGCCCGCTCAGATCCCGGTCTTGCCGCGTCATCCTATTTCACGGTTTTGAACAGTCTGTCGTACCGTAGCGTCCAGGGCCATTCCCAGATCGCCCAGGCCGGTTCGCCCTTGCCGACCGAAAAGAAGATCAACTCGGCGCGTCCCACGAGATTTTCAAACGGCACATAACCGACCCCCCCCTGATCGGGAGGAACCCGGCTGTCGGTCGAATTGTCCCGGTTGTCGCCCATCATGAAGTAATGTCCCGCCGGCACCTCGAACACCGGCGTATTGTCGTTGAATCCCGAGTCGCCCTGAATCTCGATGATCGTATGGCTGACGCCGCCGGGCAATGTCTCGCGGTAGGTCGGCACATCGGTTTCGCCCCCGTAGAAGCCCTCGGTATGGACCTTCGCGATCGGCTCGCGCGGCACGAGTTCGCCATTGATGTAAAGGCGGCCGTCTCTCATTTGAATTTTGTCACCAGGCAGGCCGATCACGCGCTTGATGTAGTCCGTCTGCCCGTCGCGCGGCAGCTTGAAGACGACAACGTCGCCGCGCTTTGGCGGCGAGGCGAGAATTCTGCCGGAAAACAAATGCGGGCTGAAGGGAATCGAATGATCGGAGTAGCCATAAGCATATTTGGACACGAAAAGATAATCGCCGATCAGCAAGGTCGGGATCATCGAGCCGGACGGAATATTGAACGGCTGAAACAAAAAGGTGCGCACGACGAGGGCGATCAGCAACGCCTGGACGATCACCTTCAAAGTGTCGCCCTTGCCGCCTTCCTTGGCGCTTTGCTTCATTCCGGTGCCTTTCCGATCCAACCTTGCTGGCTCTGTCATATCATTTCTTTCCAAACGACCGTTTCGTCCCGTCCGGGCACCGCCGTCCATGCCAAAGAGGGCTCCTTATCATGCTGGAGAACGCCGGTATAGGGTGAGCCGCGCTTTGTGATTCGGACCATTTCAGTCTGATCGCATAGGCTAAAGCGAGGCTTCTCGACCTCTGCCGCGCGGGTCTGCTCATTCCACGGAGGCCGCGATTTCGACCGCTTCGATGATCACTTGCGCCTGCGCCAGGGGATATTCATCGGTCAGGGTTAAGTGGATAAAGACCCGGTGGCCGGGGGGTGTCAGGGCATCGAGACGCGCCGCGGCGCCGCCAGTCAAGCTTAATGTCGGCTTGCCGGACGGCAAATTCACAACGCCCATGTCGCGCAAGGCAACGCCCGCGCGAAGCCCCGTGCCGAGCGCCTTGGCGCAGGCTTCCTTGGCGGCGAAGCGCTTCGCGTAAGAGGCGGCCCGGCCTGCCCGCGCATCGGATTTGCGCCGCTCCGTTTCGGTGAAGCAGCGCTGGACGAAACGCTCGCCGAAGCGCGCGAGCGACACTTCGATGCGCCTGATATCGCAAAGATCGTTGCCGAAGCCGATGATCATCGTCTCACATAGGCCTCACGCTTGGGGGGTTGAGCGGGCTGCCTTCGCCCGCCCCTCGTCCATCGCCGCCCGCATCTTGGCGATCGCCGCTTTAAGACCGATGAAGACCGCCTCGCCGATCAGAAAATGACCGATGTTGAGTTCGACGATTTCCGGCAGGCCCGCGACGGTCTTGGCCGTGCCGAAATCGAGCCCGTGGCCAGCGTGACATTCGAGCCCCTGGCTGCTCGCGAGCGCGGCCGCCGCCTTGATACGGGCGAATTCCCGGGCGGCGCGCTCGGTTTGGTGATGCGCGAGCGAGTCGCACCAGGCGCCCGTATGCAATTCGATCACCGGCGCGCCGATCGAGCGCGAGGCCCGGACGGCCTCCAAGGATGGTTCGATGAACAAGGAGACGCGAACCCCGGCATTGAGCAATTCGGCGGTGACGATTCGTAAATGATCATGACCGCCGATCACGTCGAGGCCGCCTTCCGTGGTGCGCTCGCTGCGTTTTTCCGGGACAAGGCAACAGGCGTTCGGCCGCGTATCGAGCGCGATCGCCACCATGTCGTCAGCCGCCGCCATCTCGAAATTCAGCGGCTTCGAAATCTCCCGCCGCAGCCGCGCCATGTCCTCGTCGCGGATATGGCGCCGGTCCTCGCGCAAATGCGCGGTGATGCCATCGGCGCCGGCCTCGATGGCAAGCAGCGCGGCGCGCACCGGATCGGGGAAGGCACCGCCCCGCGCATTGCGCAAGGTCGCGACATGATCGACATTGACGCCGAGGCGTAGCTGAGACGAGTGCGACATGAGGTGGCTTCCAGATTTTGCAGAGGCGGCCAAGCCTGGCGCTTCGGTCTTTGGTTCATTCCACAAGTTGCTTATATAAGCGCAGCCGCGCCAATCCTTCAAACGAGAAGCGGCGCTTTTCCCGCTTGCGTCTCGAAGAGACGGCGATAGACGCCATCCAGCCGCGTGACGAGTTCGCCGTGGCGTCCATCCTCGACGATGCGGCCGCCGTCAAACACGAGAATGCGGTCGAGGCTTTGCACCGTCGAGAGCCTATGCGCGACAACGATCGTGGTGCGCCCGGCGGACAAATGTGCGATGGCATCGCGGATCAAGGCTTCCGATACCGAGTCGAGGCTCGACGTTGCCTCGTCGAGGACAAGAATAGGGGTCGCGGCAAGGATCGCGCGGGCAATCGCCACCCTTTGCCGCTCGCCGCCCGAAAGCTTAACGCCCCGCTCGCCGACCGCCGTGCGATAGGTTTTGGGAAGCCGCTCTATGAAGATATCCGCGTGTGCCAGGCTCGCGGCTTTCCGAATCGCGCTCGGAGGCGCTTGCGGCCGTCCGTAGGCGATGTTTTCCGACAGCGAGCGATGAAACAAAACCGGCTCCTGAGGAACGAGGCCGATCGCCTGGCGCAGGCTCGCCTGCGAGACCTTGGCGATGTCCTGCCCGTCGACCAGAATCCGGCCGCCGTCGAGGTCGTAGAGCCGCTGCAACAGCTTGACGAAGGTCGACTTGCCAGAGCCTGACGCGCCGACGAGACCGACTTTTTCTCCCGGCCTAATCTCGAGCGAGAAACGGTCATAGAGCATGAGCCCGGTCCCGGCATAGCCGAACGAGACTTTGTCGAAGAAAATGGCTCCTTCGGTCACGCGAAGCGGCACAGCGCCGGCAACGTCGCAAACATGCGGCGCCGTCTCGCTGTAGGTGGCGATATCCTCCATCTCATGGATCGCCTGCTGCGCATTGCGAACATGCTGGCCGATGTCGCGCAAATAGCCGCTGATCAGCATTTGCGTGGACACGAGGCTTGCGACGTCGCCGGGACTGGCTGAACCTTGAGTCCAAAGCCAGAGCCCCATGCCAAGCATTGTTGCTTGCATGGCAATCAGCACGCCAGCCTGCACCAAGCCTGTCGCCGCTCCCCGGCCCCAGGCGATGCGGGCGCGCGCCTTCCAGCCCTGAAGGAGACGCGCGAAACGCTGATCCTCACGCAACTCCGCCGCAAAAGACTTGACGACCGGATTGGCGCCGATGCAGTCGGCGAGGTTGGCGCTGATCCGGGAGTCATAGCGCTGCGCCAAGCTGCTCGCCGGTCCCACCCAGGCGACGGAGAGACCGATGCTCACGCCGAGATAGACGATGATTTCGCCGCTGATCAACAGGCCGAGCAGTGGCCAGCGGATGAGAAAGACCGCACTGATCGCCGCGACGACAACCATCGCCGGCATAAAGTTGAAAATCATCGTATCGGTGAATGTATCGAACGCCCACATCCCGCGGGTGAGGCGGCGAACCGTCGCGCCAGCGAAGGTATTGGCGTGCCAATCCGACGAGAAACGCTGGACCCGGGCGAAGGCATCGCGAACGAGGCGCGCCATCGCGTCTGAGCTGAACCGGATGAGCACAAAATCAAGAGTGCCGCGCAAAACCTGAAATATCAGGACAATGGCAAGCAAGAGGGCCAGCGCGTGGGTGGCCGGGCGGAGATCTCTGCCTTCGGCGGTTGCGACGGTATCGACGAGATGACCGGCCGCGAAAGGCACCGCCACATCGACAAGCGACGTCAGGGTGCGCAACACCACGAGAGTGCCGAACATCCATGGCCTGAGTTGCCAATACTGCCAAACGTAGCGCAAAACCCGCGCATAAAGAGAAGACAACATAGCGAACCGCCACGGCTCTCGACCGCAGCGACCTCACGTAATGCGAGCCTCGCCTGCCGCGCGCTTAAAATTGCGGGACTGGGCCGGATGGTTAAGGAAATGGCAAAGAGCGGCGGCGCCGCCCGCTTCCATTGGGTTCGATGGACCGGTCTTCGCAGGCAAAAGCCGCGGCGCCCGGTGACGCCGGTCTCAGCCGGGACCTAGTAGATCGATTCCTTGAATCCGCTCATATACGGGGGATTCCGTCGAAGCAG
>CAYTRB010000036.1:0-24820 GCA_964440215.1 uncultured Methylocapsa sp.
GCTCAAATGAACGATCACAAAATCATTGAGCCTATGCGTTAGCGGAACGGCAGGGTATTTTCTAGCCTAGCCGTGTCGCACGGGAGGCATGAAGATTATGTTTCGCGCCGGGGACCGCCGTTTCCCTATCCCGAATCGATCTTAGGTAATGAGCCTGTTTGCGAAGTTGGCCGTCAGGTTGATCTTTCAGCCATCAGTTTTGTCCGATTTCAGGGTCCAACCGGACAAAAATGTTTCACGTGAAACATTTTGGTACGATTGGCGGTCTGCGCAAATCCACCTCAGCAAGGCGGGGCGAAGTGCGGAATAGCGATTTCGGCCGGGTGAAATTCTGCGATAGGATTAAATTTTTGGTTTGTGATTTTTAGTTTCCCGCCGGGCCTGAGCGGAGCCCAGTGTCAATCCGGGTTGTTCAAGCCCTTCCTGGCGTCCTATTCCTCCTCTTCAGAGGGTGCTTGGGCAGGCTTCGCGGGCGGCTCCGGCTCGGCGCGGCAGGGCTTATTGCCGCGCACTCCGCTGGTTCTTGGTCCTTCGACGAGGCGGACGACCATGCCGCGTAGGGTGCTCACATCCTGCTCGGTGAGTTGCATGCGATGAAACATGTTCCGCAAATTGCGCCGCATCACCGGCAGTTTGGATTCGGGACGGAAGAAGCCCGCGCGCAGGAGCTCGGTTTCGAGATAATCGAAAAATGACAAGGCCATTTCGCGCGGCGCGGCAGGCGAGTGCTGGACCGGGGCGAAGGGCGGCTTGGCGTCCGTGACGGCGCGCATCCACTCATATCCGGTCAAAAGCACAGCTTGCGCCAAATTGAGCGAGGCGTAGGCAGGATTGACCGGAAAAGTGATGATCGCATCGGCCACACCCACTTCGTCATTGGTTAATCCGGTGCGCTCCGGTCCAAACAGCACGCCATGCTTTTCGCCGCTTGTGATTTTCCGCGCGCATTCCGGCATTGCTTCGGCGGGGGTCAGAATGGGCTTGTGCTGGCCACGCTCCCGGGCCGTCGTCGCCCAAACGAAATTGAGGTCGAGGATCGCGGCTTCGATCGTGTCAAAAAGCTTCGCGGCTTCAAGTAGATGCACGGCGCCTGCCGCGGCGGCATAGGCGCCTTTCCGGTAAGCGCCAGTCCGGGGCCAGCCTTCGCGGGGCGACACCAGACGCAGATCGGCCAAACCGAAATTGGCCATCGCCCGCGCGCACATGCCTATGTTCACCGCGAGTTGCGGGCGCACCAGGATAATGGCCGGGCCGCCGCCGCGGCTTGCTATGGTGCGGTTTGTTCCGGCGCCTGTCATCGGCGGCACATCTCCACAATTTTGATGTCTCGAAACTGGACCATGACGCACGCAAAAATGGATTTGCGTTCCTCGCGCCTTTGATTATAAGGATGGGTTGTGGCGCGTGACCTTCGGGTTCCGCGCCCTGATTTTTTTTACCGGCGTCATTTTCCGCTTGCTGCGGTCCCTAGCTGGAGATGACAGAGCCGGGGATTGCCGGGCACCGGCAAAACTTCCAAAATGGCGCAACAGAAACGGGATTATTCACCACGGCTATGACCAATCCTTTGGAATTCCTTCAAGAGGTGCGCGCCGAAGCCGCCAAGGTGACTTGGCCTTCGCGCCGCGAGACGTTGATCACGACGGCACTTGTTCTTTTTATGGTCCTGCTCGCCAGTCTTTTTTTTGTCGCGGTGGACTGGGCTCTCCGCCTCATCGTCACTGGGCTTCTGAGTTTGGGTCATTAGAGCATGACGCCTCGGGGGCACTCTTTTCGGATTGGATCATGCGGCAAACCAAACAGCTTTAGAGATCACGAGAACTTCTTCTCGAAGGCGCCCGGTCAAGCCTGCTTCCCGTTCGCATATAACAGAGAAGAAGCTTTTAAAAACAAGGAGCTGTAGCAAGTTCCTAAAAATGCTCTCTAGGGTATGTTGAGATATGACGGACAGAAGTTAATAGTCAGATATTGCATTAGGAATAGATTCTAACCTACTAAAATTAGGATAGTTTTTAGGCTTCCGCTTGGGCACGTCACCCTCTGGAACAGTCAGAAGAAGAGGTTGAAGCGTTTCGATGAGCACGCGCTGGTATATCGTTCACGCCTACTCGAATTTCGAGAAAAAGGTCGCTGAATCCATCAAGGAGCAGGCGGCGCAGCGTGGCCTTTCGGGCAAATTCGAGGAGATTCTTGTCCCGACCGAGCATATTGTCGAGATACGCCGCGGCCGTAAGATCAATTCGGAACGCAAATTCTTTCCCGGCTATGTGCTGGTGAAATGCGATCTTTCCGACGATGTCTACCATCTGATTAAGAATACGCCGAAGGTCACCGGATTTTTGGGCGCCGACAAGAAGCCGATGCCGATTTCCGATAGCGAGGCGGAGCGCATCAAAGGGCAGGTCGCCGAAGGTGTCGACCGGCCCAAATCGTCGATCACCTTCGAAATCGGCGAGACCGTGCGGGTGGCGGACGGCCCCTTCGCATCCTTCAATGGCATTGTCGAGGATGTCGACGAGGACCGTTCCAGGGTCAAGGTCGCGGTTTCGATCTTCGGCCGCGCGACGCCGGTGGAATTGGAATATGGACAGGTTGAAAAAGTCTGAGGTGGGACAGTTCTGGCTTCCGGCAGATCTTCTGCCGGGTCATGGCGCCGGACAGTCTGAAGGGCTCGCATGGTTCCGCCCCCTCTTGTGAAATGAGGAGAAATGCGGAATAGGGAGATTTGATAACTGCCATCGGCGGCGCTTGCCAACCGGTGGCATGAGACGTGGGAGACGGGCCCGCCGTGCCAAGCGGACTCCCGCCGGACCACGACCGCAACCGCCGTGCCGCAAAGGCCGGCTTTGTATGGGAGTATGACAATGGCAAAGAAGATCACGGGTTACGTGAAGCTTCAGGTGCCGGCCGGGGCGGCCAATCCTTCGCCTCCGATCGGCCCCGCGCTTGGTCAGCGCGGCTTGAATATCATGGAATTTTGCAAGGCCTTCAATGCCCGGACGGCGCAGATGGAAAAGGGCACGCCGATTCCGGTTGTGATCACCGCCTATCAGGACCGGTCGTTCACTTTCGATATGAAACTGCCGCCGGTGTCTTACTTTTTGAAGAAGGCGTCTGGCATCCAGTCTGGTTCGAAGACCGCCGGCCGCGGTTTTGCGGGCAAGATCACGAGAGCGCAGATAGAGGAGATCGCCGAGAAAAAACTGCCCGATCTCAATTGTGCCTCGATAGAATCGGCGGCGCGAATGATTGAAGGCTCCGCCCGTTCCATGGGCCTCGAGATTGTGGGGTAGGGCGATGGCACATATCGGAAAACGCGTGCAAAAGGCGCGCGAAGGAATTGACCGGATCAAGCTTTATCCGGTTGCCGAGGCGGTCAAGCTCGTTAGGGAGCGCGCCACAACGAAATTCGATGAAACCGTCGAGATCGCGATGAATCTTGGGGTCGACCCCAAGCATGCCGATCAGATGGTGCGCGGGGTGGTCAATCTTCCGAATGGAACCGGGCGCAATCTGCGCGTCGCGGTCTTCGCGCGCGGCGCCAAGGCCGACGAGGCCACGGCAGCGGGGGCGGACATCGTCGGGGCGGAGGATCTGGTTGCCACCGTTCAAGGCGGCACCATCGCCTTCGACCGTTGTATTGCGACGCCCGACATGATGCCTCTCGTCGGCAGGCTCGGCAAAGTCTTGGGCCCGCGTGGCCTGATGCCCAATCCAAAGGTCGGTACCGTGACCATGGACATCATGGGCGCCGTCAAGGCGTCGAAGGGCGGCGCGGTCGAGTTTCGTGTTGAAAAGGCGGGCATTGTCCAAGGCAGCGTGGGCAAAGCCTCGTTCGCTCAGGAAAAACTTATCGAAAACATCGTCGCTTTCGTGGACGCGGTGGCCAAGGCCAAGCCTCAGGGCGCGAAAGGCACATATATCCAGAGGGTTGCGATATCATCGACTATGGGTCCCGGCGTCAAGGTCGATCCTGCGACGATCACGGTCTGAGAAAATCGTTTCAGGATCGGGGAAAATTGTATTTCGGCCCTTGGCATGAGAAACGAAACTGTTTAAATAGGGGTTCGGGGTTGATCGGAAATAGCAGCCCCGAATCCACATAGTTTCCGCGATTGCGAGTTGCCTGCAAGTTTCGCTTCGGGAGCCGTTTTGTTTCCGGTGCAGGGTATTTAGTGACGCGGCGAGTAAGGCCGGAGGATAGGCGGTGACGCCTGTCCCTTCCGGCCATGTCCTGTCCGAGACTGCCGGCGTGAGGGGTCGTCCTTCTTGGTCGAACTCAAGCTTAATCTTTCGATCGCCGATCCGGTTCTCGCCGGTAAGGTGATCTTGGGCCGGCATAGACGGGGTGACGACAAGAATTTTGGATTGCAGGAAGGCTCTGCCTTTTTTGGTTCCTTCGATTTTGGTCTACCCCACTGTCCGGCGCGGCGTGTCCGTTCCGGGGACAGGCACAGCGTCGCCTCGACGGGTGGTTCGCCTCCCGTATTAATGAGGCGGCAGATGCAGCCTGCGGGCCGGAATTCTTAGAATTCCGCTCCCGCGCAAGGAGACACACCGTGGACAGAGGGGAAAAGAAAGAATGCGTGGCGTCCCTCGCCGATGTCTTTAAGAAGACATCGGTGGTGGTGGTTGCGCATTATTCCGGCTTAAGTGTGGCTCAAATGCAAGCTCTGCGCAAGCAGATGCGCGCGGCTGGGGCCAATGTGCAAGTCGCCAAGAACCGTCTCGTGAAGATTGCTGTACAAGGCACTGATGTTGCCTCAATTTCTGAGCTTATGCGGGGGCCGACTCTGATCGCCTATTCAAACGATCCGGTCGCGGCCCCGAAAGCTGTGGTGGCTTTCGCCAAGGAAAACGACAAGCTCGTCATTCTTGGCGGCGCCATGGGGGCGACCGCGCTCAACGTCGATGCCGTTCGCTCGCTCGCGACGCTGCCGTCCTTGGACGAACTGCGCGGCAAACTCGTTGGCCTGATCCTGGCCCCGGCGACGAAGCTCGCGCAATTGACAACGGCGCCGGCTGCGAAGCTTGCCCGCGTGTTTGCGGCCTACGGCGGCAAAGATGCCGGCTGAAGTCTTCATCTTCACGGAATTACTCACCTTTTGAACCAATCGAAAAACACAATCGAAGGAAGTGAAAATGGCCAATCTGGAAAAGATCGTCGAGGATCTTTCGAGCCTCACCGTGCTCGAAGCCGCCGAACTCGCCAAGCTTTTAGAAGAAAAATGGGGTGTGTCCGCGGCGGCGGCGGTTGCCGTGGCGGCGGGACCCGCGGCCGGCGCGGCGGCCGCGCCAGTGGAGGAGCAAACCGAGTTCACGGTGATCCTTGCCGCGATCGGCGACAAGAAAATCGAAGTCATCAAGGAAGTGCGCGCGGTGACCGGTCTTGGCCTCAAGGAGGCGAAGGATCTGGTCGAAGCCGCCCCCAAGCCCGTCAAGGAGGGCGTGACTAAGGAGGAAGCCGAGAAAATTAAGGCTGCGCTCGAAAAAGCGGGTGCCAAGGTGGAGTTTAAGTGATTGTGGCTTGGCCGTTGCGGCGGTCCTATGTTTCCAAGGCGGTGGTTTCATCTTCATGGTGGGGCCGCCGCCTAGCGGAAATCTATTCGTTTTGCCAAAATATGTTCGGACTTTCCAGCACGTTTGTTCGCGGTGACGTGAGCGCCTGGTGCTGAGGAAGGCTTTTCCCTTCCAGCGTCCCGGCTGGATGCGGGTCTCGCGAATTTCCGCTTGAGAAAATCGCTGTTTACACGAGGTGCGAGGAGCGACATGGCTTATAATATGGCGCAGACGTTCACCGGCCGTAAGCGTATTCGTAAATTTTTCGGGCATATCCGCGAAGTCGCGGAAATGCCGAACCTGATCGAAGTTCAAAAAGCGTCCTATGACCAGTTCCTTCTCGTCGACGAGCCTGAGGGCGGGCGTCCGGACGAAGGATTGCAATCGGTTTTCAAGTCGGTTTTCCCGATTTCCGATTTTTCGAACACGGCTTTGCTCGAATTTGTCAAATATGAATTCGAGCCGCCGAAATATGACGTCGACGAATGCCGTCAACGCGGCATGACCTTCGCTGCGCCGCTCAAAGTGACTTTGCGCCTGATCGTGTTCGATGTCGATCCCGACACCGCCGCCAGATCGGTCAAGGACATCAAGGAGCAAGATGTCTATATGGGAGACATGCCCTTGATGACGATGAACGGCACGTTCATCGTCAACGGGACCGAGCGGGTCATCGTTTCGCAGATGCACCGTTCGCCGGGCGTGTTTTTCGATCACGACAAAGGCAAAAGTCATTCTTCCGGCAAGCTTCTGTTCGCGGCGAGGATTATTCCCTATCGCGGCTCCTGGCTTGATATTGAATTCGACGCCAAGGACATCGTCCATGCCCGTATCGACCGGCGCCGGAAAATTCCGGCGACGTCGATCCTTTACGCTCTCGGCATGGACGGCGAGGAGATTCTCTCGACTTTTTATAAGACGATTACTTATAAGCGGGACAAGGACGGCTGGCGTCTTCCCTTCGAGCCCGATCGCATGAAAGGCATGAAGGCCGCCCTTGACGTTCTTGATGCGGATACCGGCGAAGTCGTCCTTGAAGCGGGCAAGAAACTCACTGTGCGCACCGCGCGCTTGCTCGCGGAGCGGGGCATCAAATTCTTGCGCGCGCAGGACGAGGATTTGCACGGGCAATATATTGCCTCCGATCTTTATAACCCGGCAACCGGTGAAATCTTTGCCGAGGCTGGCGACGAGATCACCGCCAAATCGCTGGTGCTTTTGATCGAAGCCGGCTTTACCGAATTACCGGTGCTCGACATCGATCATGTGAATATCGGGCCTTACATCCGCAACACCCTCGCTGCCGACAAAAATAGTTCCCGCGAGGAGGCCTTGTTCGATATCTACCGCGTCATGCGCCCGGGCGAACCGCCGACAGTTGAAACGGCGGAGGCAATGTTCCATTCGCTGTTTTTCGATCCGGAGCGCTATGATCTCTCGGCGGTCGGCCGGGTCAAGATGAACATGCGTATGGATCTCGACGCGGCTGACACGGTGCGTACCCTTCGCAAGGAGGATATTGTCGCGGTGGTGCAGGCGCTTGTCGACCTGCGCGACGGGCGCGGCGAAATCGACGACATCGACCATCTCGGCAACCGCCGGGTTCGCTCGGTCGGCGAACTCATGGAGAATCAGTACCGGCTTGGCTTGTTGCGGATGGAGCGGGCGATCAAGGAGCGGATGTCTTCGGTCGATATCGATACGGTCATGCCGCAGGATCTGATCAATGCCAAACCTGCCGCGGCATCAGTGCGTGAGTTCTTCGGTTCATCGCAATTGTCGCAGTTCATGGACCAGACCAATCCGTTGTCCGAAATCACCCATAAGCGGCGGCTGTCGGCGCTCGGTCCCGGCGGTCTTACACGCGAGCGGGCGGGTTTCGAGGTGCGTGACGTGCATCCGACGCATTACGGACGCATCTGTCCGATCGAAACCCCGGAAGGACCGAATATCGGTCTCATAAACTCGCTCGCGACTTTCGCGCGCGTCAATAAATATGGATTTATAGAGACGCCTTACCGGCGGCTCAAGGATAGCCGCATCACCGATGAGGTGATTTATCTTTCGGCGATGGAAGAGGCCAAATATTACGTCGCGCAGGCGAATGCGCCGGTCGATGCCGAGCAGACGCTGACCGAGGATCTTGTGGTGTGCCGGCATTCGGGCGATGTCGTCATGGTTCCGCGCGAACGCGTTGACTTCATGGATGTTTCGCCAAAGCAGCTCGTGTCGGTCGCCGCCGCCTTGATCCCTTTCCTTGAGAACGACGACGCCAATCGCGCGCTCATGGGCTCCAATATGCAGCGCCAGGCCGTGCCGCTCGTTCGGGCTGATGCTCCGCTTGTCGGCACGGGCATGGAGTCCGTTGTCGCGCAGGATTCTGGCGCCGCCATCGCGGCGCGGCGAACCGGCTACATCGACCAAGTCGATTCGACGCGCATCGTGGTCCGGGCGACCGAGGAAACTGACGCCGGCAAACCCGGCGTTGATATCTACCGGATGATGAAGTTCCAGCGCTCGAACCAATCGACCTGCATCAACCAGAAACCGCTGGTGCGCGTCGGCGATTATGTGCGCAAGGGCGATATCATCGCCGACGGCCCCTCGACCGACCTCGGCGATCTGGCGCTTGGCCGCAACGTCCTCGTCGCCTTCATGCCTTGGAATGGGTATAATTTCGAGGATTCGATCCTTCTCAATGAGCGAATCGTCAAGGATGATGTTTTCACCTCGATTCACATTGACGAATTCGAGGTGTTGGCGCGCGACACGAAGCTTGGTCCGGAGGAAATCACCCGCGATATTCCGAATGTGTCGGAAGAGGCCTTGAAGAATCTCGACGAGGCGGGGATCGTCTATATCGGCGCCGAGGTCCAGGCCGGCGACATTCTCGTCGGCAAGATCACGCCTAAGGGCGAAAGTCCGATGACGCCGGAAGAAAAGCTTTTGCGCGCGATCTTCGGCGAGAAGGCTTCCGATGTCCGCGATACGTCTTTGCGGGTGCCGCCCGGCGTGCAAGGCACGATCGTTGAAGTGCGCGTCTTCAACCGGCATGGCGTCGATAAGGACGAACGTGCCCAAGCCATCGAGCGCGAGGAGATCGAACGTCTCGCGAAGGACCGCGACGATGAGCTAGCGATCCTCGACCGCAACGTCTATGCGCGTCTTTCGGACGTGCTCGTTGACAAGAAAGCGATCGCCGGGCCGAAGGGGTTTAAGCGCGATACCAAGCTCACCAAGGAGATCATCGAGGATTACCCGCGCTCACAGTGGTGGATCTTCGCGGTCGAGAACGACCGGACGATGGCCGAGCTCGAGGCCATGCGCAAGCAATATGACGAGGCCAAGAAGGGGCTCGAGAGCCGCTTTCTCGACAAAGTCGAAAAATTGCAGCGCGGCGATGAATTGCCGCCCGGCGTCATGAAGATGGTGAAAGTCTTCGTCGCGGTGAAGCGCAAGATTCAACCGGGCGACAAAATGGCCGGACGCCATGGCAACAAGGGAGTCGTCTCCAAGATCGTGCCGCAGGAAGATATGCCTTTCCTCGCCGACGGGCAGCCGGTGGATATCGTCTTGAACCCGCTAGGCGTGCCCTCCCGCATGAATGTTGGGCAGATCCTTGAAACCCATCTTGGCTGGGCCTGCGCAGGACTTGGCAAGCAGGTCGGTGATACGGTGAATGCCTATTTGAGGGACAAGAACACCAAGCCGTTGCGTGACAAATTGATCGAGATTTATGACGCCAAGACGGAAATCATGGCGCTTGACGACGAGGCGGTCGTCGAACTCGGTGAAAATTTGCGCCGCGGCGTGCCGATCGCGACGCCGGTTTTCGATGGCGCGCGGGAAAAGGACATTGTCGAAATGCTGGAGCAGGCCGGTCTCGATAGCTCTGGCCAGGTGACACTCTACGATGGACGTACCGGCGAAGCCTTCGACCGTAAGGTAACGGTCGGCTATATCTACATTCTGAAGCTTCACCACCTTGTCGACGACAAGATCCACGCGCGTTCTATTGGCCCCTATAGTCTCGTCACCCAACAGCCGCTCGGCGGCAAGGCGCAGTTCGGCGGCCAGCGTTTCGGAGAGATGGAGGTCTGGGCGCTCGAAGCTTATGGCGCTGCCTATACGCTGCAGGAAATGCTCACCGTGAAATCCGATGACGTCGCCGGCCGCACCAAGGTTTATGAATCGATCGTGCGGGGCGACGATGCTTTTGAATCGGGTATTCCCGAAAGCTTCAATGTGCTCGTCAAAGAGATGCGTTCGCTTTGTCTCAATGTCGAACTGACCCAGACGACGAAACTGCAAAGCCAATTGCCCCCGGCTGAGGCAGCCGAATAGAGGGGTCGTCGAAACCGCCTGCGGGAAGGGCCCGCGGGCGTTGGCTTTACATAGTCCGGCAAGGGGCCTTTGACCGGCGCCGCGTAGGCCCAAGAGGCCCAAGCATCAGGAGATGGCAATGAATCAAGAGGTCATGAATCTCTTCAGTCCGGCCGTGCAACCGCAGGCGTTCGATCAGATCCAGATTTCGATCGCGAGCCCGGAGAAGATTCTATCCTGGTCCTTCGGCGAAATTAAGAAGCCGGAGACAATCAATTACCGCACGTTCAAACCCGAACGCGATGGCTTGTTTTGCGCCCGGATTTTCGGTCCGATCAAGGATTACGAGTGCTTGTGCGGCAAATACAAGCGGATGAAATACAAGGGCGTCATCTGCGAGAAATGCGGCGTCGAAGTTACGTTGTCGCGGGTACGGCGCGAGCGCATGGGGCATATTTCGCTCGCGGCGCCGGTCGCGCATATCTGGTTTCTGAAATCCTTGCCTTCGCGCATCGGGCTGCTCCTCGACATGACGCTGAAGGACATCGAACGCATCCTTTATTTCGAATCCTATATCGTGCTCGATCCGGGGTTGACGCCGCTCAAGGACCGCCAGCTTCTCAATGAAGAAGATTATCTGCGCGCGCAGGATGAATATGGCCAGGATTCCTTCACCGCCCTCATCGGCGCCGAAGCGATTCGCGAAATTCTGCGCAACATGGATCTTAAGCATATCGCCGAAGGACTCAAGGTCGAGATCGCCGAATCGACGACGGATCTCAAGCCGAAGAAACTCGCCAAGAGGTTGAAGATCATCGAGGCCTTCATGCATTCCGGCAACAAGCCGGAATGGATGATCCTCACGGAAGTTCCGGTCATTCCGCCTGACCTTAGGCCGCTCGTGCCGCTCGACGGCGGCCGCTTCGCGACCTCGGATCTCAACGATCTTTACAGGCGCGTGATCAACCGCAACAATCGCTTGAAGCGGCTCATCGAATTGCGGGCGCCGGACATCATCGTGCGCAATGAGAAGCGGATGCTGCAGGAGGCCGTCGACGCTTTGTTCGACAATGGCCGGCGCGGCCGCGTCATCACCGGCGCCAACAAACGGCCCTTGAAGTCGCTCGCCGACATGCTTAAGGGCAAACAAGGCCGGTTCCGCCAAAATCTGCTCGGCAAGCGAGTCGATTATTCCGGCCGCTCGGTCATCGTGGTTGGGCCCGATCTCAAACTGCATCAATGCGGTCTGCCGAAGAAGATGGCGCTCGAACTCTTCAAGCCCTTCATCTATTCGCGCCTCGACGCGAAGGGCCTATCGGCGACCGTCAAACAGGCGAAAAAGCTGGTTGAAAAGGAAAAGCCGGAAGTCTGGGATATTCTCGACGAAGTCATCCGCGAGCATCCGGTCATGCTGAACCGGGCACCGACTCTGCACCGTCTTGGCATTCAGGCCTTCGAACCGAAGCTGATCGAGGGCAAGGCCATCCAGTTGCATCCGCTCGTCTGCGCCGCGTTCAACGCCGATTTCGATGGGGATCAGATGGCGGTGCATGTGCCGCTCTCGCTCGAGGCGCAACTCGAAGCGCGCGTGCTGATGATGTCGACCAACAACATTTTGCATCCGGCCAATGGTCAGCCGATCATCGTGCCGTCCCAGGATATCGTGCTTGGTCTTTATTATGTTTCGTTGATGCGCGACGGCGACACGGGCCAGGGGATGGCATTCGCCAACATGGGTGAGATCGAACATGCCTTGCATGCCAAGGCGGTCACCCTGCACTCGCGGATCAAGGGGCGGGCGTGGACCTTCGATGGCGAGGGCCAGCGCGTGCAGAAGATTTTCGAGACTACGCCTGGCCGGATGATCCTTGGCCAATTGCTGCCGCACCATGTCAAGATTCCCTTCGATGTCGTGAATAAGCTCATGACGAAGAAGGAGATTTCGAACATGATCGACATCGTCTACCGCAACTGCGGTCAGAAGGAGACGGTCATTTTTTGCGACCGGATTATGGCGCTCGGCTTTCGCGAGGCGTTCAAGGCCGGTATTTCCTTCGGCAAGGACGACATGGTCGTTCCGGAAACCAAGCCGCGCATTATCGCTGAGACTAGCGCGCTCGCAAAGGAATATGAGCAGCAGTATAATGACGGTCTGATCACGCAGGGCGAAAAATACAACAAGGTCGTCGATGTCTGGATGAAATGTTCGGACAAGCTGGCCGAGGAGATGATGTTGCGGATTTCGTCCGTGCAAAAGGACGAGAACGGCCGCGACAAGCCGATCAACTCGATCTACATGATGTCGCATTCCGGCGCGCGCGGTTCGCCAACCCAAATGAAGCAGCTCGCCGCGATGCGCGGACTGATGGCGAAGCCGTCGGGTGAGATCATCGAAAGCCCGATCATCTCAAACTTCAAGGAAGGGCTTACCGTCCTTGAATATTTCAACTCGACCCATGGCGCCCGGAAAGGTCTCGCCGACACCGCCTTGAAAACCGCGAATTCGGGCTATCTGACACGCCGGCTGGTCGATGTCGCGCAGGACGCGATTATTACCATGCTCGATTGCGGGTCCACGAACGGCATCCGCATGCGCGCCATAATTGACGCGGGCCAGGTTGTTGCCTCGCTCGCGATACGAATCCTTGGCCGCACGGCAGCCGAGGATTTGAAGGAAACGACGGGGGCGATCATCGTCAAATCCGGCGAAATGATTCAGGAATGGCATATCGACCGCATAAACGCGGCCGGGATCCAGGAAGTGAAGATCCGTTCCGTCTTGACCTGCGAAGCCAAGAATGGCGTCTGCGGCAAATGCTACGGACGCGATCTCGCGCGCGGGACGCCGGTCAATATGGGCGAGGCCGTCGGGGTCATCGCCGCGCAATCGATCGGCGAGCCGGGCACCCAGCTCACCATGCGCACATTCCACATCGGCGGCGCCGCGCAGATCGCCGATCAATCCTTCATCGAATCCAATTTCGATGGGGTGGTGAAGGTCCGCAACCGCCATCTCGCCCGCAATAGTGAGGGCGACCTGATGGTCATGGCGCGCAATGTCGCGATCGTCGTCGAGGGTCCGGATGGCTCGGAACGCGCCGTCCACCGCATCCAATATGGTGCCAGGCTCAAGGTCGACGATGGCGATAAGATCAAGCGTGGCCAGCGGATTGCCGAATGGGATCCCTATACGAGGCCGATTTTGACCGAGATCGATGGAACGGTCGCTTTCGAGGATCTCGTCGAAGGCGCTTCCATGACGGAGACCATCGACGAGGCAACGGGCATTGCCAAGCGCCTGGTCATGGATTGGCGCCTCAACCAGCGCTCCGTGACCTTGAAGCCAGCGATCGTGATCAAAAGCGCCGACGGCAAGATCGGCAAGCTGCTCCGCGGCGGCGAAGCGCGATATGCTTTGCCGGTCGATTCGATCATCGGTGTCGATCCCGGCACGCAGATTAGGGCTGGCGACATCATTGCCCGTATCTCAATGGATTCGGCGAAGACGCGCGACATCACCGGTGGTCTGCCGCGCGTCGCCGAACTCTTCGAAGCGCGCCGGCCGAAGGATCACGCAATTATCGCCGAGAGCTCAGGCACCGTGCAATTCGGACGCGATTACAAGAACAAGACGCGCATTTCGATCATCCCCAACGAAGAAGGCGCGGAGCCGGTCGAGTATCTGATTCCGAAAGGTAAGCACATCCATCTTCAGGACGGCGACGTCGTTGAAAAGGGCGATTATATTGTCGATGGCAATCCGGCGCCGCATGATATTTTGGCGATCAAGGGGGTCGAGGAGCTCGCTGCCTATCTCGTCAATGAGATTCAGGAAGTCTATCGCTTGCAAGGTGTCAGCATCAACGACAAACATATCGAAGTGATTGTCCGGCAGATGCTGCAGAAGGTCGATATCGTCGATCCTGGCGACACCGATTTTCTGCCTGGTGAGCAGGTCGATCAGACGGAGCTCGACGAGGCCAATGCGGCAGCAATCGAGGCCAGGACGAAGCCGGCCTCGGGGACGCCAGTTCTCCTCGGGATCACCAAGGCGTCCTTGCAGACGCGCTCGTTCATCTCGGCCGCCTCTTTCCAGGAGACGACCAGAGTGTTGACGGAGGCGGCGGTCAACGGCAAAACGGATACTTTGGAAGGCTTGAAGGAAAACGTCATCGTCGGCCGCCTCATCCCAGCCGGGACGGGCGCCGCGATGGCCAAACTTCGCCGCGTTGCGAACATGCGGGATGAGATGATTTTGGCGCAGAAAGCGGAAAGCGCGGCGGCAGCCCAGCCAACGCCCCTGCTGGCTAAGCCTGACGTGCCCGCGGGAGAATAGACCGGCGGTTCCTTTTGCCAAGAGCGCGTCCCGATTTCATGATTCAACATGATCGGGTCGCGCTCGATGACGTCAGGAGACAGTATTTTGGCCGGACCGCGCGAAAGCAAACCAAGTCTCATCGTCAAGGCGGCTTTTGCTTATCCGGCGGTCCGCAGGGGCGCCGCGCGATGACCGAAGCCGCGGCGGGGGCTCTCGTGCTTTTCTCCGGCGGCCAGGATTCGACGACGTGTCTTGCCTTGGCGCTCGATCGTTACGCGCGGGTCGAGACGGTCGGATTCGATTATGGCCAAAGGCATCGAGTCGAACTCGATCAGCGCGCTGTCATCCGCGAATTGTTGAGCCACAATTTCCCTACGTGGCGCGAGCGGCTCGGCGATGATCACATGATCCGTATAGAGGCCTTGGCGCAGATCTCCACGACGGCGATGACTCACGATGTCGCGATCGTGGCGGACGGGCGCGGTCTGCCGAATACATTCGTGCCGGGCCGCAATCTCATCTTCCTTACGCTGGCGGCAGCGATCGCCTACCGGCGCGGCTTCAGGCACATTGTCGGAGGTATGTGCGAAACGGATTTTTCTGGCTATCCGGATTGCCGCGACGACACGGTCAAAGCCATGCAACTCGCCTTGAATCTCGGCATGGACGCCCATTTTATCTTGGAAACGCCGCTAATGTGGCTCGATAAAGCCGCGACCTGGCGCCTTGCGGAAACGCTCGGTGGAACCCCGCTCATTGAGCTGATCCTGGAGGCGACCCACAGCTGTTATCTCGGCGAGCGCGCCATCCGGCACGACTGGGGCTATGGCTGCGGTTCCTGCCCCGCTTGCCGGCTTCGCTCCGAGGGCTGGTGGAAATACGGGGCATCACAAGGAAAGCCAGTTTCTGATTCACGCGACGGTGTTGCTGGACTTCCGTGAAGTCTCGCGATTATGCAGCAGAAGCGTTGGCCACGCGATGACCCATCGCGGCGAGAACGGTTTCACGAGCAAGCTCAGCGGCGGGAATATGCTCCTGCATGCCAATCTCCTTGATGAGGTTGAGTGCCGTCTCCACCGATTGGAGTGCCTCATCCAACGCTTTCCGGTTTCGTGTCCGGTTCCATAAAGCCCCTAGCGTATAGGCGAGGTTGATATGGGTCTTGACAGTGTCGAGCGGCGCGCTCGTCCGCGGCGGTGCCTTGAGCGCGGCGCGATAGGCGGAGGCTGCCTCTTCCAATTTGGTGTCGTTGTTTTCACGTTCAGCGATCACGACGAGCGCATTGCCGAGGTTAGTGTTCGTGGTTGCCCGGCTGGATGGGGCGATATCACGGCATCGCTCGTCCAAAGCCGCTTGATAGGCCGCCACCGCCTGATGCAGAAGGCCGGTGCCGGTCTCGCTCTCGCCAAGGGCCTCAAGCGCTTTGCCTAGATTGTTTTGCGTCATCGCCCAATCGAGCGGCGTAAGCTCCCGGTCAACGCCCTCGAGAGCCCTTCGATAGGCATCGACGGCCTCCTTGAGGCGTTCGCGGTCGCTTTCCTCAATCCCTAGAACGGCGAGCGTGTCACCGAGACGGCTGTATGCCCGCGCCCATTCGAATGGCGCGGTTTCCCGGGTGCAGTCCGCGAGCACTGCGCGATAGACCTCGGCCGCCTGGCGTAACCGTTCCGGGTCATTTTCCTGCTCGCCTAGTCGCTGCAAGGCATTGCCAAGATGATGTTGTGCCTTTGCGCAATCGAGCGGGGCTCGATCTTGGGTCCATTCCTCGAGGGCGGCCAGATAGGCCTCAACCGCCTCGCGCAGCGGTCCTGAGTCCTTGTCGGCTTCCCCAAGCAGCAAAAGCGCGTCGGCGAGATTGTGCTTTATAGCGGCCCAATCGAGCGGTGATTGTTCGCGCCCGACGAGCCCGAGCGCGCGATGATAGATTTCGATAGCAAGGAGCACATTCTCACGCGTGCCAAATTCACGTCCGTCCTCGCAGAGCTCGCGTGCCTGCGCAATCAGGTAACGCCAAGCGTCCTTGCCACCAGCATCGATAACTACCGCCGCAGCATCGGCGTAATTCTCGGCGGCCGCACAATACTGCAACTGGATATGGTTGATCATTGCCTCTCTAGCGTAGTATTCAGCCTCCTCCTGGTAGGTCGCCAATGGAGACGTCCAGCCCGCCTCCCGGCCCCGCCTGAGAACTTCGCCTGCGGAATCGAAATCGCCTTGGTCGACGAACGCCAAGGCTTCTGAACAGATTTGCTTATGTCCCAACCCTACGTCTGGCCAATGGGCAAGGCTCGACCGCAGGATTTCCAATTGCCCGGCCGCCGCCAAAATGCGGTTTGGAATTTCGGTGTCGGGAACGCCGGCTTCGATAAGCTTGGCGAGAATTATCTGCAGGGGCGGGAGTGGGACAGCCATCGATTGCGCGCAGGCAACAAGGTCCTTGTCGAATGACATGGATATGGGACCGGGCGGATCGGCTGAATCGCCGCGTTCCGGGCCGGAGTCTCTACCTTGATCAGTGATAGCGGGGAGATTTTCCTCCCTTATTTTTTTTGATTTAAAGTGATTTATAGATATGAATACGCAGAAAATTAAAACAGAAACAATTATAAATGCACTTAATACGAAAATCTCATGGTTTATTTTTGTGATTAGAATCTGAGAATATTCTTCAAGATAGCCAGAAAGGCTGCGCATCTACTTCACCAACGAATTGAACTTTTCGATCAATACAGCAAAACTATATGAAATAACAGAACAACAAATGAAAAATCGCTATGAATCGTTTTTAGTGTGAAACGGGATTATCTGACGAAAATTGTATCGGATTAAGGTGCAGCCAATCTCAATCCACTTTCCGGCTTAGGTTTGATGCGGTGCCGCCGCTACTCCACATGATTTCTCCCCATCCCAGTGAACCACACCGCCTCGCCAACGGCCAGAAACGCGACCCAGACGAAGCGAAGGACAAAACGGCTGGATTTCGGCTGTGGCAGATGCGCAACAATGCCGCGATTTATACTGAAGAGGGGTCAAATTGATCCATAAAAATTGTGACTTTAGCGATCTGTTGGATATGCTCATTCAAATCGTCAGCCAAGACAAGCCGGATCGTCACTCTAAGAAAGAGGCCAAGAGCCCCACGATGAACCAGCGGCTTGCCCTGCAAAAAGCTTTTGGCGCCGCCTGTCTCGCCGGGAGCTTGGCTGCCGTGTACCCTTCGAAGGCGGCCGAGTTGGGAATCGGCGAGTATTTTCTTGGTCTCACGATTCCGATGTCTGGATATCTGCCGCCGCCAGGTATCTATTTCTCGAATACGTTTCTTCTCTATGAAGGCAGTAGACCGGCACTCACTGCCAATTTTGTAGCCGATATCGCCCAGACAGCCTATTACCTTGACGCCGATGTCTTCGGCGGGACATTCGGGTTTGTTGCGACGATCCCATTTTTCGGAGACAGCAATTCGGTCCCTGTGTCAATCTACCGCCAATACGCGGATATCTCGAGCCTTGCGGACACGGACTACAGCGCCGTACTTGGCTGGCATGCGGGAGACAATAATTGGTGCTTTGTTCTTACAGGTTTTGTTCCGACAGGAAATTATAACCAAGACCGGATTGTGCAAACGGGCCTAAACCGGCCCGCCCTCGACTTCAAGGGTGCCTATACATTTCTCAGCCAGCAGACGGGAAGCGAATTCTCGGCCGGGCTCGGTGTGACCATTAACGCGCTCAATACAGCGACGGACTACCAAAGCGGGGCGGAGCTCCATTTTGAATGGGCCTTGAACCAGCACTTTCCATTTGGCTTGGCGGCCGGAGTGGGCGGATATTTCTATCAGCAGCTGACCAATGACTACGGTTCCGGGGACACTCTCGGTTCTTTCAAGGGCCGCGTCGCAGCGGTGGGACCACTACTTTCCTATGCGTTCAAGGTCGACAGCCAGGAAGTGGACCTTAGCGCCCGCTGGTTTCATGAGTTCGCGGCCGAAAACCGCACGCAAGGCGATATGATTTACGCACAACTCAGTTTCCGGCTTTAGGCGAGCCTTCCAAGCCTGCCGCGGCATGGGCATCTGATAGCCAGTCGTCTCTGCTTTTACTGACCCGCGGCTTGTGGATCAGTGAAGTCTAACTTTCCAGCAGGCCTGCTCCACTCCCCTTTTCGCCATGATGCGCGCATGGCGGAAAGGGCAAGCACTCATGCGGTCCGTGCGATTGATCAGAACACGTGGCTAAATACATAGAATAGGAATGCCGACAGACCCATCGCGCAGGGCAAGGTCAGGACCCAGGCGAGCGCGATGCTGCGGATTGTCGACATTTGCACGCCAGAGCCATTGGCCGCCATCGTGCCCGCGATACCGGATGAGAGCACATGGGTGGTCGAGACGGGCAGGCCGAAACTATCCGCCGCAGCGATCGTCCCCATCGCGACGATTTCGGCCGCCGCGCCTTGGCCATAGGTCAGATGCTCCTTGCCGATTTTCTCGCCCACGGTCACCACGATGCGTTTCCACCCAATCATGGTGCCAAGCCCGAGCGCCAGCGCGACCGATACTTTCACCCAGTCCGGAATGAATTTGGTCGCATTGTCGAGGCTCTTTTTGTAGGTAGTCAGCGTCACAATATCCTGCTTCGAAAGATCGCTCTCCTTGTCCTTTTGCAGGAACCGGATCGCCTCGGAGGCGAGATACATGTCGTTGCGGGTATTGCCTGCCTGCGCCGCCGGAATTTGCGCGATCGCGCCATAGGACTTGACCTGGTTCGCGATGTCGCGGATGAGCACGGCAAGCGCGGGAAAGGTGCCTTCATTGATTTGGTGCGAGGTCAAATAATTGGTGACGGCCGGGCGCGGATCGCCGAGGACGTCGTAGCCTGCCGCTTTGGATTCGATGACCTTGGAGGCGGCCAGCGAGTTTTGCACGAAGCTTGGCACGTCGCCCGCCGATGGCGTCCGGTTCAAGGCATAGGCGGTTGGCACCGTGCCGATCAGGATCAGCATGATGAGGCCCATCCCTTTTTGCCCGTCATTCGATCCATGCGCGAAGGAGACCCCGGCCGAGGTGAAAATAAGCAGCCCGCGAATCCACAACGGCGGCGCCGACTTGCCCTTCGGCTCGCCATAGAGTTCAGGCTTCCGGATAAGCAATTTCATGAGAAGGAGAAGGATCGCGGCGCAGACGAAACCAACGATTGGGGAAAGCAAGAGCGCATAGCCGATCTCAACTGCCTTGCTCCAATCGACTCCGGAGGTTCCATCCCGCCCGCGCATCAGCGCATTGGCGATGCCGACGCCAATGATAGAACCGATCATTGTATGCGAACTCGATGCCGGGAGGCCGAGCCACCATGTGCCCAAATTCCAGATTATCGCGGCGATCAGCATCGCGAAGACCATGGCGAATCCGGCTTCAGAACCGACTTGAAGAATTAATTCCACCGGCAATAGCGAAACAATCCCGAAGGCGACCGCGCCGCTCGAGAGGAGAACGCCGAGGAAGTTGAAAAAACCCGACCAAACCACAGCAACGGGAGGCGCCAGGGAGTGCGTATAGATGACGGTTGCGACCGCGTTCGCCGTATCGTGAAACCCGTTGACGAATTCGAAACCAAGCGCGATCAGCAAAGCGACGCCGAGAAGGAGAAAGGGCAATGTCCCGGAAACCGCTGTCCCCGAGGCCGAAATATCCCTGTAAATGCTATAGGCAGTAAAGAAGAGCCCAATAGCCATGATCGCAAGGAAAATCAGGAGCGTCCGGAGTCCCATTGGGTGATCGAGATGCGGCTTCGGGCTATCCACTTGCGGGGATGTAATGTCTTTTGAGGAAAGGGCCGTCATGGGAACGCCTCTATTGGGGGTCTTCTACGGCTAGGGGTTGCGCGTGACGGGCGTGTGACGAACCCGCTCGTAGATGCCTCCCTAAACATCGTGCGTGGCAGCTTTTACCTTCCCAGTAAGTATCGCGCAAGCATTAAGAGATGACAGAATTATGACATGCGTCTAGTGACTATTTACGATAAGAATAACAAGTGTTGGAACAGAAACCGCATTTTTAAAGCCAGGGCCAAGATACGAGCCTTGTTCGAAAAAGTTTCAGGTGAAACCGATCATGTAGCGCCCCCAAACGTGCCAGATGGCAAGAGATCGGCATGGAATTCTCCCGCGGGCGATCAACCAAGCTCGTTCGGGTCACGGCGCCGGAAACAGCGCATCCGTCTTGCCGGTTAGCCAATAAGCCAAAAGGCCGATCCATTCCCGCACGCCCAATTCAAGCATGGTGACTTTGTCGGTCATGGGGACTGACAACTGAAAATCCCGAGCATCGCCAAATGTATGATAAGCGACCGGATAAGGCACGACCGGAAAACCCACGCGGCGGAAAATGCCGGCCGAGCGCGGCATATGCCACGCCGAGGTAACAAGCAGCCAGCGCTCGCCAGGCTTCGGCTTTACGAGGTCACGCGTGAAGACGGCATTTTCCCAGGTGTTGCGGGATTTCGCCTCGAACATCATTTGCTCGGCGGGTACGCCCAGGGAAATCCAGAGTTCCCGCGCGCTGATCGATTCTGACGGGCCCTCGCGGGGAAACCCTGCCGACCCCCCTGTGTAGACGAGCCGCGCGCTGGGATAGCGCCGCGCCAATTCGACGCCGGTCGTCATCCGGGCGGCTTCAGCGTCGAGGAAGACCTCTCCGCGCGCTTGCGAGTGTGCCGTTTCCACGGCGCCGCCAAGCACGATGATTCCGGCCGGCGCCGGCATGTCGGCTGGCGGTTGCGGGAAACGGTCCTCCAAGGGCCGCAAAAGCACCGCTCCGAGAGGTGTGACTAGACCAATGGAAAGCGCGATGATCGCGCCGGCCATGAGCACCCGGCCAGCGCGTGCGAAACGGGTGCCCAAAAGGATGATCCCTAAAATACCCGCGAAAATTGCCAGAGATACCGGTTCAGCGACAAACCAAAACACTTTCGAGGCAATGAAAAACATTCTAAGTCCAGAAATATGTATGAAGTAACATAAGGTTACGCGTTATGCGCCGATCGATGTGGTGTTGCTAGTCAGGTGCCGCTAAAGACCAGCTACCGCTTTTAGTTCTCGTTGGCGTCCACGCCCTCTGCTTCCGCGTCCGCGTCCGCGTCTCCCGTGGCCGAAGCCGCGGCCGGAATGGCATAAACGCCGCCGAGCCAGCGGTGGAGATCGATGTCGGCACAGCGCTTCGAACAAAACGGGCGTGTCGCAAAAACAGCGGGTTTTCCGCAGATGGGACACGGCTTTGCCGGTGATCCTCCGGCATTGTCCGCAAAAGGCTTTTCGGATTTGGTTTCCATCATGGCTTCGGCCGGTGCGAGAAGGAGGAGGTCACACCCTGTTCAACCAAGCAACATAGGTCGGAAAGCCTTCGCCGGAAAGGAGCGACATGGTCTCGTAAAGCGGCAGACCGACAACCGCTGAATAAGATCCCACAAGTTTTTGGGCAAAAGCGCCGGCAAGACCCTGGAGCGCATAGCCTCCGGCCTTGCCGCGCCACTCGCCGGAACCGAGATAGGCCTCGATCTCGTCTGCCGACAGCCGTTTGAGGCGCAGCCTCGTCTCGACGAGCTTGCGGCGGGCGCGGCCCTTTGGCGTGATGAGGCAGACGGCGGTGTGAACCCTATGCGCCCGCCCGGATAAAAGCCGCAAGGATTGCGCCGCCTCCGCCACAATCTCGCATTTTGGCAGAATGCGGCGGCCGACACTGACGACTGTGTCGGCGCCAATGATATAGGCCTCGGCAAGTTCCGGTCTACGCGCCGCAATGGCCGCGGCGGCTCTTGTTTTTTCCTCGGCCAGCCGCGCGGCAAGTGTCCTCGGCAATTCATTCTTGCGCGGGGTTTCATCGAGATCGACAGGAAGCAGAGCATCCGGTTCGATACCGATCTGTTGCAACAGCGCGAGCCTGCGGGGCGATGCGGAGGCCAGAACCAGTCTTGGCCGCCAAGCCTTATCGCCGCTGGTCATGGCGGCCCTCCATTGCCTGAATATGGCTCATTTGAAGCGATAGGTAATGCGGCCCTTGGTCAGGTCGTACGGGGTCATTTCCACAAGAACCTTGTCGCCGGTGAGGACACGGATACGATTTTTGCGCATCTTTCCCGCCGTGTGCGCGATGATTTCGTGGTCGTTCTCGAGTTTGACGCGAAAGGTCGCGTTCGGGAGCAATTCGATGACGGTCCCTGGGAATTCAAGCAATTCTTCCTTGGACATTTGTTTCCTTAACATTAGACCACCACCGCTCTGCGGCGGCCTGGCCAGGCTTGCGGCGCGGACCCTAATCGAGAAACGCGGCTTTGTGAACTGTCCGCGGGCAGCCTTTCATGTCAGGCCTGCCCTGATGCTTGTGCATTCATTATCAGGGCTGGACATTCACGGGGGCAATCGCACCGGCGGTCGAATGCGGCCGGTCATTTCCGCGCTTGCGAAATGGGCGGCCCTTGGGCCGTGGCCACGCTCGCCTGCCTTGTGGCATCCTCCGCCGCATAGGCGTTGAAGCGGCGAATGGCGAACGGGATGGTCGCCAGATAGATGAAGCTCAAAGCGATCAACATCTCCATTGGAAAGATTGCAAGCAGAAGAATGCAAGCAACGATGCCGAAAAGAACGACAATCACATATTCGCGCGGCACCCGGCCAATCCTTTTGCCCGAAAAATGCGGGATGCGGCTCGCCATCAAGAGCGCAATGATCAACACATAGGCGATTTCGAAAGGGACCGCCCCCCGCACATTGGGAACCGCGAGAACCGAGAGATTGAGATAGACCGGCAAGAGCCCAACTATGGCGCCGCCCGGGGCAGGCATGCCGGTGAAGAAATGCGCCTGCCAAGGTGGCCGGTTCGGATCGTCGATCATGACATTGAAGCGGGCGAGGCGCAGCGCCGCCGCGATCGCAAAAACAAGCGCCGCGAACCAGCCGAAACTCTTCATTTCGTGCAGGCCCCAAAAATAGAGGATGAGCGCTGGCGCAACCCCGAAGTCGACGAAATCGGCAAGCGAGTCGAGTTCCGCGCCAAACCGCGAGGTGCCGCGCAGGACCCGCGCGATCCGGCCGTCCAATCCATCCAGGATGGCGGCGACAATAACCGAAACAACAGCGATCTCGAATTGACCCTCGATTGCGAAACGGATCGCCGTGAGACCCATGCAAAGTGCCAGCAAAGTGACCAGATTGGGTACGATGATGCGCAGCGGCACCGCGCGAAGTCCCCGTCGGCGCCGGGGTCTGCGGAACTCGTCGAAACCGCCGCGATCACTGTGCAACCGCCGCACCTTCGCGTCGTAAGCTTGAAAGCCAGTGTCTTTGGCGCCAGCGTCTTTGGCACTAAAGTCTTGGCGAGAACCGGGCGAATCGTCTTCAGAATACATGCTCATTGCGACAGCATAAAGGGACGCGCTCTCCGCCACAAGATTTGATTGTGGCTGAACAGAATTGCGCATGTTGTTTTGCAAAGCCAGAGATTATTCAATAAGTATGCTATTTCTCATGGCCCGGGGTACGATGGTTCCATAAGGCCATAATCTTAACACTGTCCGGGCCAAAGCCATCAGTTTGACGTTCTGCTGCTCCAGCCATGCGCTGGCGGGATCAGCTTGCTCATAGGACCGTAGGCCATAAAAGGAGGCGCTTGTGGCGGATGCTGACGAAGTGGAACGCGCTCTTGCCGGTGCAATCGAGAAGCGGATTTTGGAGGGGAGCGGAAAGCTGAGCGAGGTGACGACCGTCAATGGCGTCGTGCATGTGACTTTCTTGGGCGTGACCGACGATGCGCATGTGTTCGACACTCTGAGCGGCGCATTGCTCGATGTGCGCATTCAGTTGGAGGTCCAGCCTGACCTCGATGTGAAAATCCGGCGAAAGTAACGACCGAAACGCCTGCATTTGGCGTGGCTGTAGGGGTCAGGCGAAAAGCCAGGCATTGCCTCTGAGTGGCGGGGTGGGTATGACGCCGCCTGCGCCAGCCGGGTTCACAGCGGGCGAAATCTCGTCTAGGGAGACATTGCGGCCGGAACGGCAATGTATAGGGCACTGCTTAAAGGACGCGACGCGGTCCCCGCAGACTCCTCGCCAGATGCTGCGGCCATTTTTGCGCGCTCAGACGAGACCAAATGCCCAAGCGGACGGATATTTCCACCATCCTGATTATTGGCGCGGGGCCGATTATCATCGGCCAAGCTTGCGAATTCGATTATTCCGGCACCCAGGCCTGCAAGGCGCTGCGCGAGGAAGGCTATCGAATCGTGCTCGTCAATTCCAATCCAGCGACGATCATGACCGATCCGGACATGGCCGATCGCACTTATATTGAGCCGATCACGCCGGAAATCGTCGCCAAGATCATCGCCAAGGAGCGCTATGCCATTCCCGGCGGCTTCGCGCTTTTGCCGACCATGGGCGGCCAGACCGGCCTCAATTGCGCGCTTTCCTTGAAAAAAATGGGCGTGCTCGAAAAATTCGATGTGGAAATGATCGGCGCGAGCGCCAGCGCGATCGACATGGCCGAGGACCGCAAACTTTTCCGCGAAGCCATGACACGCATCGGCCTTTCAACGCCGCGCTCGCATCAAATCAAAACCTTATCCCAGGCGC
>CAYTRB010000037.1:0-24752 GCA_964440215.1 uncultured Methylocapsa sp.
TTGGCGTTGGCCGCGATGGCTTCGCATGGAATGGCCGCGCCCGAATCGGGCGGCGCGCCGAATGGCCCAGTTGGACGCCCCCCGCCGCCATGCGGTTGCGACGGCCGGATCTGCCGCGGGTGATGGAAGGCGGACTTGCCAATCCGCTCGGCGCCCGCGCGATGTATCTCTACAATAACCACGGCGATACGATGTTTCGTATCCACGGCACCAATGAGCCGGATACGATTGGCCAAGCGGTATCTTCCGGCTGCATTCGCCTCTTAAACGACGATATCGTCGATCTCTATGAGAGGGTCAAGGTCGGCGCGACGGTTGTCGTGCTCTAAGCAGCCGTTCATTGATTGAGGCTATACGAGACCGGTTTGGCGGCTTGCCAAACCGGTCATTTTTTGCTTTCAAAGCTATCAGCGTGGCGCAAAATCTTGAATGAGGCGGCTCTTTTTTGCCATTTGTTCAGGTTACGATGCGCCCTCTTGTTCGGTGGAAGGCGGAATTCGAGTCTCATCATGCGTGCAAGTGTACTTCGCTTTACCGCGATCTGCGGATATGGTTTCGTCCTGGCGTTTTTGCTCCTGATCCCGGCCACGCCGACTTTCGCACAATGGCACGATTATTCGGGTTATCAGGCGTATCCGACCTATCCGTCCAACGGTTATCCGGGTTATCCGTCTTATCCTGCCTATCCGGCTTATCCTGCCTATTCCAGTCCCTATCCCGGCGATCCGCCGCCCGCTCAATATTACCGCGGCCGCCCCAATGCCTACGGTGCGCCTCCCTATGAAAACCCCTACGCACCTGCATCACGCGGCCAATCCTATGGCAATGACGACATCGAGCTCGGTGTTAATTTTAATCAGAAAACCGCGGCGGAGGTGCAGAACCCGACCCATGAGCCGCCCGGCACGATCGTCATCGACACTAGCTCCCGGCATTTGTACCTCGTACAGCCCGGCGGCGGCGCCATTCAATATGGCATAGGCGTCGGTCGTCAGGGATTTGAGTGGAAAGGCGTCGCACGTGTCGGCCGTAAATCCGAATGGCCGCGCTGGATTCCTCCGAAGGAAATGCTGAAGCGGCGCCCCGATCTGCCGGAAGAAATGGATGGCGGTCTCGAGAATCCGCTCGGCGCCCGGGCACTCTATCTTTTCCAGGGCGACAAGGACACACTGTTTCGCATCCACGGCACCAACGAGCCGGACTCGATCGGCAAGGCCGTGTCCTCCGGCTGCATCCGGATGATGAATGCGGACGCCATCGATCTCTACAGTCGCGTCAAGATCGGCACTCGCGTGGTGGTGATGTGACCGGGACTCGGATCTCGGTGGCTTTGGCGCAGTAATCCCGATTGCGTGCCCTGCGCGGCCGACAAATGGGAATCAACAGGAACACCAGGAGATACGGGCAGAAATCCGGTTTCCACTGTTCCGTATCGGCCTCTAAGTTCGGCCTCTCTATCCCGAGATCCGACACTCTTGACGGCGGCCCGTAGTCATTGCCCTACCGCGGCAACTGACTCGATCCCATCAAGAATGTATCGACGGCCTGCGCCGTTTGGCGGCCTTCGCGGATCGCCCAGACGACCAGCGATTGGCCACGCCGCATGTCACCGCAGGTAAACACTTTGGCAAGCGAGGTCTTATAGCTCACCTCATCGGCGAGGACATTGCCGCGCGGATCGAACGCCACGCCAAGTGCGTCCAACAATCCCTCATGCACCGGTGAAACAAAGCCCATGGCGAGGAGGATGAGATCGGCCCTGAGCTCAAAGGCGCTGTCCGGAATTTCCTTGAAATTCGCGTCGACGCGCACGCAGACGAGTTTCTTGACGGCGCCGTTCTCACCGCGAAACTCTTTTGTTAGAATCGAGAAATCCCGTTCCGCACCTTCTTCCTGGGAAGAAGACGTGCGCATTTTCAATGGCCAATTTGGCCAGGTCAGAGGCTTGTTTTCTTTATCCGGAGGCCGTGGCATGATTTCGAGCTGGGTCACGGACAGCGCGCCCTGCCGGATCGCGGTCCCGATGCAGTCCGATCCCGTATCGCCGCCGCCGATGACGACGACATGCAATGCCGAGGCGAGAATCGGCTCATTGGTGTGGATCGGCTCCCTGCCGATGCGCCGGTTCTGCTGCGGCAGAAATTCCATGGCGAAATGCACGCCGGCCAGTTCGCGTCCAGGTATTTTGAGATCACGCGGCTGTTCGGCGCCGCCGGAAAGGACGACCGCGTCGAAACCTTCGAGCAGCTCGGCAGCATCGAGATCGACACCGACATTCACGCCATTGTGGAAATGGACGCCTTCTGCCTGCATTTGGACAATGCGGCGGTCGATCACGTGTTTTTCCATCTTGAAGTCGGGAATGCCATAGCGCAGCAAACCGCCGGGCTTGGCGTTTTTCTCGTAAACATGGACTTCGTGCCCGGCCCGCGCGAGCTGCTGCGCACAGGCGAGCCCCGCCGGTCCCGAGCCAACCACAGCGATTTTTTTGCCGGTCTTCACATCGGCGGGTTCGGGTTTGATCCAGCCGTTCGTCCAGGCGCGGTCGACGATCGCGCATTCGATGGTTTTGATTGTCACCGGACTATCGTCAATGTTCAGCGTGCAAGCGGCTTCGCAAGGCGCTGGACAAATTCGGCCGGTGAACTCCGGAAAATTATTCGTCGAATGAAGATTGCGCGAAGCCTCCTCCCAATCGGAGTGGTAGACGAGGTTGTTCCAATCCGGAATCTGATTGTTGACCGGGCAGCCGCTGTGGCAGAACGGAATACCGCAATCCATGCAGCGCGCCGCCTGATCCTTGGTCGCCTCCTCGGAAAGCGGGATCATGAATTCCCTATAGTGACGAATCCGGTCGGACGCTGGCGCGTAGCGCCGGTCGCGCCGGTCGATTTCGAGGAATCCCGTTACCTTGCCCATGCGTTGCAAAATTCCCTATTGCGGAGAAGCCAGAGTGGCACCGGCGCTGCAAAATCCCTTCCGGGGCCAAAGGCTCGCCGGCGTTTCTCCGTCATTCCGCCGCCGCGAGTCGAGGCGCGCCACCACTGGCGATCAAGTTCTCGATCGCGCGGCGATATTCGACTGGCATCACTTTACGGAATTTCGGCTTGTACTCATCCCATAGTTCCAGAATGTGGTGTGCACGCGCAGACCCCGTATACCGTGCATGGTTCGAGATTAGCTGATGCAACCGTTCGGCATCGAAACGGGTCATGTCGCCCATGACATCGACGCGGCCGTGGAAATCGAGATCGCCGCCATGGTGATAATTCTTTTGCATCAATTCCTCTTCTTCGGCGACGGGTTCGAGCTCGACCATTGCGAGATTACAGCGTTGCGCGAATTTGCCGTCCTCATCGAGGACATAGGCGATGCCCCCCGACATGCCGGCGGCGAAGTTACGCCCCGTCTCGCCGATGACAACGACAATGCCGCCCGTCATATATTCGCAGCCATGATCGCCAGCGCCCTCGACGACCGCGATCGCACCGGAGTTGCGGACGGCGAAGCGTTCGCCGGCAACGCCGCGGAAATAGCATTCGCCGGAGATCGCGCCATAGAGCGCTGTGTTACCGATGATGATCGATTGCTCCGGCGAAATCCGCGAATGAGCCGGAGGATAAACGATAATCCGGCCGCCCGAGAGTCCCTTGCCGACATAATCATTGGCTTGACCCTCGAGTTCGAGAGTAACGCCGGCAGCGAGCCAGGCGCCGAAACTTTGCCCGGCGGTCCCCTTGGCTTTGATGTGAATCGTCTCGTCGGCAAGCCCCGCATGGCCGTAGCGGCGTGCGATGGCCCCCGATAACATCGCACCGGTGGTGCGATCGGTATTATTGATCGCGGTTTCGACCGTCACCCGGGCACCGGTTTCAATCGAGTCCCTGGCAGCCGCAATCAGCTTGCGATCCAACACCTTGTCAAGCCCGTGATCTTGCCGCGTCGAATTGAAGATCGACTCCCCAGGCGCGGCAATGGGCTTATGAAAAAGTTTCGAGAAATCGAGCCCGCGCGCCTTCCAATGCGCGATCGCCTGTTGCTTATCGAGCATCTGCATCTGCCCGATCATCTCGTTGAAGCTGCGATAACCCATCGTTGCCATCAACGCACGCACTTCCTCCGCGACAAAGAAGAAGAAGTTGATCACATGTTCCGGCTGACCGGTGAACCGCTTGCGCAAAACAGGGTCTTGCGTGGCGATGCCAACCGGACAGGTATTCAAATGGCACTTGCGCATCATGATGCAGCCGGCGGCGATCAAGGGCGCCGTGGCGAAGCCGAATTCATCGGCGCCAAGCAAGGCGCCAATCACGACATCGCGGCCGGTGCGCAGACCGCCATCGACCTGCACCGCGATCCGTGAACGCAGCCGGTTCAAAACCAAGGTCTGTTGCGTTTCGGCAAGGCCGATTTCCCAAGGAATGCCGGCGTGCTTGATCGAGGTGAGCGGCGATGCCCCGGTGCCGCCCTCGAAGCCGGAGACGGTGACATGATCGGCCCGGCCCTTCGAAACGCCCGCGGCGACGGTTCCGACACCGATTTCGGACACGAGCTTGACCGAAACATCAGCTTGGGGATTGACGTTCTTCAAGTCGAAGACGAGCTGCGCCAAATCCTCGATCGAATAGATGTCATGGTGCGGCGGCGGCGAGATGAGGCCGACGCCTTGCGTCGAGTGACGCACCTTGGCGATGATGGCATCGACCTTATGCCCCGGCAATTGGCCGCCTTCGCCGGGTTTTGCCCCCTGCGCCATCTTAATCTGCATCATGTCCGAGTTGACGAGATATTCGGTGGTTGCGCCGAAACGCCCGGACGCAACCTGCTTGATCGCCGAGCGCATCGAATCGCCGTTCGGGAGCGGCTTGTAGCGGTCGGACTCCTCGCCGCCCTCCCCCGTGTTCGACTTTCCGCCGATCCGGTTCATTGCGATCGCGAGCGTGGTATGGGCCTCCCGCGAGATCGAACCATAGGACATCGCCCCGGTTGAAAAACGCCGCACGATCGATTGGGCCGGCTCGACTTCCTCCAACGGCACCGGGAGGCGGCCGTCATCCGCCGCCGTTTTGATGTGGAAGAGCGTGCGTATCGTCAAAGGCCGTGTGGTTTCCTCGTTCAAAAGGGCGGCAAAGGCGCGATAGCTGGCCGCATCCTTGCCGCGCACGGCATGCTGCAAGAGGGACACCGATTGCGGCGACCAGGAATGCGCTTCCCCGCGGATGCGGAAGGCATAATCACCGCCGACATCGAGCGCATTGCGATAGAGCGGCGCATTGCCGAAAGCTTCCCTGTGGCGGCGGACGGTGTCCTCTGCGATATCGGCAAGCCCGGCGCCGCCGATCCGCGTCACCGTGCCGGTAAAATAGCGATGAACGAAGTCCTCCGCGAGCCCGACCGCGTCGAAGATCTGCGCACCGCAATAGGACTGATAGGTCGAAATGCCCATTTTCGACATGACTTTCAGGAGGCCCTTGTCGATCGACTTGATATAACGCTTACAAGCCTCGCCGGCATCGATTTCGTCAGGGAATTCCGCCGCCATAACAGCGAGCGTCTCGAAGGCGAGATAGGGGTTGATTGCTTCCGCCCCAAAGCCCGCAAGCAGCGCGAAGTGATGGACCTCCCGCGCGTCACCGGTTTCGATGACGAGGCCGACCGAGGTGCGAAGGCCCTTGCGAATCAGATGATGATGCACCGCCGCCGTCGCCAGAAGCGCAGGGATCGGAATCCGGTCGGGACCGGTCACACGGTCAGACAGAATGATGATATTGAAGCCGCTGTTGACCGCGTGTTCGGCCCTATCGCAAAGCTTTGTCAGCGCTTCGTCCATGCCTTTTGCGCCGTGCTCAGACGGATAGGTGATGTTCAGCGTCTTGGTATCGAAAGCCTCCTCGAAATGCGCGATCGAACGGATTTTTTCGAGGTCTTCATTGGTGAGAATCGGCTGCCGGACTTCCAGCCGTTTCTTCTTGGCATTGCCCTCATGGTCGAGGATGTTGGGACGCGGCCCGATAAAGGACACGAGGCTCATAACGAGTTCCTCGCGGATCGGATCGATCGGCGGATTGGTTACCTGCGCGAAATGCTGCTTGAAATAGGTGTAGAGCAGCTTTGGCTGCGTCGATAGAGCCGAAATCGGCGTATCGGTGCCCATCGAGCCGACCGCTTCCTGGCCGGTCACCGCCATCGGCGGCAGCAGCAGCGAAAGATCCTCCTGGCTGTAACCGAACGCCTGCTGACGGTCCAACAGCGTGACATCGCTGCGCGGCGAGCGCGGATGCACTGCGAAATCCATGTCCTCGAGCACGATCTGGGTGCGTTTGACCCATTCGGCATAAGGATGCGACGCGGCAAGGGTGTGCTTGATCTCGGCATCCGAAATGATGCGGCCCTGCTCCAGATCGACGAGCAGCATCTTGCCAGGCTGCAGTCGCCATTTGGTAATGATCCGCTCTTCGGCGATCGGCAGAACACCGGCTTCCGAGGCGAGCACGACGAGTCCGTCACTCGTCACGATATAGCGTGCCGGGCGCAGGCCGTTGCGATCGAGCGTGGCGCCGATCTGACGGCCATCGGTAAAGGCGACAGCCGCCGGCCCATCCCAGGGCTCCATCATCGCGGCATGATATTCATAGAAAGCGCGGCGTTCTGGGTCCATCAGCGGATTGCCCGCCCAGGCTTCCGGAATGAGCATCATCATCGCATGAACGAGCGAATAGCCGCCTTGGATGAGGAATTCGAGTGCATTGTCGAAGCAGGCCGTGTCCGACTGCCCCTCATAGGAAATCGGCCAGAGCTTGCTTATGTCACTGCCGAAAAGTCCGGAGGCGACCGAAGCCTGCCGCGCCGCCATCCAATTGAGATTGCCGCGCAGCGTATTGATTTCGCCATTATGCGCAACATAACGATAGGGATGCGCCCGTGACCAGGTTGGAAAAGTGTTCGTCGAAAAGCGCTGATGCACGAGCGAAAGCGCCGATTCGAACAAAGGATCGCGGAGGTCCTCGAAATAGACGTCGAGCTTCGTCGCGAGCAGCAGGCCCTTGTAGACGATCGTGCGCGATGAAAGCGATACGGGATAAAAGCCCGCCGTGCACCGGTCGGCCAGATTGTGGACCGCGTTCGAAATCGTCTTGCGCAAAATAAAAAGACGCCGCTCGAAGACGTCCTGATCGCCAGTATCTGGCCCGCGCTGAATGAAAATTTGGCGGCTCAGCGGTTCAGCCGGCTTGACGCTCTCGCCTAAACAAGAAGAATCGACTGGTGTATCCCGCCAGCCAAGTAAAATCTGCCCTTCTTCGGCGACCATTTTCTCGACAATGGCTTCGACGATCCGGCGGCCTTCCGCATCGCGCGGCAAGAACAACGCGCCGATCGCATATTCGCCGGGCGCTGGCAGGACGATGCCGAGTTCGCTCGCCTTTTCGGCAAAAAAGCCGTGCGGGATCTGCACCAGCATGCCGCAGCCATCGCCCGCTTTGGGATCCGCTCCGACCGCACCGCGATGATCGAGATTACGGAGAATCTCGAGTCCCATGCCAATAATTTCATGCGACTTTCGATTGTGCATGTCGGCGACGAAACCGACCCCGCAGGCGTCATGCTCGTTGGCCGGCGTATAAAGGCCTTGCGCGGCCGGAAATCCAGGATCGAAGGGGATTGGGCCGGGCAAGATCGGATCGGTCATCACACAACCTTCCATTAAACCGTGCCATTAAACCGTGCAACAAAACCATGCCGCAGCAGGGACTTTAGCACAGGCCAGGAAGCGCACGTTAGACGCGCAGCCTTTCTGGCAAGAACTGAGCCACGCCGACGTTCCAGGCCCGCCATGCCGGCCCGCGCCCATCGCGCACCTTCATCTAAGGATTTGCATCAATTCCGGTCGAGGAGCGAACACCGTGTCGGCGCTGTCCCAGCCGTAAATGGTCAGCAACACTGTCCTAAGAAAGTAAGATTGCAGATTTCCAGGCGTTTCACAAGCGTTGAAAATTATCTTTGCGAATCGGGGCAAGCCGCGCAAGAAGATAAGCGGCCGCCGCTGTGCAACAGTCGATCGCAGGATGTTCCAGACTGCGCCCGGCCTGCCTCAGGCCCGGGGATACCGGAGTTTCAATGGATTTTGCGAGCGACAACACCGCCATGGCCAGTCAAGCCATTCTTGCGGCGGTCGTTGCCGCGAACGAGGGTCCGGCTCCGGCCTATGGCGCGGACTCTTTGACCACCAAGGCCGCCCAGCTTCTCGATGACGTCTTCGAACGAGAGATCGCGAGTTTTCTGGTCAACACGGGAACTGCCGCCAACGCGCTTGCGCTTGGCGCCGTTACCCCGCCGTTCGGTGCGATCTTCTGCCACTCCCAAGCTCATGTCATGGAAGATGAGTGCGGCGCGCCGGAAATGTTCACAGGAGGCGCCAAGCTCATCGGCATTGCCGGCCGCGCGGGCAAGATAGCGCCAGCGGATTTGAAATCGGTGCTCGCGGATTTCCCCCGCGGACTCGAAAAGCAGGTCCAGCCAGCCGCCTTGTCGCTCTCCCAAGTCACCGAAAGCGGGACGATTTACACATGTGAAGAGCTGGCTAAACTCACCGCAGTCGCTCATGATGCCGGCCTCATGGTCCATATGGACGGCGCCCGTTTCGCCAATGCCCTCGTTTCCCTTCAATGTACGCCAGCCGAGATGAGCTGGAAGGCAGGTATCGACATTCTGTCGTTCGGCGCCACGAAGAATGGCGCACTCGCCTGTGAGGCGGTAATCTTTTTCGATCCCTTGAAAGCCGTGTGCCTGCCTTATCAGCGCAAACGCAGCGGGCATACCTTATCGAAAGGACGCTTTCTCGGCGCGCAAATGACCGCCTACCTCGAGAACGGCCATTGGCTTGATCTCGCGGCTCGCGCGAATCATCATGCGAGACGGCTCGCCCAAGGCTTGGCCAAAGTCCCAGGCGTTCGTATGCCTTGGCCCTGCCAGGCGAATGAAATTTTTGCAATTCTCCCAGGTGTGATCGAAACGGCGCTGACAGCGGGCGGAGCCCATTATTACAATTGGAGATTTCGCGACTCCTGCCCTGTCTGCGCGCCGCCGGGTAAAGATGAAGTTTTCGTCCGGCTGGTGACGTCCTTTGCGACACTTCCTTCCGACGTGGACGATTTCCTGACGCTTGCCATGCGCGCGGGATGCGAACGCATTTGATTGAAATGATGCGAAGCCGCCGCCGGTTCGAGCGTTCAAAAATCGGGGCGAAAAAAGGGCGTCTCGCACGAGACGCCCCTTACCGCCGAGCGGGGTCCGGGAGGGCCACCTGCCGCGCGGGGGTTACGCTGCCTTTGATGTTGCGACCGCGGGTTTTGCGCCCTCGGTTGCAATAGGGATCTGGCGAGGTTTCTGCGCCTCGGGGAGTTCACGCAATAGATCGACATGCAGCAAACCGTTTTCAAGGCTAGCCCCCGTCACATGGACGTGATCCGCAAGTTGGAAGCGGCGCTCGAACGAGCGGGCGGCAATTCCTTGATAAAGCACTTCCGTCTTCGCCATTTCGGTCTCGGTCTCGGTCTCGCGCTCGCGCGAACCACGAATGGCGAGAGTGTTTTCCTTGGTTTCGAGCGTAAGATCCGCCGCAGCGAAGCCCGCGACCGCCACCGATATCCGGTAGGCGTTTTCGCCAGTGCGTTCGATATTATAGGGCGGGTAGCTTGGCACGGCTTCGAGCCCTGCGGCCTGATCAATCATATTGAACAAGCGGTCGAACCCGATGGTCGAGCGATAAAGGGGAGAAAGATCAAACTGACGCATCTCACTATCCTCCTTGAATGAAGCGAGTAGAGGTGTTGCACCAAACACGGTTACCTAGCAGCGCCAAACATCAGCCAGCAATTTCCCTGCTGCGCCAGAGGCTTAACTCCGCTCGCGCGTCCTGAAACGGCCCGCGCTTGTTTGATGTGGGGATAGGGTTTGTCTTTGCAAGAGGTGCGAGACAGGCAAAAATTCTGCCGTTATATCTCCTGGCGCAGACGGATGCCGAAGATTGAAATTCCGCCAGCGCAAGCTCAGGAGCATCGAAATTTCGCGATGAAACTCTGTCCGATTTTGGAAAATCCGGCGCCTCCAGGCGCCATCGTCTCCGCAATCACGACGCGAGACAAATGGACTCTGCGGGCGGCGCGCTGGAGTTGCGGCGCAAATTGCGCCGGAACCATCGCAATTTTGCCAGGACGCGCAGAATTCATCGAGAAATACTTTGAGGTGATCGGCGAATTGCTAAGCCGGAATTTCGATGTCGCGATCCTGGATTGGCGCGGGCAAGGATTCTCCGGCCGCCTCGCGGGCAATCCCCGCAAAGGCCATGTTGGGGATTTCGGTGCCTATGAGCGCGATCTCGACGCTTTGGTTGAACAGGTCCTCGAACCTTACTGCCGGCCGCCCTGGTTCGCGCTCGGCCATTCCATGGGCGGGGCAGTCGCACTTGCAATGGCGCACGCCGGCCGTTTGCCATTCGCGCGCATGGTATTGACCTCGCCGATGATTGATGTTTACGGGCTGCGCTTCGCTTCTGCGGTGCGGATTCTTGCCAAGACGCTGGTCATTCTCGGACTTGGCCGTTGGTTCGTACCGGGCGGCGGCCCGATTCCCTATATGTCATTGAATTTCGACGGCAATGTCCTGACGTCCGATCCAAAACGCCATGCCCGCGGGGCGGCGATCATCGAAGCGGTGCCTGGACTGGCCATCGGCGACCCGACGATTGGCTGGATCAACGCCGCTTTCCATCTCATGGGGCGCTTTGAGGATGTCGAATACCCGCGCCGTATTTTGACCCCGGTTTCGATCATGGCGGCGGGCGCCGATCGGCTGGTCGATACGGCCGCGGCAGAGCAATTCGCGAGCCGCCTCAAGGCGGGGAAATGCATCACATTGGCAAACGCACGCCACGAAATCCTGATGGAACGCGATGAGTTTCGTGAGCTGTTCTGGTCGGCTTTCGACGCGTTTCTGCCCGGCGGAAGCCCCAATGAGCCTTCGCAAACTGAGGAACCACTTCACCTTGATCCCATCACGCGGTAAACAAACTTGCTTCAAAGCGTGGCGGCCTGGCGAAACCGCGCCCCGGAGCCTGGCTCCGCAAGCGCCGCCTCGCCGACGTCCGTGACTTCCACCTTGTCGACCCGCGCGTGTTGAGGGCCACGCCAACAGGCCGCGCAAAAGGCGTCGACAATTTCCGGCGGACCCGCGAAAAGAGCTTCGACATCGCCATTCAAACGGTTTCTAACCCAACCTGTAACCCCTCGTGACATCGCTTCTATTTGTGTCCAGGCGCGGTAGCCGACACCCTGGACTCTGCCACTGATCGTCACCAGAACGATCTTTTGTCCGCTGGCCATGACCGCACCTAACCGTTCGCCGGATTTTCCGGGCAGCCGGGAAATTTGACGCCTTGCGCTTCGCTGCCGAACGCCGTGAGGCAGGCAAGCACCAGCGCGACAAGCGCGGCGACGAGAGCCAGCGCAAAGGCATAATTTCCGCCATTTGCCTCAGCAATGGACGCCTGAAGTGTGGCGTTCACTGATGCGAGCAAATTGCCAATCTGATAGGCAAACCCCGGGAATGTCCCGCGCACTTCGTGAGGCGACAGCTCGTTGAGATGCACGGGCACAATGCCCCAGGCGCCCTGGACTGCAAACTGCATAAAGAAAGCGCCGGTGGCGAGCAGAACGGGGCTTGTGCCATAGGCCCAAAGCGGAATGACAAGAAGCGAACTCAGCGCCGCGATCACGATGCCCCGGCGGCGCCCGATTCGCTCCGACAACACGCCAAACGTCAGTCCGCCGAGGATCGCGCCTAGATTGTAGACAATCGCGATGAGACCGACGGTCTGCGGCGGGAAATGATGTTGCTGTCGCAGAAAGGTCGGGTAGAGGTCTTGCGTGCCATGGCTGAAGAAATTGAAAGCCGTCATGAGCAAAACTACATAGAGGAAGCGTCCGGCATTACCGCGCAGCATTTCGATGATACCTGCGTCTTGCCGGGCCGTGGCACGAGCCAAGAATGCCGGTGATTCCTCAACCTTTCCGCGAATATAGACGACAAGAAGCGCCGGCAGCGCACCCACCATGAACATGCCTCGCCAGCCGATCGTGCCGTAAAGGGCGAAATAAGTGATCGAGGCGAGAAGGTAGCCGCTCGGATAGCCGGTTTGCAAAAGCCCTGACACGGCGCCCCGCGTTTGAGGCGGAATTGTTTCCATCGCGAGCGAGGCGCCGACTCCCCATTCGCCTCCCATGGCCACGCCAAAGAGGGTGCGAAGGATGAGGAAAATACCAAGGCTCGGGGCTAAGCCGGAGGCGAATTCGAGCACCGTAAAGCAAAGAATATCGATCATCAGCACTGGCCTTCGGCCAAAGCGATCGGCGGCGAGGCCAAAGACAAGGGCGCCTAACGGTCTTGCCGCCAAAGTCAGGAAGATCGCGAAGGTCACGTCCTTCACATCGGTGCCGAATTCTTTAGCGATGTCGTCCATGACGAAGACGAGAATGAAGAAATCGAAAGCATCGAGCGTCCAGCCGAGATAGCTCGCCAAGACCGCGCTGCGCTGTTTGGGCGTGAGGGAACGAAGCACGGAAAACATGATAGCGGCTCAAGGACTAGCGGCAGATCAAGCTTGGCATGTTTTTGGCTGCGGGTCAGCTAGGATTTCTGCTTCAGACCCAAAGGCGGCAGCAGGGTCACGTTTTGCCGCGCATACTTTACTATTGCCGTCTTGGCCGTCGAGACAAAGGGCGGCAAGATCGACACATAGAAATCATCGTCGATCGAGCGGAGACGTCCATGAAACGCCTCATTATCACAACCAACTTTTCGGGTGCAGGAAGTCTTAGGCACGCACAGATCGCCGACAGGATCGTCGCACAAGCGCAAAGGCTTGTTTGCGGCCACCCGCCTACGGCGGATGAAACCGAAGCCTTCTTCGGACCGGCTTACCACGTGGATTCTGACGTCCTCCATCATTGGCAGAACTGGATAGGCATTCGGGGAAGCGGAACGCCTTGGACGGAACCGGCCTGGACTGATCGACATGTGCAAGGACTATGAGAGTATTGTGGGCAGACCCTGATCCCAACGCGCAACTGGTGCTTCTTCAACTACTCGATTTCCTGCGTCCTCACGCGGAGATCCTCAATAAGCTTATGCTGTTTCAGGCGGATATTGGGATCGGTGGGCGGAGTGGCCCAGAGATCAGGGCCTGGAAGCGGCCTGCCCAAATGGTCGACATCCATCACCTGGAAACGGCCGAACGCGCATGGCGCGCGTTCCGGCAGCCAACTCCGGAGGCGTGGCTCGACCTATTGAGAGAGGATCTTGGGGCTCTCCCCTATCTCCGGCAGTCGGTTTTGGAGCTACTAGACGAATTGCCCGCAGCTAGGACGGCGCTCGGGGCGACGGAGATGATGGTGCTGAAACTGATTTCTCCGGGCGATGTGCTTGCCCAGCATATCTTCCCGGGTGACAAGCGTGCTAACCATCTGCGGATCTTCGGTTACTGGGAAGTGGGGCTGATGCTGGGCCGGCTGGCGCATTGTCCGGCCCCGGCCGTTCTGGGCCTCGATGAGGGGCCGTTCGACCTCGATATGCACAACGACAGTCAGCGCTTCCTGCGATACAGGGAGAGTAAACTGGCGCTTTCCGAACTCGGGCGAGCTTTCGTGGAAGAGAAAGACGACTTCTCCAGGCACAATCCGATCCGTCGGTGGTGGGGAGGCACGGAGTTGACCAACGATCGCCTCTGGCGGTGGGACGCTTTGAACAGGGATTTGATCCCGCCCGCTTGAAGACGGCATGGGCGACGGGCAAGTATGATGGACGATCAACCGTCCGCTTGCATCCACTGCGGAAATTTAAACGCAATGCCAACCATATTTTTCGGCATCGGCCGAAAAACGCGACTTGAGCGGGTGGTCCATTGCGGATCTAAACCGCGATGTTGTCGATGAGCCGGGTTTTTCCCAGTTTCGCCGCAACGAGAAGCCGGACCGGCCCTCCCTCGCGTGAAGCGACCGGCGCCAAAGTTTCCGCATGACGCGCTTCGAGATAATCCGTGACGAATCCAGCCGCCGCGACAGTTTTCCGGGCGGCATCGAGAGCGGTCTGGATCGTGACCCCTTCACGGATGTCGCGGGCACACCGGCGAAGCGCCGCATACAGAGATGGCGCAACGGCGCGCTCTTTTGCAGACAAATAGACATTGCGCGACGAGAGCGCCAATCCGTCAGGCTCCCGTACCGTCGGCGCGCCGGCAATCCTGGTCTCGAAATCGAGATCGCGGACCATTTGGGTCACGACTTTTAACTGCTGATAGTCTTTCTCTCCGAAGATCGCGACGTCTGGCCGGCTCTGGTTGAGGAGCTTCGCCACGATGGTTGCGACACCGGCAAAATGCGCCGGCCGGAACCGGTCCTCAAGTCCGGCGGCAGCCGGACCTGCCACAGAAAGCGTGGTCGCAAAGCCGGGCGGATAGATTTGCGCGGTTGCGGGCGCGAAAACCAAATCGCCCCCGGCAAAGGCAAATTTGGCCACATCCGCCTCGAGAGAGCGCGGATAGGCGCCGAAATCTTCCCCCGGCGCGAACTGTGTTGGATTAACGAAAATCGACAAAACGACCTTGCCTGCCTGTTTTTTGGCGTCATCGACAAGGGAAATATGACCGGCATGAAGCGCACCCATGGTCGGCACGAGGCCGATCGTCTCGCCCGCGCGCCGCCATTCCGCAAGCCTCGCTCGGAGGCCCGCCACGTCATGGACGATTTCGATACGGCTTGCTTCGCTGGCGGCCATGGATTGGCTTTGTCTCATCCGTCTGTCGTAATCCAGAGGCGCGCAGGCGCGTCAACCTCGCGCTTCGCGAAAGTGGACATCGGCGCGGGGTCCAGCTATCCCGTGCGTTATATTTTAATAGAAAGCTGGTTCATGGCCGATCCCATCAGCGCCGATTTGACGTCGAGCGCGCTCCTCTACCATCGTTCGCCTCGCCCCGGCAAATTCGAGATCGTCGCGACCAAGCCGCTTGGAACGCAGTATGATCTCTCGCTTGCCTATTCGCCAGGGGTCGCCGCCGCATGCCTCGCGATCGCCGCCGATCCTCGCGCAGCCGCCGAACTCACGATCCGGCAAAATCTCGTTGCAGTGGTGACCAACGGCACCGCAGTCTTGGGCCTAGGCAACATCGGTCCGCTGGCCGGCAAACCCGTGATGGAAGGCAAGGCGGTTCTCTTCAAGAAATTCGCCGGGATCGACGTTTTTGATATCGAGATCGCAGAGACCGATGTCGACCGCCTGGTCGATATCGTGGCCGCGCTGGAGCCAACTTTTGGCGGCATCAATCTCGAGGATATCAAGGCGCCAGAATGTTTCGAGGTCGAACGCAAGCTGCGCGAACGCATGGCGATTCCGGTGTTTCACGATGATCAGCACGGCACCGCGATCATTGTCGGCGCGGCGGTCCTCAATGCCATGGAGATCACTGGCAAAACGCTCAGCTCCGTCAAGATCGTAACATCCGGCGCTGGCGCGGCCGCGCTCGCTTGCCTCGATTTCCTGGTCGTTCTCGGCGCCAAGCGGGAGAACATTTTCGTCACCGACATCGAAGGTGCCGTTTATCGCGGCCGCAAAGCCCTGATGAATAGTCAGGTGGAGATCTATGCCCAGGACACCGCTGCGCGGACACTCAAGGAGGTCATCGGCGGCGCCGATATTTTTCTCGGGCTTTCGGCAGGCGGTGTTGCGACGCCGGAGATGATCAAGGCGATGGCCGAACGGCCGCTGGTCATGGCGCTGGCCAATCCCACGCCGGAAATCGAGCCTGGAGTTGCGTCCGCGGCGCGGCCGGACGCCCTGATTTGCACCGGACGGTCCGATTTCCCCAATCAGGTAAACAACGTTCTCTGCTTTCCCTATATTTTTCGCGGCGCTCTCGATGTTGGGGCAACGGGGATCAACGAAGCAATGAAGCTCGCCGCGACCCGCGCGATCGCGCAGTTGGCGCATGAGCCGCCGTCCGATGTGGTCGCCAGGGCCTATGGAGGCGAGGCGCGCCATTACGGCAAGAATAGTCTCATTCCATCGCCGTTCGACCCGCGCTTGATACTGCGCATCGCGCCGGCAGTGGCAAGGGCTGCGATGGACTCAGGGATCGCGAATCGGCCGATCCCTGATTTTGCACTTTATGAAGAAACATTGTCGCGTTTTGTGTTCCGTTCGGGCTTCGTCATGAAGCCCGTGATTCAAGCCGCCAAAGCATGCCCGATGCGGGTAATTTACGCGGAGGGCGAGGATGAACGGGTGCTGCGCGCAACCCAAACCGTTGTCGAGGAAGGGATCGCCAAACCAATTCTCGTCGGCCGTCCGGACGTGATCGAGGCCCGCATAGAGCGGTTTGGGCTCTCTGTACGCTCTGGAAAGGACTTCGAACTTATCGATCCCGGTCACGATGCACGCTATCGCGACTATGTCGAGACCTGTCTTGAGTCGGCCGGGCGGCATGGGATTACACCCAAGGCGGCGCGCGCCTTGGTGCGGACGAATTCAACGGTGATCGCGGCGATAGCAGTGAAGCGTGGCGACGCCGACGCGATGATTTGCGGCCTCGACGGGCGTTTCAATCCTCATTTGCCTTACATCAAGGACATCATCGGGCTTGTTCCTGGCGCGACCGATCTTTCCGCGATGTGCTTGATGATCACCAATAAGGGCCCCTTTTTTATCGCCGACACGCATGTCCGGCACGATCCCTCCGCCTCCGAGATCGCGGAAATGGCGCTAATGTGCGCCGCCCATGTCCGGCGGTTCGGTATCGTGCCGAAAATCGCTCTCGTGTCGCATTCGGATTTCGGTTCGGATGACACGCCGTCGGCTGTTAAGATGCGTGACGCACTGGAAATCTTGCGCGAGCGCGCGCCGGATCTTGAGGTCGATGGAGAGATGCAGGCCAATACCGCTTTGTCGCAAGCGATGCGCGACCTTGTGCTGCCATCCTCTGGTCTGAAAGGCGAGGCGAATGTTCTTGTCATGCCCAATCTCGATGCTGCCAATATTGCCTATACGATGACAACAATCATGGCCGACACGTTGCCGGTCGGCCCAATTCTTCTTGGCACCGCCAAGCCCGCCCACATTCTGACGCCTTCGGTGACCGTGCGCGGCATCATCAATATGACCGCGGTCTCGGTCGCCCAAGCGCAAGGCGAGAACTGAGCGGGAACGAGCGCGAATTCGTCGTCGCCAACCCGGTTTCGAGCCTGCCCGCGCGGGAAACGTTATAATTCCGCGGCGTTTTGGTCGGGTTTGAATATTGCTTTAATGTTAGCGTTGCATTGATATAGATTTTGGATAGAGAGCTTGGATGGAGAACCTGAGCCTAAAACGTCGCAAAGCTTTTGGCTCAGATCATTCGAAATAATCTAAAAGATTGGAGATCATGAGCGATCGAGCCTGGAGCGTTCATGGTCTAGCGATGTATTAATATAACAAACAGTAATATAATTATCTGTACCCCATCCGCTCCTGCAGGAGCACGATTTTGAGGTTTTGTTTCGCATGGCATCGAAAAAAGTTGCTTTGATTACGGGCATTACCGGCCAAGATGGCGCCTATCTCGCCGAACTCCTTCTGTCCAAAAACTACTTGGTTCATGGCGTGAAGCGGCGGTCATCGTTAATCAATACCGACCGGGTCGATCATTTATATCATGATCCGCATGAGAACGTCGGCGACTTTTTGATGCATTATGGCGACCTCACCGATTCAACGAACCTCATTCGTATCGTGCAGGAGGTTCAGCCAGACGAAATTTACAACCTTGCTGCGCAAAGCCACGTCCAGGTCAGTTTCGAGACGCCGGAATATACAGCAAATGCGGACGCGCTTGGCACGCTCCGCCTTCTTGAAGCGATCCGCATCCTGCGCCTTGAGCAGAGAACGCGTTTCTATCAGGCGTCGACATCGGAGCTTTATGGAAAGGTGCAGGCGGTCCCGCAAAATGAGGAGACGCCTTTTTATCCCCGCTCGCCCTACGCCGCCGCAAAACTCTACGCATACTGGATCACGATCAATTATCGCGAAGCCTATGGGTTGCACGCTTCGAATGGAATCCTGTTTAATCATGAAGGTCCGACCAGGGCTGAAACCTTTGTCACACGAAAAATCACCCGCGCGGTCGCGGCAATCCACTTGGGTTTTCAGGATCGGCTGTTTTTGGGCAACCTCGATGCCAAGCGGGATTGGGGCCACGCACGCGATTACGTCGAGGGCATGTGGCGGATTCTGCAGCAACCCGAGCCGGATGATTATGTCTTGGCGACGGGAGAAACCCATACCGTGCGGGAATTCGTCGAACGCGCCTTCGCCGAGCTTGGCATCGAAATTGGGTGGAAAGGAGCCGGAGTCGAAGAGCGCGGTTTCGACAAAAAAAGCGGCCGCATACTGGTCGAGATCGATCCGCGTTATTTTCGTCCGACGGAGGTCGATCTCCTTCTCGGCGATCCCCGCAAGGCGCTCAAGAAACTGGGCTGGAAACACACGATCGATTTTCCACACCTCGTATCGGAAATGGTCGCGGGCGACTTGATTGTCATGAAGAAGCGCGGCCGGGTGTAAGGAGCGTTGCATGGATCAGCTTTCGACGGGGGTCAGGCACAAGCGGCGAATCTGGGTCGCTGGCCACCGGGGCATGGTTGGCTCGGCGATCGTGCGCCGGCTTGCGGGCGAAGACGTGGAAATCCTGACGGTAGACCGTCGCGATGTCGATCTGCGCGAGCAGGACGCGGTCCGCAAATGGGTGGCGCGAGCCAAGCCAGAGGTGATCATCCTCGCGGCCGCTAAGGTCGGCGGAATCCTTGCCAATGACTCTTACCCGGCGGATTTCCTCTTCGATAATCTCGTGATTGAGACGAATGTCATTCAAGCCGCGCATCAGGCCGATGTCGAGCAGCTCGTCTTTCTTGGATCGTCCTGCATCTATCCGAAATTCGCGCCGCAGCCGATCAAGGAAGATGCGCTGTTGACCGGGCCGCTCGAGCCAACCAACGAATGGTACGCCGTTGCGAAAATCGCCGGTATCAAACTGTGTCAGGCATACCGGCGCCAGTATGGCCGACACTATATCTCGGTCATGCCATGCAATCTCTACGGTCTAAACGACAATTTCGATCTTTCGACGAGCCATGTCTTGCCGGCCCTTATCCGCAAATTCCACGCGGCCAAGGCCGCCGGTAAAACGGAGGTTGTCGTCTGGGGCACCGGAACCCCCTTGCGTGAGTTTCTCTACGTCGATGATTTGGCCGATGCTGTGGTATTTCTGATGGATCGCTATGACGGAAGCGAACCAATTAATTGCGGCGCCGGCTCCGACGTCAGCATCCGCCAGCTTGCCGAGATGATTGGCCGTGTCACCGGATTCGAAGGCAAACTCGTTTTCGATGCCAGCAAGCCGGATGGCACGCCACGCAAACTGATGGATTCAAGCCGATTGGCGGCGCTCGGCTGGCGGCCGAAAACCAGCCTCGAAGTAGGCATTCGCGAAGTGTATCGATGGTTCGCGCAGACGCAAACAAGCGAACCCGTAGCCACCTAACGGCTTGAAACGCATCGTGACTTGCAGATGAATGTCCTGTATGAACGTGATCATTAAACTCGATTCTTTTGCTTCCAGACCATATCAAATCACATGTCCTCAGCGCTCATCCTCCTCCTCGGCCTTCTTGGGCTTTGTCCGGTGATCGTTACGCTGGATGGATCTCTTCTTCCCTATCTCATTACGTTCCTGCTCGCGGCCGGTCTTATTCTCGTTTCGGTCAATTTGCCTTTACGCGAAGCGCAGCATTTGTCCGAGGTGCTGTCGCGCCCCTTTGTCCTCGTCGCCATTTTTCCGGCGGTCTTGATGATCATTCAGCTATTGCCGCTGCCATTTTTGGCGCATCCGGTCTGGAAGAGCGTGAGTCCTGGCTTCCGGAGCGGGATTACCGGAAGCATCAGTGTCAATATCGGAGCAACGGCGATCGCCCTTGTGCATTACCTCTCGGCTGCCGGTATGGTTTTGCTGACGGCAGCTGTCGCGATCAATCGCGAGCGAGCCGAATCGGTCTTAATCGGCATAACCGCTGCAGCGGCTGTCATTTCCTTTGCCTCCCTCTTGCAGGATCTTTTATTGCAAGATTTATTTGGTATCACCATTTTGGCGCATCGCGAAGCAGCGCTCGACATCGCCTGCCTCGGCGTACCTTTGTCGGCTGCCAGCGGACTCCTCGTTTTCGAGCGTCACGAGACACGCGGCGCCTTTACCGTCCACGCCAAAAGGAAATTTCTTTTCGCTTCGTTTGCTGCTCTGACGAGTTTTGTTATCTGCACGAGCGCCATCGCGATGACGAGATCGGGATCGCTGATCATTGCGGCGGGCGCTGGGTTGCTTACCTTCATCGCTGTGGTGGCCATTCGCCGCTGGGCCCTCGGCCGTTTGGGCGCTGCCGCGATTGGCATTACCGCGGCTGTCTTTGCCGCGACCTTGGTGACGGTCGCCGCGAGCGACCAGGACCCGCGTTTCGCCTTCGTCAAAAAAGACCCGGCCACCATCGAACTGAGCCAGCGCATCCTTAACGATGCTCCATTTTTCGGAGACGGAGCTGGCACCTTCGGCGATTTATTGCCAATCTATCAATCGAGTAACGCCGATTCAAGGAACACCCAAGCCGTTACATCTGCGGCATTGCTTTCGATCGAGATGGGCAAGGTGATGCTTTGGTTTGCCGTCCTGGCGGCATCATTTGCTGCGTTTCAGTTGCTGCACGGCGCTTCACACCGGGGCCGCGACTCATTCTACGCCGCAGTGGCGGGCGCCTGCCTCGTCACACTGATGATCCTGGCTTTCATCAGCGCTTACCTCTCAGGCCCGGGGGTCGTCTTGTTGTCGGCCGCGATTATTGGGCTCGGGCTCACGCAGTCGAAAAGCCGTTTCGCGTCTTAATTATTAGCTGAAACGGGGCCGCCTAGCGAATATTGACCTCAATCCATGCAACGAACTGAGAAACTTTAGTGTTTATTAGATGAATTAGGATTAAGCCAAAGCCGATTTGGCGCACAATTGGCATTTTGGAAGGATGACATTGATGCCCGTATTTTTTTTGGAATCTCATGCTTTCCGGCCCAAACTGACGATGTTCGCATGCGGGATTTTGTTCCTTTCGTCGCAAGTTCATGCAGATCCCGGGTCCGAGAGCCCATTTCTCGGATTATCCGGACATTGGTCGGGTTCGGGCACCATCACTATGACGAATGGCGCTGCCGAACGGATTCGCTGCAAAGCAACCTATGCGGTTAACGCAAGCGGCAGAGCAGTTCAGCAAACTTTGCGCTGCGCAAGCGATAGCTACCGGCTGGAAATCAGCAGCAATGTCACGGCCGAAGGCGGCGCGCTTTCCGGTTCCTGGAGCGAGGCGACCCGCGGTGTTTCTGGAAATATTTCTGGTCACGCCAGCGGTTCCGACATCGTGGCAAATGTCGCTGGAGGCGGCTTCACGGCCCATCTCGACGTTCGGACCCATGGCGACAAACAATCGGTGACGATCATGCCGCAAGGCAGCACGGATGTTGCGGCCGTGTCGATCGCTTTGCGCAAATGATCGGGGTCTGCCGGGGTTTCCTTACCGATCGGCTGCTCGCCAGCTCTGGCGCCATGCTGTGATGCGGCGGGAAAGCCGGTAGAGACAGGTCGCCGTTGGCCGCAAAATAAAGAGGTCGGCGGCCAGTGCCGCGAGCATGGCGAAAGCGCTCAGCCAGCCAAAAAGGCGCAGCGACGGCAAGCTGGAAAAGACCGTCACCGCCAGTCCGCAGGCAAGCACCACTGAAGTCAGAATGAGGGCAGGACCGACAAGAACGGTCGCCCGCTCGACAGCAACGCCCGGATCCTTGGCTGGATCGTCTTCAATGCGCAACCGATTGAGAAAATGGATCGTCGCGCTCAAACCCAATCCGAACGATACGATCAATGCCACCACACTTGCGAACTGCAGACCTTGTCCCGTCGCAAGCAGGATTGCCCCCGAGGCGACGACGGGGAAAATCCCAGGTAAAATCGCTGAGAGCATCACGGCAAACGAACGGAACACGGCACCAATAAAAACGGCAACGAACCCGAACTCAACCGTCAAGCCGCGATTCAACTTTTCGATCATATTGGCGCTGTTTCGCGCGGAGATCACCGCAAGACCTGTCACGGAAATGCTGTATCCAGGGTGCCGCGCGCGGACTCCGGCAAGCGCTGTACCCAGCGCATCGACGATGGGTAGGAGTTGGCTCGCGTCGGCGTCCGGAACGCGGCCCGAGACGACAACGGCGTCTTGACCGGCCGAAATGAAGCGCCGTGTCAAATGCACCGGAAGCATACCGACATATTGTTTCAAGGTATCGACGTCTCGCTCGCCCGCAGCGATGAGCCAGCGCCGCAACGTCTCGAGCGACCAGACATTGCCGACGCCGGCCTGTTGCTCGAGAAGAGAATGGATCTCCGCGATTACGGCGAGCGTTTCTGGCGCATACAGCGATGTCCCCTTTGGAAATTCGATAAGCACATCGACCGGATTGGCGCCCGTAAGTTTGGTGTCGAGAAGGTGGCTCGCCGCCACCGCCTGCTGCCGATCCGGCACTTGATCGGCGAGCCGGTATCTCGGCTCAAGGTTGGCATATATGAGGCCAAGCCCGGCGACCACAATGAAGCCAACGAGACTATAAAGAGCGGGACGGCGAACCATGCGGACGGCGATAAAACCACAAAACCGGCGTAACGCATCGACCCCGAGATCCGAACCGCCGACCGCGGCCGCAAAAGCGTTCTCCTTGCGCAACAAAAGGACACCAAGAAGCGGCATCAAAATCAATACGGCAGCAAGTGCAATGATGGTCGCGATGACTCCCGCTTCGCCAAAACTCCGGATCAGCTCCGATTCGGAAAAAAGCAACGCCGTGAAGGAAATAGCCGCCGTCGCATGGGTTAAAACGCAGGCCGGCCCGACAATCAAAATCGCATTTTTCAAGGCCTCGTATTTGTCTTGGCCAGCGAGCAGGCGGTCGCGCGTGGCGAAGGTCAGCTGCATGCTATCGGAAAAGCTGATCACCATGATGAGCGGCGTCATCACGTTGAGGAACATGTTGAGGCGGAAATCTAACCAGCCGAGTGCTCCAAGCGCGAGCAAGATGGCAAGCAGCGGCGGACCGGCCGCAATGACCATGAATGAAACGCGACGGAAAAAGAAAATTGCAATGAGGCACCCGGCGGTGAATCCAGCCAAATTGTAGACCAATCGATCTCGCTCGACCGCATTGCGGATCTCGAGCTGCATGACCGGAACGCCGGAAAGCTGTGCATTAAGACCAATCCCGGCGAGGTCCTCGCCCATCGTGTTGCGGATCTCACCGACAGTATCGCTCAGCCTGTTGCTTTCGACGACGGATGGGTCAAGCGCGAGAACGACCAGGGTGAGCTGGTCATCCTCCGACAAAAGCTTGCCGCGGATAATCTCATTTTCCGTGACGCTGTGGATAAGCGCTTGGTAAGCAGGCCCTTCAGGCAGCGGATCGGGAAACAGAGGCGCCGGAATTTCGTCATTGCGTGGCGGTTGGCGGGCCGAGAAAATCGAAATCAGGCCGCGTGTGCCATCGATCAACTGCAAGTCGGTGATGAGATCCCTGAGCTTTTCAACCGATTCGCGATCAAGCAGCCTCTTGCCTTCGATGACGACGAGCACATCGAATTCGCTCGACGGAAATCGCCGCGTCACTTCCTCGTATTGCTTGAATTCCGGTGTGTCGGAACGAAACAATTGGCTCAGAGAATCGTCAACTTTGAGCCTGGTGACGCCAAAACCCGCGGCGATTGTGAGAAGTACTGCGACAATAGCGACGGCTAAAGGAAAATGCAAAGAGACAAGGCCGATACGCTCAATGCCGAGGGCAAGCTTATGCAGCCGTTTTTGGGTGGTTTTCCCAGCCGGCGCGGGCAGCTTACCGGCATGTTCAAGTCCCAATTTCTCCTCCGGATGGTGACTTGCCCCAGAGCTCCCTTATAGCGTTCCGGACCGCAAGCAGTCATGTCATCTGACGGAATATATTATATATTTTTTGATCGGCGCGGAGCCGCTTGGTGCATATACGGATTGATAAAACCTATTAGTCCTTCCGGAACCTGGCATTCTGGTGCGGACAAGAGCCGGCAAAAGCGGCTGAGAATTAGAGCACGAGCATCAGTAAAGTGCAAAATTCGGGATAAGATCGTGTGGAAAACACGGAAATAGAGAGCCTGAGCGATCAAATTTGAAGGGATCGTGGTCTTTGGTACTGACGCTCCAAGGAGAATCTCCTGATCGAAAAGGAATCGCTGTGATTCCAAGAATTCGGAGCACGCCCTTATCAGAAAAGTCGATGAACTTTTTTGATAGAGATGTGCTCTAGGAGTTGTCTCTACGATAGCGGACCGATCGAGACTGTCAGTCTTGTCCGCCCTCGGCAAGGGCGGAGGCGCCCTTTGATCTAGAAAATGTGGCTGGTCAGGGCACAAAACCAGTTCAACTCCACGGGTCCTCGTGGCGTCTGACTGATTCTGTGGTGGTAAAACGCTACTTGTCGTCCTGCCGTCTGCCGGGTTAGGCAGTCTGCCTGGTCAGTGCCGTAAGGCAAAAACCGATCATTTGGTCGAGGGTCGGTTCCGGCTCCTGCTCAAA
>CAYTRB010000038.1:0-24170 GCA_964440215.1 uncultured Methylocapsa sp.
CGCTCTCACGGTTTTCCGGCTGACGCGATTGCCACAGATACCATGCACCGCCGACGAAGCAGATCAACGCAGCCACATACATCGCCGTCGATGCTGTAAAGCCGCCCGCAGTGGAAAACTCCTGCGCCATAGTCTGCAACTGAGCACCGATGGTGCCCCCCGCCGCTTGCGCGTAGGCAACATCAACACCCAAACCAATATTGGCCACTGCAACAACAGTGACCACACATACCGCCACAACGGTTTTCTTCGTTGCCACGACGACCCGCCGCCATCCATCTGCGGCCCATTTTTTAAAGTCAGAAAAAAGTTTCACGTTCACGCTCCTTCGATTCATGAGGCCAACGCGACATGACCGCGCCCTCGGTCAAAGCATGTCTCCTAGAGTCGCGAACGAGAAACATTCTTTTAGGCTGTGAATTCCGTAACCAGCCATTGCGTGATCGTCAGGATGTTGATCAGCATCACCCCGAACGCGAACTGCACCGCGCAGCCTCCCTGACTGCGGTTGCTCCGGCCATGAATAATGGCCCACCATGTCAACACCGCAAAAAAGCAGGCCAGCGCCCCAAACGATTGAAAGAACCCTTGAAAGAGCTGAACCACATTCACAATGGCGGTGCCCGGCGTGGTGCCTAAGACATTCCCGGCATTCGGCGGCGTATAGCTCGTCAACGCTGCGATCGTTACATTCAGGTTCGTGCCCGCCGACGCATTCGCCATCGTCAACACCTGGTCGAACGAGGCAAAAGCGCCACATAAAACCAATGACACCCACGGAACCCAGGGACGCCCCAGGAATGGGTTCTCAGGCCGCGCCTGCATCCATAAACCCCAGCCGCCAAACAAAAACAGCCCAAGCGCCGTGAGGTAGCAGAATGTCGGCAGGAAAATCGAGATTGCGTAACCAAGAAAGCTCGTAAAATTCGCCAAGCCTTGCATAAGAGCCCACTCCGCACGCCGCCTCTGCCTTACATCACAGCGGCGGCTAATCGCCTCGCGCTAACCGATCAAACTCCGCCTCGCTCACCGGCGCTTCATGGCGCCAAGAGCCTGTCTTCTCAGCGGGCTTAGCGGATTTCGCCTTTCTCAGTCTCCACCACCCACGCAAGCCCGCGCTGCGCAATCTTGGTGACGCGCCCATACCCAGGCACCTGCCCCCCCACTCCGACTTGCAAAGGCTTCCTATCATCGCCGGTCTGATCAATCGCCGCCAGCATCGCAAGACCAGGCGACGCCGCCCTCACCCGGTAATGCAAAGAACTCTCAGTCGTCTCATTGTCCGTCTTGTCAGCAACCTTGGCAGCCGCATGCTTTACGGGCGCCGGCGAGGGCGGCTGAGCTGGCGCCAACACCGTCGTGGCCGTCTCCCCGGTTTGCGCCGGCAATGATGCTTCAACGACCGCGGCACTCGCTCCATCGAGCGCCCGGCGCGCCTCTCCAATATTGAGACGGCGTTCAAAATCGGCGAGCTTCCCTGCCGTCGCGTCCGCAAGTTTCTTTTGCTCCACTTTTAATTTCACCAACTGCTCGCTCATCTTGTGTATATCCGTCGACAACTCCGTGATCATAGCGCTGACCACGGTCTCCTGCTCCGGCGGCACCGCCTCAACAAGCGCCTTCTTACCCGCATCTAGCCTGTTCTCCTTAACCCCCGGCTCGCTTGCCTCCCCAGGCGCCGGCTCCGCAACCAATCCAGGCGTTGCCTCTTTTTCTATGATCGAAACTGTCTGAGACGTCCCTCCCGCCCCTGGCACAGCCACACGCGTAGCCGCCTTGGATGGCAACTCATACCGCTGATTGGGCTGTAACGGTGCGGCCTGAGTTAAAGCCAAAGGCGCCTGCGGTTCTTTCGGCAAGTCGGCCGCCGCCACCGGAGCCACACCAACCTCCCGCACGCCCTTCCTTTCCTTGCCAATTCCATCGTTCTTTGACGAACTTGGACCAAGCGCGGCAACCTCGGCAACGAGCCCATCCTTGTCTTCCGGTCGCGGCAGTACCACAACCGGATCCTGCAATCCCTCGCGCGGCGTCACGGTGGAAAGAGAGGCAAGCGGCGCCATGACCGGCCCCTCTGCTTTTGATGGATCGGCCGCTGTGCCTGGTCTGCCGCTCACCACGGCCATTTGATCTGCGTGATGGGACGGCATGAGATACACGGCAAGTCCGGCCGCCGCGCTCAATGCGACAATCGACACCGACGCCGCCAACAGAGCACTCCGCTTCGGGCTTGGCGATTTAGCCGGCGCAGCGGCGCCCTCCCCTGTAAGGCCAGAGGCGCTTTCTTCTCCCTCGGACGATACGACCGGCGAAGCTTCGTCGGAGGAAACTCCAGCGCTCTCAGCCTCTCCGCTTTTCGCCCGTTTCGCTACGCTCAACGACGATACCAGCGCCCCGATACCGGCCGCCAGCCTCCCGCGCGTCCTTTCAATGTTGGCCCCCGGTACCGCGCGGCGCTCGGCCACCAAAACTCCCAGCGGTGACACTTTTTCTTGCTCTTCGGGGAGGCCCACCGATACGATGCCAGCCTCCCCGACAAAACCCAAATCCACAACATTTGCAGCCGCGCGACCTTCCATCTTCCCATCCTCCATCGACTGGATAAGCCCATAGAGTCGCGTGAGAGCCCGCGAATGCAAAACCACCAAGGCCGGATTGCAAGCGATCGGCCTGTCCCGCCAAATGTTCCAGAGCGGGCGAAGGGACGTTGGAAAACAGAGAATTCAAGACCTCAGCGGGCCTCGCCAGTATTTCCGGCGCGGCCTCGCATTCAACAAACAGACTGCGGTCTCTTTCGTGAGGATCACTTCGTTACCAGCGGCGCGGGTAAGGTTACGTCCGACAGAAACATCACCCCCACGACCGCATTTGCCGCCAGCTTCACCGTCGGCCCCTTCGGCATGTCTTGCATCAACGTCTGCCCAACCTGCTGTGCCGCGGTGCCGCCCGCAATTTCCGCCTGCTTTTGAAAATTCAGGGAACCATAACTTTGAATAACCCCTCCATATGGCGTCGTCTGCACCGTCGAGTTCGACAAAGCCACGGCCTGCCCAAGGCCTGACATAAAGGCCGCGGCAGCCGGCAACGCCCACCGCTCAACAAAATGCGGGTCGACGCTCGTCGCGACCGACGTCTCCATCGTGTCCGGCGCGATCAAAAGCCCCCGCGCTTCGAGCGTCTGACCGCGATGCTCAATCAAATTCACCCGCACGATCAGCCGCTCACCCGCATTCTTCGTAAAGATCCCGATCATTCTGTCGCCCGCCAGAGGACCTGTATCTGCCTCGAGAATAATCGGGCCATTGGTATCAGAATCAACCGCAACAATCGTATGTGCATAAATACCGCGCCCGGCCGGCACCAACAGCTGCCCGCGCCGCGCTGGAGCCGCCTCCAACCCATCGCGCCCGGCTGCCGAGCCACTGACACTCGCTCCTTGGACATTCGTGCGCGGCAGATCACCTTGAATCATCTCTGTACGCGGCGGCCCTCCCTGCCACTGCGCAAACATATCCGCCATCGCTCTCTTCATCTCCGGATCATCGCCCTGTGCCGCCACCTCCTCGATCCGCGCAGTTTCCTCCGGTGGCACAAACACTGGCGGCGGCGCCTGGACCAGCACAATGTCTTTGCCCTGACCCTCGGCCGCCACGGCCGGAACCTCCGATGGTTTTACGTCCGCCCCAGGTTCCACCACCTTCAAAGGCACGCTCGCCGGCATCGCCGGCGTATAGGATTCATTCTTATGCGCGGCCTTCGCAGCCTCGTCCTGCGAATGTCTCACCAACAACGCGTCCTGTGCCGGATCGCCCTGCAATCCCCCCGGCAAGGGATTAATTGCTGGCATTTTGGCTATCTGCGATTCGACCGGCGCCTTAAAGCCCTTCATGGAAACGGCGATGACAAGGCCAATCATGCCGAACCCAATCAAAGCGATCACAAGAAGACGGCCCGCGCCGCCACGCGTCGATTCATTCAGAATTCTTTTGCGCGCCCATAGCACACGCAGCTTAGTCAATATATCCTTCACGACTATTCCTCCCTCAACGATGCCGAGACCGTCCGCCCCGCATGCGACAACAGCACAACCGGCGTCGATGGCACCTCGTAAACTGTGAGCCCTCCCTCGCCATTCTCGGAGCCAACCCACTCCGGCGATACCAGCGTAAGACGCGTCCGCAGATACACACGATCGCCAAGCCGCCAGGCCCGTAAATCATCAGGCGACACGCCGCTCACGGAAAGGGGAATAGCTTCCGCCGGCGGCACCCCATCCAGCATCGATGTCAAGAACGGCGCCGCCGTATCCGGCGCGCGCGCCGCCACCGTGGACGCTTTCGCCTTCGGCCCGCGCTCCGCCACCTGAATGCTTAAATCCGCGTCATATTTGCCGCCGCCGCCGATCAACATGAAACTCAACGGCTTCGGCGCGTCTTGCAACGTCACAACAAGACCGCCGCGCGGCTGCAGGGACATCGGCGTGACCTCGATCACATTCGACCCCTTGACGGGGGTACACACATAAAATCCCACCGCCGCTACCGCCGGCCCCCCCGAATGAGGGCCGGCATTGCAATTTGCCCCCTCCGCGATCGCCGCCGGATTGCTGTTTGTGTCCCACAGAATCGGCCACGGCTCCCCCGTCTTGTCGAAAAACGCTATCGCCGTCGGATAGCCCTTGACCGTATGAACAATCCCTACCGCTTCTCCCGGCACAAAAGACACGTTCACCCGCCGGCTATCGGGTGCCGCAACCTCGGTCGCCGCTTCTTCTTGCGCGCGCTTATTCTCGCCAAACCGTTTGCCAAGATCGCGGATCATGTCCGGCGTCAGCGGAATCATATTTGCCGCAGTCGCTGACGCCGAGTGCCCCTGATGGACTCCCCCGCCTCCCGGCGCAATGCTCGCAGTCTCCTGCCCAAAGCATGGACCAACCATACCAACCAATACTGCGGCGGTCGCCGCACTCCTGATCCATGACATCGCCGGCCCTTTCAATTCACCATCGCTACGAGCTGCTCGACCGCGAGCCCGTCCGGATGGTCCTCCGCGTTCGTGCGAACCACGAGCGCGGTCACCATCAACTTCTGGGTATTTGCCTGCTGAGAATTCTGGCAAGTCTGCACGATCGGCACCTGCACCCGGTAGGAAAGCGCGCCTTGGAATGTCGCCGCCTCGGTAATGACCGCCGAACGCTGCGCCTGCGCATAGCAGAGCAGCATCGCTTTCTTCATCGCTTCGAAATTGCCGCCGTTGATGTAGCTATGCGCAAAGGACGACCAGCCACTCGGGGTAAAGCGCCGGCCCGCGGTATTGAGCTGGACCGGATAATCATGATAATTGACATTGTACGGCGCCAGCACCGCCTTCACCGTCCAATCCAGCAACTCCGCGTCATCCACAACAGGACTATCGAGCGCCCTTACCGGTTTTGGCGGATTCTTGCCGTCGACGAAAAAATATTTTGGGGTGGGAGGATGCGTCCACTCATATAAGTCGTGGAGCACCAACACCCCCGAAAGAATGGAAAGCCCGATGTTCAGGGCGATGCTTCTGTACATCAGAAGCGCCATGAAATCGGGATCAGACAATCTGCGATCTATCGCTGCGTGCTTGTTCTGCATGCACAAAGATTCGCATAGCTTTGCGCGAACAGCGCGGTTAAGTCGGATTTTTATCCAGTGGAACCGGCTCGACGAAAGCCCACAATGTGTGACCCCGAAACAAGCCTATATCTGCTTCAAGCCGCCTGCCGCGCCTCACCAATCACATTGATATCCTTGGGCTCTTCGGCACAGACGGCCACGAGCTGCGGCGATGGTTTTTCTATTGCCAGCGGGTTAGCACACAATCCCTTCCAATTTTTCGGAATTGTTTTCCGTTCCTTCGTCAGGTCCGATACCCCAATCTTCTGGCGCCGCCCTATTTCGCTCTCTTTATAATATTCGGGCGAATAGATTTCGCCGCCCCCTCGCCGTGCGAAAAACAATCGCCGGTAATGTCCGCATGTCCGCGGAACCAGCCCTTGCTCCCCAAGATAAGCAAATGCCTGCATCTCATCGAACTCAGCAACCCGTTTCCGTGTACGGTCCGTCAACCCCATCTTATAGACCCAGTTGTGCACGGTTGATTTTGTAACGCCCATTTCCTCTGCGATCACCCGCGAATGTTGCCCTGCAAGAGTCCGCACGGCAATCTCGGCCAAAAACTCGTGGTCACGGCCAATCGATCTTTTTTTGGGGCCTTTCCACAGTTGTCCGAGCCGCTTCATCGCCCGCTCAACCCCGGCTTCCCGGACCCGCGTCTCCTTCGCACCCTGTTGCTTTGAACTTTCCTGGATAGTGGTAGGCGGCGGCAAGCGCGAACCGACCAATTTCACGGCTTCCGCTTCGGTAATTTTCCGGACGAGGCTAATTTCGTGGGTCAGACGATCGCGGGCCGTCTCGTAAAGGTTCTTTTCGGGGAGCCCTTTGGGCTGATGGAGATCGCGCACCACTTCCGCAATCGCTAGGAAGGCGCCCGATTTGATTTTGGCCTCATTTTCCGGCATCCGGCGGCTTGGGGTGCTAACCTCCTTGCCCTTCCTATTCGCCAAAATGGCCAAGGCCTTATCGACAGCGGCGGGCTTAACAAGTTTGCGCACCCCGCAGCCGTCCAGCTTTTTGACTGGAACCTTCTCGATCAGATTGTCCTTGACAAAACCGAACGCGAACAGATCGACCTTGGTGTCCGAGATCTTTTGGGTCTCAATCCCGAGAAACTCGCCAATCCCATGCGCCGGAGAGACCACTACTTCCCCTGGCTCGAATGGCTGCTGCGGATCGTCACTGGCTGCCGGAGCCGCTGGCTCCGCTGTCGGTGGCCCTGACGCCTCGCCTTTGTCCTCGCCTCTGTCCTCGCGCCGGGCTTTCCGAGCTGATCGCCGTGCTTCGATCTCCAAATTTGACAGATCGACCTGCCCCTTTTGGGGACGCCTAGGCAAACCAAGGCGGCGGCGTTTCGAATAAATGGCTCCTGGCGAGCGGCCAAGCACCGCCGCAATGCCCCTGATCCTTACCCCAGACAGCCACAGTTCTATGAGGCGCCGGACGTCCTCGCCCGTCCAGGCATGCTTGCCGCCTTTCCGGACCGGGCGGCTATGGGGCACCGGAAGGCCCAGCGCGGCGAGCCGCTCCAAAATCTCTGTTCGCGTAAGATCGAGGTAAAGGAGGATCGCCTCGATCCCCAGCCCCGCGGCGACCATCCCGGCAAGAACCGGGGCAAGCGGCAAAAGTGCTGCTGCCGCGCCCTTTGAAATACCGGAGCTTGAGCAATTCTGCCCTTCAAGCTCTCGGCAATCGGGTTCGACGAACATAGAAACCGCCCTGGCAAACTAAACCAGGGCAGCCTATCCATGTTTTAACATTACGTCAATATATATATGCGCTGTTTAGCAGACCCGTCTTACTTGTGTGATTTAGGGTCGCGGCGGGACGCGCTTTCTCCAAATTGCTCAAGCAGCTTCCTCCCCACCTGCAACAAGCCGTCCGCCGTCTTCACCAGCTCACCCTCTTGCCCCCGCAGCCTTGATAATTCCGTTGCCATATTCTCCACCGCCCTGATCAATTGTTTCACTGATTTTTCGGTCGGCTCCGCCCAAATATCATCCTCACTCAGAAGGAGCTCCACACTAAGTTCAAGTCCTTGGGCTAACTTCCAAATTGTTTCGAGGGACAGGTTCTGTTTCCCCGACTCGACCATACCCATGTAAGCCGGCCCCATACCCGCCGCCATCCCCAACTCTTTTTGCGTCATCCCCCGCCCAGCCCTGTACCGCCTAATGCGGTCCCCGAGCGCCTGTAAGTATTCTTCCCACTTGCCTGACCCGTTTGGCACTTTCCCTCTAGCCATCTTTGTTCCCGCAAAATCCACTGTCTATCATTGCTCTTATACAACACGCCCAGAACCTAACATTTTCCTTCCATTTCGCGCAATCCTCCAGGACCCTCCATCCCTAAACGGAGGTGCCGATCATGAAATTGCTACCAATCTTTTTGCTTTCCGCTCTGTCTTGCACGACCGCAGCGCGAGCCGATTTCGCAATGCTCCCCACCCCACCCCAAGCTCCCATTCCCGCCGCATCTCCTACCTCTCCGGCAACCTCAGACCCAGCTGTTTCACCGCCACCGGCCCCAACACCCGTCGCGCTCCATCCAGCCGCGTCCTCTCCCGGCCGCCAGGCCGGAAAGATAAGCGCGCACGCAGCCCTCATCGCAGCGGGTTTCGGCCAACAAATCCCCCTTTCCTTTGCAATCCGTCAGATCGTGCCGCAATCGATCAAACTTCGCTTCAGCCCCTCCACCGATCGCCAGGCTCTCGTCGATTGGCGTGGTGGCCGGCAATGGCCGGCGGTCCTGCGTGACGCCATCCGCCCGCTTGGCTTGCGGCTTACCGTCCATCACCACATAGCAATTATTTCTAATCCACAAAAAGATTAGGGCCATTCGCGGAAACAAGAGCGAACCTCGCCTCCAACATTTTCTGGAGGCTCCATGCTCGATCTCTCAACCACCGGCGTTGGCACCTGGCTAAAATACAATGGCGCCTACGACTTCCGGGAACTTCCGGGCGCCGTTCAGCGGGCCGAAGCCAATCCCAATGTCGAAACCGCCCTCGTCGCGCTAGGCCTCGCTCTGGAAGAGGCAAGCAGCCGCGACCCCGCAAGCTTCAAGACGCGGCTCCAGACTGAACCAGCCAAAAACGCCTTCCTCGCCGTCCTCTCACAGCTCGGACATGCCCGCCTAATCCGCTTGCTCGACTGGCTGTCCGAACCAGGCAGGCCAGACCGGCACGTCCTGCTCACCGCACTGTTCGCAGCTGACGCCCCCGACCCGTCCCAAGCGGTGCAGTCCGCAATTCATATGCTCGCGAGACAAATCTTGATTCGCCGCCTCATGCACCGCGACCGGCTCGAGACCCTCCTCGCCTGCTGCAAACAATATCAACTTCAACACGCCAACCAAAAGGCACTTTGATGCGCACCACACCAATCGCCCTCGCGGTCCTTCTCACAACCGCCTCCGTCCTGCCCGTCACCGCCCAAACTGCCACGACGGGAAGCGCCGGATGCGCAACCCTCTACCAAACCGCGGCCGACGCCGCGACCAATCGCATTTCCGCCGACGATACAAATATCCCGCAGCCGCAAAGCGTCAAAAACCTCACCTGCCTCAGCGCCTTCTTCAACGGCACCGGGCTCAACCTGATTACAAACCTCCTCAACCCTACCCAGCTCCTGACCGCGATCGAAGGCCAGATCTGCCAGGCATTAACCCAGGCCTGGCAGAAATCGATCGGCTCGCAACAATGCGGGATCACGCTCACCGGCCTCAAGATCGGCACATTCAACTTAGGCGGACTTGGAAGCGGCCTCTCATGTCCGCGCCTTTCGTTCGGAGGAGGCGGTCCTCCGCTCGGCACGATCGGCATCGGCACCAGCGGAAGCGGCAAGCTTTACGTCACCGGTAACGGCCTCACTCCTACAGGCTACACACTCCCAACGAATACGGGCCTTTGGTAATTCATGGAGATCCTCACAATGAAACGCTCGTCTTTCCTAATTTCCACTGCTGTTGGCGCCATCCTCGGCGCCGCGGTATTCGGCGCCGGACCCGCCATCTCGCAAATGTATGTAATCGACCCAACCTTGGCCGCCCTCGACGGCGCCATGAAGGCCATCCAAACCGCGATAGGCAATACTCTCACCGGCATCACCGGCCAACTCGCCGCAGACGGCCCAATTGCCTTGCTCCTGCAAAATGGCTTTACCCAGAACGCCAACTACGCAAAAGCGCAAGTATCGGCACAGCAGCAGATCGTCGACGCATCGAATACCGCTATGGCACGGTTCCACCGCGACATGCGGAACGCTCAGATCCGCGATGAACATACCGTGACCCAGCCACACTGCGCACATCTCGACAACGGCCAAACTGTCATTTCCAGTGCCGCCCAATCCTGGAAAGTCTCTAAAGCGATTCAAACCGTTCAAGACCAGCGCGGTGAAGCCGTTACAGGCATGCCCGCCCATTACGGCAGCGGGCAAGCCATAGAATCGCTGAACCAACTACATTACAGCCGTTATTGCTCGCAAGACGAAGCGTCCGCCGGCCTTTGCCAAGTCTCACAAACTCAAAATGCCGACCAGGAAGCCTCCACGCTCTTCGGCACCGGGACCCTCGACGGCCAGAACGGCGTCAACGCTGCCAATGACTACGTCACCCATCTCGTACAACCCATCGTCCCCGCCGCTTTGCGCGGAGACCAGCTCACCTCCTTGGCCGGAAAGGAAGGCGCCGCCCTACGGCGTGAATATGAAGCGCGGATGTCGCTTGCTCGCAATATCCTCAATGACGCAATAGCCGTTCAAACACCATCCGTCCCCCTCAACCCCCAGCAACAGCAGCAACTTCAAAACGAAGGCATCACACCGGCGATCACCACGGGCTCAGCCATGACAGTCCTGTCCCTCGACGTTCATCGCCGCTACAGCGACGTGAATTGGGCTGCCCAACTCCAATCAATGACCCCGGCCGGCGTCGAACGCGAGATCGCGAGCGAGCTCGCGGTCACCAATTACCTGCTCCTCGAAAACTATCGCATCGGCATCAAGCAAGCCTCGGTGGCAGCCACCCAGCTCGCCGCCACGGAAGAACAAACCTTCCACCCCGCAATTGAAATGCCAACCCCCAACGTCGCCGCCCAGTAAGGATTTTGCACATGCCCGAGAACACACCAGAATCCGCTCAAGAGACCGCCTCACTGGACGAACCAAACGCGCGGGCAAGAAACGACGCTATCAAGGCGACCCCGGCGGACGAACGAGAAGCGCGAAACGCGTTGAAGACCGCCCTCGAAGAGGAAGCCAACACCTATGAAACCCTCGCCCACCTGCAAAGTTTACCAGACGCCGATAAGGATGCGCTCGCCGCTGCCGAGAAACAGTTCAAGACGGCACAAGAAACCCTTGATAAGGCTGAGGCCACCTATGAGCCGTTCCGGCAAGCCCGCAATACCGCTGCTTCCCCCAGCATAACCAACGCTGAACATATCGAAGAGCTTCGCCAGGAACTGAAACCCGGCGCTCTCACCGACCCGGCGGAACGCGCGGACGCGGTAGCGCAGCTCCAATTGGCACTCAACGCCGCTACCCCGGCAGACACCGCCAACCCAAGGGACCCGCGCGATATTCTCGATGAGCTAAAACGCGCCGTCCTCGACAAAGCACCAACCACCATTGATCTCGAATATGAATATATCGCTGCGGTTCATGGCGATAACCCCGCTCATTCCTTGTCCGAGTCTCCCAAAAATTCCTCACGGGCGGCCCCGGTCAATGAGATCGAGGCGTTGCACGGGCTCAAGACCGCTTACGAAAACTTCGATGCCTCCCAATCCGCCGAGCAGGCGGCCCTTGCCAAACTCGAAGCCGGATTCGAACAAGGCAAGGATCTCCCCGAAGTCGAGAACCTCATCAAAAATCATATCTCTGCCCAATACCAGCTTGACAGCCACACCTTAGCTCTTTTTGAGGCGGACGCCGCTTATAAGCCGTTCCGGCAGGCCCTCGACCAATCTTCCGCGCCAGTCCCTCCCGAACTTCAGGCGCTGAAATCACTCGCGAGCGCTTACGAACAACACGACAATGCCAAAGACAATCTGGCCGCTAAGCGGATCTTCGAAGCCCCACCGGCCGAGATCGAAAAGGCCACAAACCGCCTCGATCAGGCCACCGCCACTCTCAATGCCGCTAAAACCGCTTACCAGCCATACGAGGCTGCCAAATCAGCCCCATCACAACCGGCAGCCAATCCGCCGGCGGCCAACACAACAGAAATTGACGGACACCCCCGCGCGAACCCTGAAAGCGCGCAGACACACGCAACCCCGGCGGCCGCCTCATCAAACCGGACACAGATCGGGTCAGCTACGGCCGCCCCCGGCGGAGCTGCACATGCTGTGGCAGCCGCCGAGCCCCACAACCAGACCCAGACTGAGATACATGCCTTTGATCGCGATGCCGCCCCACAAACGCTGGTACCAAATTCTGGCACCCCCAACCGTACGGCCCCAGATTGTCCTCCCCGAACCGCACATTCCACCGCGGATGCCAGCCCTCCTCCGGCCGCAAGGGCACCCGCAACCACAGACAACAATTCCTCACCCGAAAAACAATCCGCCGCTACCCACACCGCCCCGCGCGTCCGTGACGCGGAGGCCGATCGGGAACCCGATGCCGATAGCGAACACGACAAGCCACCAACCGTCACTGTCGAGGAAATCCGCTACCAAGTCCGCCCTGTGTTCGGCGGACCATTCCGCAATCTCTTCCGCAATGTCCAGGAAGCCACAAAGCAGCAGCTCCCGGAACCGAGCATCCAACAAGCCCAGCCCCAAAAAACGGCTGAAACAAAACCTCAAACGGCGGCAAATAGGACCCAGACAAGCCTCGGCAGCCGACTGTGTGGCTACACCGAAACCAGACGGCAGCCGGAGCGCGATACCGAGGCCCTTGAGGCCGCCCAAGTCGCGGCCGGGAGAGCCGTCACCGCCCTCAATAATTTTCGCGCAAACGAAGGCGCCGCCCTCCTCAATAAAATCAACGACGCGGCGGCAACGACCAAGGGAGGTGTCCGCGAGGTCCTCTCCGAAATGAGGACCAATGGAGCCTATGAAGATCTCCGGAAAGAATTCGACGCTCTCTATGCTCAAAACGCCAGCTTCCGAGACTCATATGATCGCGCCGCCAGCACTCTCGCCAAATATGGCGATAAACGCGGTGCCGTCGCGGCTACGATCCACAATCAGCCTCAAAACCCTATCGCGGGTAAGATCAAGGCCCTCGACGAAGAAATCGCCAAAGCAACCGCCGATATCCCTGGCGCGACAGAGGGGCAATCCATCACTGAAAAATTAGCGGAGAAAGCACGCGAAATCGTCGACGCAATTCTCGAAAAGCTTCGAAATACTTTTAATCGAAACCACGATCCATCCCCAAGCCCAGCCCCCAGCCCCTCTCTCTAACGCTGTTCGCGGAAAGTCATGGCAAGCTCGCGCATCCCGACCGCACGAGGTTGCCATGCCACGCCACTCGACACTAACCCTCTTCCTTTCCGCTGCGCTGATCCTCGCTCTTGCCGCACCCGCGCTGGCGGCCAGCCCATTCGATGTGAGCTGGGCCGCCCTCGATCCAGGCGACGATTGGGCCGCCCAGATGATCAACGACGTCTTTCCCATCAATGGAAGCACCTGCACCGGCGGGACAAATTGCACCGGTAACGCCGCAACCGTCGTCGGCCAGATCGTCGGTCAATTGACCGGATTTGTCCTCGCCATCGCAATGTTCTTCATTTGCTACCAAACGCTCACGAATATCCACCGCGTTGCCGAATCCGCCAACATCCTCACCGACGCCATGACCTCGCTCGGCGTCGTCCGGATCGGCTTCGCCGCCATCATGATGTTCCCCTTGCAATCCGGCTTCTCCGAAGGCCAGGCCTTCGTCGTCCAAGCCTCGATGTGGGGCATCGGCATGGCCCGCGCTGTCTATAACAACGCCGTCCAAGCCATCGGCCCCGACGCCATGGTGATCGCAACCCCAATGATCCCCGGAACGAAAGGCACAGTCGTCAACCTGATCCAAAACGAACTCTGCCGTTCTCTCATCAATCAAGCCACAAACACCGCAGGGACCGCCAATCCGGCCGTCCCCATTCCAACCCCTGTGACCACGACCAGCACCTATAATGGCACGATCAGTTGGAGCTATACGCTTTCCGCCGGTAATCAGACCGGGTCCCCCGTTTGCGGCACGGTTACCCTTGTCAATGCCGTCAACACCGCCCCGACCATTGCCGGCGTCAGCACCGACATGACCACCCAGCAGCAGCAAATCCTGACAAGCGTCCTGACCAACGACATTCGCCCCGTCGTGGAATCTGTCGCTGCCAACTATTGGCAGACCAAGAATGCGTCCGCGCTCACCCCCCTCAAGAGCGCCTATCAAACCGCCACCAATGATTATACCAACCAGCTCACCACAGCCGCCACCAATATGACGCAGCAGCTGCGCGCAGCCGTCACAGCCCAGGCCGCCCGCAACGGGTCGGTCGGGCTCATCCAGAACGAAAATACCCTTTCAGCCCTTGGTTGGACCTCAGCGGGCGCCTATTATCTCGAATTCGCACGAATCAACGGGCAGACTCTCTCCATGCTCAATGGAATGGCGGTCGTCAACACCCCGAGCTTCAACGGTCTCAGCCAATCACTTAAAACCGATCTCGCACCTATCTTCTCCGCAACGACCTCCTTGCTAACCACACTGCGCACCTATGCCACCGTAACGGATTCTATCGATCCCCCCGGCGGCAATGCCGACATTTTCACCGGCGCTACCGACGGCACCGATGGCGCCTCGATGATCGAGCATGTCTTTCGCAGCCTCAACCTCACCGAGCCCGTCCTTCACATCTTCGCCGATAATATGTCGCCGACCGGCAACAATTGGGCCGACCCCTTCGGTGCGCTGACGGCCCTCGGTCAAGCCCTCATCACTGCCTCTGTAGGCGCCATGGGTCTTGCCTTCGTCGCCAACTCGAATACGGGTACCGCCGCCACCACCGTCTTTAGTCTTCTCTCAGGCAACTTCGCCGGCGCGGCGACGGTCAACATCCTTCATCAAGTCTTGCAAGCCTTCGCAACCCCAATCTTCCTCGGCCTCCTATCGCTTCTGACGCCCGGCCTCCTCATCGCCTATGTCCTCCCCATGATCCCATGGGTCATCTGGATCGCCGGCGTCGCCGGCTATCTCATCCTCGTCTGCGAGGCCGTCATCGCCGTGCCTCTTTGGATGCTTGCCCACATGGCTTTCGAAGGCCACGGCCTGCACGGAAACGCCATTCGCGGTTATGAGCTCCTCTTCAATGTCCTCTTCCGCCCCGTGCTCATGATCCTGGGACTCTTTCTCGGTTATTTCATCTTCACGGCTACTTCCTGGCTCATTCGCATGAGCTTCGGTATCGCCGCCGGTTTCGTCCTCGAAAACGGCTGGATCGTCACCAATATGATCGGTATGTGGGTTTTGCTCTCCATTTTCGTCCTGACCCACATCACCGCCGCGATCCTATCCTTCCGGATGATCTACCTCGTGCCACATCACCTTCCCGCCCTCATCGGCTTTGGGGGGCACGGCCGTGTCGATCACGATCAATTCAGCGCCGCCGCCGCGTGGGTCGGTACACAAAGCACTCTCAACACCATCAGAAGTGGATTCTCACCCCGAAACATATCCCAATCACAAATTGGCAACAATTCCGGCGCAGGTTCGCCGCCTAAAGCAATCGCGGCACCGCGCAAAGCTCTCACCGGACCAAACATTCAGAACACCTCCGGCGGCAACATGGATTCGACCCTGCACGCTTCAACCGATGTTACGCCCCCGGCAACAGAAGATTAGGACTGAACAAAATGACCCTTTTCGGCGCGCGCACCGCAACCGATTTGGCTTTCTATAACTCCGGCGCCGCCGATGCCGAGTTCCATTCGCGCGGTGAAATCAACAGTCTGATTGATCAAAACAACAGCCTGATCAATCAAATCAACGCGCTGCAGGCTCACAACCAGCGGCTTCAAACCGATCTCAGCGTCGTGGTACCCAACCGCGACGACCTCGCAAAGCAAGCCTGGGATCTACATTATCAGCTCGAGGAAGCAAAAGAGGCGATCGCCGTCCTCCTAAAGTCCTCCGATAAAGACTGGGAATTCTTCAAAGAACAGCGGGCCAACAGCAGAGAAGCAATGGAAGGTTGGGAAGCTCTTCTTGCTGACGAAACAAGACGGCTCTCTCAATCTAAAAGTTTTACGAAAGCCGCGCTGGTATTGAGCGCATTGCTCCTCGAAGCGGCTGAAGCCGGAAAATCAAACCGCCAAGACTATATCGATCTCAAGGCCATGTATCAGCACATGGTCGATCTTTGGACGCGCGCAAAAACCGATGCGCGCGACGACCCAGAGTTCATACGCAAAGCCAAGGCTCTCATGCAATCCTTGCTTAAATAAACCGCGCGTATTCGCGCAAATCCACAGCATGGTAACTCCATAAAGGAGTTGCCATGCGCCAGATCTTTATCGCCCTTATTCTCACACTCCCGCTCGCGGCATGCGCCGGGAACGTCCGCACCGCCAACCAATATGGCTCCGCAAGCCCCGTCGCGGTCGTCCATCCCTACTACGACCCCTATTCAGCTTATGGCTCAGTGAATGCGACCTGGGAGCCACCGGTCTACAATCGTCAAGGCACCATCGTTGCTCCTAGGGAACCTTCCTCATCGCAGGGACGCCCGGATTATGAGCACTCGATTTGGGCGAATTCGGCCGCGGGCGGAAACCCCCTAGCCCCTCCGGGCACCTTCTGACACCCGGCCCTCCTGTAGCTGCCTCTCCTCACCGACAGCCCGGCGGACATCTCAGATCATGGTTCTGCGTACTGAGATTTCGCCGGCGCTTTTATCTCCCGCCATCTGTGCCACTATCCCACCTCTGCCCCTCAACCAGATTCTCTCCGGAGATTGCGTCGAGGAAATGGACAAACTCCCCGCTGAATGCGCCGATCTCGTCTTTGCCGATCCACCCTATAATTTGCAACTCTACCAGCAGCTCCGGCGCCCAGATTGTAGCGTCGTTAATGGCGTCAACGAGGATTGGGATAAGTTCGAAAGTCTCGCCAGTTACGACGCTTTCACAAAGGCCTGGCTCACCGCAGCCCGGCGCGTCATGAAGCCGGACGCCACGCTTTTCGTGATCGGCTCCTATCACAACATCTTTCGGATTGGTGCGATCCTGCAAGACCTCGGCTTTTGGATCCTCAATGACATTATTTGGAGGAAGGCCAATCCAATGCCTAACTTCCGAGGGCGCCGTTTCACGAATGCCCATGAGACCATCATTTGGGCGGCCAAAACGGCAGCCTCCAAACACTACGCCTTCAACTACAAACTCTTGAAAGCAGGCAACGAGGATTGCCAGGTCCGCTCCGATTGGTTCTTTCCGCTTTGCACAGGTGCAGAACGTCTCAAGGACATAGGCGGCCGCACGCTCCATCCCGCCCAGAAGCCCGAAAAACTCCTCGCACGCATTCTCCTTGCCGCTTCCAACCCTCGCGCCCTGGTCCTCGACCCATTCTTTGGCTCCGGGACGACCGGCGCAGTCGCAAAACGGCTCCGGCGCTCCTTTATCGGTATCGAGCGTGACCCCGCCTACATCAAGGCCGCCCGGGACCGCATCGATGCTGTTGCGCAGTTACCCTCAGGCGCTCTCGACATCGTAGACGGGAAACGTTCGAATCCGCGGATTGCCTTCGCCGCAATCCTTGAGGCAGGGCTAATTGAGCCGGGTGAGGCTGTGTTCGATTCAAACCGGCGGCACATCGCCACAGTACAAGCCGGAGGCACTCTCTCGGTTGGCCAGGCCACAGGCTCAATCCATAAGATCGGGGCGCTGGTGCAAAACCTCCCCTCTTGCAACGGCTGGTCTTTCTGGCACTCCGAACGCAACGGCCGGCTCGTACCAATCGACGATCTGCGGGTACGCTTCCGCGAGGCTCTGTCCCAAGCGGCGGAATGACCCTCTACGACACTGCCGGCCGGGGATTGGATTCCCATTTCTCACAAAACATCGTTAGCCCGCAATGGTCACCGGCACCCGCCGGTGTCAAACGCGCGTTATGACCGGCGCCTCATCTCCTGCATCTTTCTCCACCAAAAATAAATGGCGGCGCCTTTCCAAGGCCGCCGCCACACAATGACCAACCCGTTTAAGACGCTCCGGCTAGCTCGGCCAAAACGCCTCGGCCGTCAAATAATCCCAGGCCCTCGCCGAGCGCCGCATTCGGATCTGATAATTCAGGAGCCCGCACTGAAAGGCCACCAAGAAGAAAATCAAACAGAACGGGGCAAACTCCACCGCCGGCAGAATGTGCCCCACCGTCCAGGGCATCGTCGCCGCGCGCCATAGCCAGGCGGCAAACGACACCCATCCCAACCCAAAGCACACATAAGCATTCCGCGCCGACTGACGCCTCTTTTCATCCAGCCTGACTTCCAGTTCATACACGTTCACTCCAAGCAAAAAAGCCGTCGCCGCAAGATCGAAGCTGCCATCCTCATGAAACCTGAACCCCCCTCTGCTTCGAGGACGCCTTTTCACAGACTCCACAAGACCGCCAATCAACCGGCCTCCTCTCACGACCTCTTCACCAGGAAAGCTCTTAACCGGCGTCATCATGAAATTCAGAAGCCGGCCCAGCGTCCTGCGAATCGGCCCCGGTTTGAGCTGCTCACGCTCAGATCTATTTCCCGGCATGTGCACCCCCCAAGGACGCGATCACGGAATTCCAATCCGGCACGCCATCGGCCCGCCCCTCGCCACCATCGCCCGCACGCCAAATCACCGTTGGGGTCCCGCGCAACCCGATCGCACCTGCAACATCCATATTCCTCTGCAACAGGCTGTTGGCTTCTGGTGCTGCTGGACCTCTGACATCCCCGCGCGCCCAGGCTTCCACGAGTCCGGTGGCAGGTTTACTCAATAGAGCAAGCGCCGCAGGCGTGCTCTGACCTTGCGTCTCATAGTCAAGCACGGAAACCGGAATCACGGCCACTTGCACCTGCCCTCTTTCGGCATACGGCTTCACCTCCTGAAGCGCCCTCACCGAATACGAACATAAAGGATCGACGAACATCCATAAGCGGGGTGCGCTATCCGGTCCGATCAAACCGAACGCCGTCTTGCCAACAAGCTCCAGAGGCGGCTTCTTCTCAATATCCTGGCTTTTTACCCCCGCGCCAGCGCCGTCTCCAACCACCACCGAGGGCACCGCGCCGGGAACCTGCGCCACCTGCTCACGCGTGATATTCTTCCCAGACGCATCCCACATCACACCTGGGATCAACCGCTCGCCATCCGGCGTTGCATAAAAGACCTGAAATTGCGCGCCGTCGCGGACGAACAGTCCCCGCAGCCCATGTACGGTTCCAAGCTCCGTCACTTGGCCGCTTACAAGCGTCAGCAGTTTGGAGACGGAGAGATCCGCCTGCAGCCCGGCCACCACCGCTTCGCCATCCGGCGCCATCTGAAACAGCATGAATTCTTCGCCCTGCCGTGCGAGGATACCGCGAAGGCCATGGACGGTGCCGATCTCGATCAGCTTTGCTCCGCTCGATGCTATATGACTAAGTGCCGGCACTTTGCTGATATCTATAGGCTCGGCCAACACCCCGTCTAACGGGCCCGCATCTCTTTGTGGTGTTAACGCCTCTTTCACCGGCTGCACCGATGGCACAACAACCGGCAAAGCAGGCTCCGTCACAGGCGCTTCGGACAGGGATTTTTCATTACCTGGGAGAGTTTGCGAGGGTGATGCTGATACGGCCGGTGCTTCGTCTCCTTTGGGAGCGCCCGTTGCTCCCGCCAAGGCAGGAATATTCATGACCAGAGCCGCGGACAGTACCGCCGCCGACGCTCTGAAACGTTTCAATATATTTATTCGCTGCATACCAGCCTCCTTTTCTCCAAAAGAGGCTACGGCAGCTTTCCGCGAATTGCTTAAAACTCCCGGCTGGCTGCTAAGTCCAATTCCGCACATGCATTTTTAAGCACAACAATCCATATATCAGATGGATCCCCGTACCGTTCAGCAAAGACCTCCATAGCTAACTTTTTCCAACGCGCCTCCTCGCAATTTCCTGACCGTGTTTCCACAATTCGCAGAATTCGTCGTGAAACCTCGTTTGGGGGATTCCAACCACCAGACACATTCGAGCCCATCCTATGCTCACCTAACGCCATCCCACCCAGGGTCCTGCACAAACTCTCACATTCCTCAATGAGACTTAGGGGCCGCGCTTCCCGCAACTCTGATCCCGTCTCTATGCACTCTGGCGCAGCCATATCCGCGCTCCCCTCTGCCCTTCGTCCCGTATCGCTCATCACAGCTCGCTCCATACTCAGCACTTACTTTATGAGGCAATCGAACATACTGACCGCTCTCTCGCCAATGATCTCCCCGCTAGCCAGTCGAGAATTTACCCACTCCACATCGCAATCATGGCCGACACCTGACTCAATATGCCGCTGTCTGAACTGGACCCCGTTGGCCAGGCCACGGAGCCAGATCAGTCATCGGCCCGTCTTTCCAACTCAGTGAATCAATCCCGCCCGGAGGGCTACCGTGATGGCATGAAAGCCGTTGTCTGCGTGGAGCTTGACCCGCGCGGATGCGAGATATGCTTTGACGGTCCCCAACTTGACTCTCATCGCACTTGCAATCTCATTAAGGGTGGCACCATCCGCAAACTGTTGAAGCGCATTGGTTTCACGCACCCCGAGAATGCCCAGGCTAATCTCCGGCGATGGCTCCCCGTACAGCATGAACACGAAATGATGCACTTGATGTCCGACGAACAATAATTCTCTTGATAATTCTTCGTGCCGCTTTTCCCATTCACGGGCAGTGGCATCTGATGTGACGCTCAAAAGCCCCCATATACCGTTCACCGGACCGCGCAGCGGTATCACAAGACCTTGTTCCCCTATTCCCGCGGCTTGTGCTTCGTCGAAAAGACGTCTTGCCTTTTTGCTCTTCCACGCGAGGGTTGCCATATCGACAGGCAGCGCAGACCGTGCCCCGGCAATGATCACAGGGTCGACATCCCCATACTCTTGCGCTTTGTAATGGCTCACCCATTCATTGCTATAGGTCGTTCCTAATACCTGGACAACCCTGTCACTCCCGCCAAAACATGGCGACATATAAGTAACATTGGTTAGTGCGTACCGCCGCTGTATTATTCTAACCAACCCCGTTATTATCCGCCTCTTACGCTGATCCTCATGCTCATCCTCATCTATAAGCTCATCCTGATCTACAAGCTCATTCTCATCCACAACAAACGAGCGACTATCCTCTTCATCCATTTCCGACATTGTTCCCCCAAGTCGCGATTACCAATTGATTCACAAAACGCATCCCCGCGCCTGGCTTTGCTTTCGCCAAGTGCCTCTGATTTTTTTGCGCATGATGAAAGATACCGCTCGCCAATTTTTCTGACTATGTCCTAAGGTTGCGTGAACAAAAGTGGAACGCTTTTTTTTCCCCATTTCCACCTCAATTGCCGCCGCGCCAGCACGCAATTTCATGCATGGGAGATTCGGTAATCACTTGTAATTCAAGGATAATCTAATAATATCGCCTGTTCATTAATGGCATCAGTCAACCATTGCATAGCCGTTGATTTGCCTCATATTTGGGCAAAAATAGCGCATTGCGACACTTTATCGCATGATTTTTTCAACAACTGTCGATCTTTGTTGCCAACATGATACACTGATGATTTGCGAGTGACGGTAGCCCATAATCGCGGCGATCATGATTTCGCACATAAGTGTTTTCCGCAGCCGTTTGACTCCGCCCGCAGAGCCTATTGCTTCAACGATCGCGGTCTCCCCCGAAGCGCCACCGGGATCGAGAATGGGGCACCGAAATGCCGTGGCCCCCTGACCACCAACCATCATTGGCGCCGCTGGCCCCTGATTTAATGCCCGCTTTTCAAGCGCTAGGCCGGCCCCGTGTTTTGGCCGCTAGCTGCGTTTGTGGATAACCGAGCTGGCTCTTGTCCGGCGCTCATAATCGCTGCCGGCCAGCATCAAATGACGATCAAGGATGCGCAGCGGCTCACAAGACCTCGCCACGAATGACGGCTCGTATCATAGGTCGTTACCAGATCACTCCTTGGGCGACCCCAAACGCCTTAGCGCCTTTCCGATTGCCCGCTCTCATTATGATAGGTAGTTGCCAGCGGCAGGGCGGTGTCCCTAGTCCAAAATGTACTGATTGTCCTTCGCCTGCTCCCGCCCTAATTTAAAAAACGTCTCCCAGCGTGATGAGCACCTGATACGACACGCTATGAAAACATTCGACAGTTATGCCGGATCGGCCGCCCCCAGCTCTCTCCAACTCAGCGAACCAAACCAGCGCGAAGGGCTATGATGATAGCGTGAGCGCTGTTGACGGCATGAAGCTTGACGCGCGCGGACGCAAGATATGCTTTGACCATCCTGCTCGTGACTCTCATCGCGCTTGCTATCTCTTCAAGTGACGCGCCGTTAGCAAACCGTTGAAGCGCTTCGATTTCGCCCTCCCCAAGAGTGCCGCTCCCGATCTCCGGCAATGGCTCCCCATACAAGACACAAGCGTAGTGATGCACTCGATGCCCAACATACAATAACTCTTTCGAGAGTTCTTCGCGGCGCATTTCCCATTCTTCAGCGTTATCATCTGACATGACAGACATAATCGCCCAGACGCCATTTGTCGGCCCTCGCAGCGGAATCACAAGACCCTGTTTCCCTAGTCCCGCGTCTTGCACCTCCTCGAAAAGACGTTTCCCCTTTTTGCCCTTCCACGGAAGCCTTGCAAAATCGAGAGGTAACGACGTCCTTGCCCCAAAGGTTATCGTAGGATCGCACACTTCATAATGTTCCTCTTTGTAGTGATTGACCCATTCGTCGCTATAGGTCGTCGCCAGAACCGGATCCTTCCGATCTCTCCCTACAAAACTTGAGGAGACGTAAGTCACATGGTTTAGGCTGTACCGGCGTTGTATTATTTTTACGAACCGCTCGATCGTCTCATGTTTGAGTTTGTCCTCATACTCGATAATCGAGCGCTTATCCTCTTCTTCCAATTCCGACATTGTTCCCCCAAGTCAAGATTGCTATTTGATTCACAGACCTCCCCAGCAGTTTTTTTTTGGTAAAGTGAATAAATATCGCTTGACAGTGTTCTTGGCCCTACTTGGGATAGGGTTAACATTAAAAGAATTCCGCCCGCCGCCATGGTTAACCTTCATTGGAGGCTGAGCGACGGAAAGGAATCTCCTTTCACGAGTGCGTGAAACGAGGGCCATGGCGGCGAGGCCAGAACATTCTCTTGGCTGCCACGCAACCATCGCAAACGCCACAAAGCCCGATTATTCAAGGAGACCATCACCGCAATCATATCCCTCCCCCGGATCTTGCAAGGCAGCCCGAGAGGAACTGGTTCAAAATGGAGTTGCGCCAAAGGAAGGATGCCCGCCACATCAATCGGAAAAACACACTGCGTGACACCGCACCCAAGGCCCCATTCAACCAGCGCCGCTCCAAGCGCGCTGGCAATGGGTCTCGTCGCGTGCTTGCCCCATGGATGGGCAGGGTCGATGCACTGGTGCGACAGTTCCCAAATATGGGGGCCTACTAGAGGCTCATCGATACACAATTGCGGTAGAATGTCCGACAGCACATGGGGCCCCGTTGTGGGCAACAGCCGCTGGTAGCCGAACACCGTGCCTTTTTCGACATAGAGCATATGCACGGCATGCTTATCGTCGAATTCGTCGAGCGCGCATGCGTCCGGATCAGCGGGGCCATCCCACCCCTGTTCCTCGAAGAATGTCCGGTGGCGCAAGCGAAAGGCCTGGTCCATTTGGTCTCGATAACGAGACTCATTATCCGGTGTCACAACTTCTATCATAAGCTACCTCGCTATGGGCAGCGCCCGACGCCTCGGCGCCTTCGCCATTACCCAGTTTCATCATGATCGGAAGATGCCAGTGACGGGGTGGCGCTCCTAGTACGGGATTCCGTAGTATTTTGTCGTTCGCCTGCTACCGCTCTGATTTAACAGGCTTATACCAGCGTGGTGTGCGCCCGCTGGCAAAGACGACGGTTTATGCAACAAGCTTTAGCAGAGGCCCCAACCGCGCGGAAAAGCACGCTAAAAATCCGTCAAAGAACAATCGCTTCGGTTTCATTGTTTTGTGCGATGGAGTCTCATTTCGTGTTCGCGAGGAGCCACGCTACGCTTTTGCAGCTTGCAGCGAGGTAAAGCGCGATCGCTTGGCTGATCAGCCTCTCATTTCTATTTTTGGCTTTGCATTTTTTCCTATTGGCGCCGACCCAACTCTCAAATGCTTCAGCCGCAGTGTTGACAGTTGCTTTCTGGATTTTTCGGCGGTCGCGACAATGACAGCTAATCCTAGCGCAAACACACCAAGCGCTGGTCTTACATCAGATCAGACTGACAACAATATTCCCCT
>CAYTRB010000039.1:0-23327 GCA_964440215.1 uncultured Methylocapsa sp.
CCCCAACGAGCCGGGCGGAGACGAGGCAGGCTTGCCCCGCCTCATAGCTTCGCGCGCAGGCCTCTGACGACGGTTCGAACATCGGCCCGCGCTTAAAACTCGTCCGGAGAGATGCCCGTCGCGGCGGCAAACGCCTTCGGGTTCAGTTTCACGCCAATGTCGCTTTCGAGCTTCACTAGATATTGCGCGAGGATATCCTCGTTGAAACCGGCTTTCACATCGCCAATGATGTTGGTGAGCTCAGGCGCATTTGGATCGAAGGCAGGGATCGCGGAATCGATGACCTGGAATAGGATACGGCCGCCGTCCTCGCTTTCCACCGAGCCCGCGCGATGCACCGGGACGTTGAAAATCTGGGTGACGACATTGAGCGGGAGGCTGCCGGAGCCGTTTCGTCTCACATCATTGGCATGCTTAACCGCAAGTTTGCCTTCCGCCGCCGCAATGGCCGCTAGGCTTTCGCCGGCGTCGAGCTTCTTGGTGAGTTCCGCCGTCTTCGTCAGCAAGAGTTTGCCTGCCTTGTCGTCGCGCCAGGCTTTCTCAACATCCGTCTTTGCTTCGTCGAATGTTTTCTCGCGCGCCTTATCGATCTTGGTGACTTCAAACCATTGATAGCCGCCGCCTGGCACGCGCAACGTATCGTTGTCGGCGCCGATGTCGGAGTCGAATGCCGCTTTCATCAAGGCCTTGGCATCGACCAAATCCTTAACCGGCTTGTCTTGCGGATCATTGCCCAACGGATCAATCGCGGCGACGGCCCGCGGCTCGAGACCAGCGCTTTGCGCGGCCTCCGTCAGCGTTTTGCCGGCCGTGCGCTGATCCTCGATCGTATCGTGAAGGCGGGTGATATCCTTTTGCGCGCGCTGCAAGGCGATCTCGCGCTTGAGCTCGGCAGCGACTTCGGAATAAGGCTTGACGGTCGATCCAATGATCTTGCTGGCCCTTACCAGGACCGTTCCGAATTGCGCCTTTACCGGCGCGCTGACATCTCCCTCCTTGAGCGAAAAGGCGGCATCGGTGACGCCCTTATCTATGAGCGCGCCGCGTGTCACCGTGCCGAGGCTCGCATCCTTCGGAGTGAGATTCTTTTCCTTTAGAAGATCGTCGAATGTCTTTCCTGCGTCGAGTTTCGCGCGGGCTGCCAGAGCCTCTGCCTCGCTCGCATAAAGAATCTGCTCGACCGCGCGCTTTTCCGGCGAACCGAAGCGCTCATTCTTGACTTCGTCATAGCGGTTTAGCGCGTCGGCATCGGAGACATCATCCGGTTTGGCGATAGAGGCAGGCGTAACCGTTAAGACAATGAGGCTGCGAAATTCAGGGATGCCATAAAGCACCTTGTTCTCTTCGAAGAATCTCTTCAGCTCATCTTGCGAAGGGGTGGGAAGCGAGCCCACCGCCCCGTTGGGTATCAATATATAGTCGACGCTGCGTGTTTCCGTTTGAAAGTGGTGGATAGCCTCTAGCAAGGCCTTCGGCAATTGCAGGCCGCTCCCCAGCGTATCGACAATTTCCTGGCGCGATTGGACGCCGCGCTGCTGCCGCAGATAGGTCTTTTCGGTAAACCCTTCGTCGCGCAGAAACCCATCGAAGATCTGCTTGTCGAACTGGCCGGTCATCCCCTTGAAGTTGTCGTCCTTCAGAATCGTTTTTCTGATGGACTCGTCACTGACCGCTATCCCCAGCCCGCGCGCCTGGTCATCGAGTGCCGCCTCGCCGACGAGCCGGGAAAGAACCTGCTTATCAATGCCAAATTGGTGCGCCTCTTCATTGGTGATGTTGCGGCGCTCCAGCCGCTGCTGGCGCTGCAGTTCCGTCTGATAGGCATTGCGGAATGTGTCGGTGCCGATCGCGATGCTGCCGACCCGACCGAGATTGTTCGCGCCGAATCCGCGAAAAATGTCGCCAATACCCCAGACCGCAAAACTGAGGATGATCAAGCCCATCAGGATCGCCATGATAACGCGGCCGACCCAGCCTTGCGCCGAGGCACGTAATGATTCGAGCATGTGTAAAGAATCTCGTTAAGGGTTTCCGGAAGGCTTTTAGGGTTTCCAGCGGGCGCCGGACTTTTCCAAATCGGCCGGGGACTATATGAAGATCGCGCCCCCCATGCAACGCGGGTTTAGCGCATGTTCCGAAAAAGTTGCTCGACTCTTTCGATCGGAACATGCTCCAACTCTTTGATTCTGGGTGAATCCCGGCCAGATGGAATCATCTGGCCGGGATTCGCTCCGGCGCAAAATTCAAAGGGAAACTTTCCGCATGAGCGATACGCCACGCCCCCTCGTTGCGGGGAACTGGAAAATGCACGGTTTGCGTCAAAACCTCGGCGAAGTCTCCGCGATATGCGCGGCGGCGGCCGACGGCCGGGCGGGACCCGCGGAAGTTTTGATTTGTCCTCCGGCGACCTTGCTCATGGCCGCGGCGCGGATTTGCGAAGGAACGCCGATCGCGCTTGGCGGCCAGCATTGTCACGCCGAGCCAAGCGGCCCTTTCACCGGCGATATTTCCGCCGAAATGTTGAGGGACGCAGGCGCCTCCTATGTAATTGTTGGCCATTCCGAGCGGCGATCCGGTCATAATGAGGGTAACGCGAGCGTCCGCGAGAAAGCCGAGGCCGCCTTCCGGGCGGGCTTGACGGCGATTGTCTGCGTCGGCGAGACGCTGGCCGAGCGGGAGATGGGCGAGGCCTTGAACGTGGTTGGCTCGCAATTGGCAGGGTCAATCCCGAAGGCGCTCTCGCTGGAAAGCCTCGTCATCGCCTATGAACCGGTCTGGGCGATCGGCACCGGCCTCACGCCGACCCCGCAGGATATCGCCGAGATGCACCGTTTCATCCGCGGCAGGATCAACGAACAATTGCTAGGGCAAGGCGGCAAAATCCGTATCCTTTATGGGGGATCCGTCAAGCCAGGCAATGCCGGGGAATTGATGGGCGTCGACAATGTCGATGGCGCGCTGGTTGGCGGCGCAAGCCTGACCGCCAAGGATTTCATGGCGATAGCGGGGGTTTACCGCTGAAGCACAAGACTCTCGCACCGCTCAAGCTCGGCATTATAATCCTGCAAGGCTTGTTCGAGATTGCCTGACTGCCAGACTTCCGCTGTTCTTTTTGATGAGACAGAATAGACTTTTGTCAGAAGAGTTTGTCCGCTTTCAAGGATTACCTGGTTAAGGACAACGCCGTCTTCCATGAGGAGAATACGCGTTTTAGACATGAAGAATTCCTCAACGTCATCGTCTCTCCATTATTATTGATTCGCTTCTGCGGGGGGATAGGCAATTTGCCGTTCTCCACACCTACTGGAGGGAATTTGAGTCGAATTTTGGAGGCTTGTTTGCGTATCTCATCTAGCCATCTGGCTGAGAGAGCGTTAGAAGAGGCGCAAATTCGAAGCCGCGTCCAGCCAGCCCTGGGGCGGATTTCAGAGCCAAGCGAGACTGTTTTCCATGCAATCGGTTCTAATTGTTATTCACCTCATGATCGTCGTCGCGCTGGTCGTGACCGTCTTGCTGCAGCGCTCCGAGGGCGGCGCCATTGGCATTGGCGGCGGCGGCGGTTTCATGACCGGACGCGGCCAGGCGAACGCCCTGACCCGCGCGACGGCCATTTTGGCGGCACTGTTTTTCGCGACCAGCCTCGGCTTGACGTTTCTAGCCCGGTTCAATCAAGCTTCGGAAGTCACCTTCCAAAGCTTCACGCCGATCGAACCAGGCAGCGGCCCCGCAAAAGAGGGCGAGGGCAAGGGAAGTCTGCTCGAGCAACTGCAAAAGATGGAAGACCAGACGTCCAAACAGCCAGCGCTCCCCCCGGGTGTGATTTTGCCGGGTCAGAGCGGGCCTGCCGCACCGCAGCCGGGCAAGAGCCTGATGGAAACCGGCCCCGCCGAGCCGCAAGGGGCTAATTTGCCGCTGCCCGCTGTGTCGCCAGCGCCCGGGCCAACCGCGCCTGCCGCGCCGGCTCCGTCTTCTCCCGTGAAGAGCCCGCATCGAGACTATCCACTGCCATGGTCAAAATGATGTGGTAGCAATAATCTCAGAGTTTATGTGCAAAAGGGGCGGCAGCGCACATAATTTGCCTCCCCAAGCGGCCGGAAACAGGATAAATCCCAAGGCCCATGGCGCGGTTTATCTTCATCACCGGCGGCGTGGTGTCATCGCTTGGCAAGGGGCTTGCGGCGGCGGCGCTTGGTGCGCTTCTGCAGGCGCGCGGCTATACCGTCCGGCTACGCAAGCTCGACCCTTATCTCAATGTCGATCCGGGGACGATGAGCCCCTATCAGCACGGCGAAGTCTTCGTCACCGAGGACGGCGCCGAAACTGACCTCGACCTTGGTCATTATGAGCGCTTTACAGGCCGCCCCGCGCTGCGGGAAGACAATATCACGACCGGCCGGATCTATCAGGAGATCATTGCCAAGGAACGCCGCGGCGATTATCTCGGCGCGACCGTCCAGGTCATTCCACATGTCACCAATGCGATCAAGGCCTTCGTGCTCAGCGGCAATGAGGGGATCGATTTCATCCTGGTCGAGATCGGCGGCACCGTGGGCGATATCGAAGGCTTGCCGTTTTTCGAGGCGATCCGCCAGCTCGGCAATGAATTGCCGCGCGGACATGCGATCTATATTCACCTGACGCTTCTACCCTTTATTCCAAGCGCGGGAGAACTGAAGACCAAACCAACCCAGCATTCAGTGAAGGAACTGCGCTCGATTGGTATCCAGCCGCACATCCTTCTCTGCCGGACCGATCGCGAGATCCCGCATGAGGAGCGGCGCAAGATCGGGCTTTTCTGCAATGTGCGGGAGAGCGCCGTGATCGAAGCCCGCGACGTCGCCTCGATCTATGAGGTACCGCATGACTATCATGCGGCGGGGCTCGACCAGGAGGTATTGGCGGCTTTCGGGATCGAACCGGCGCCAAAGCCCGATATGAGCCGCTGGAACGCGGTGATGGAGCGGCTGTCCAACCCGGAGGGCGAGGTCACGATCGCCATCGTCGGCAAATATACGGGACTGAAAGACGCCTATAAATCCTTGAATGAAGCCTTATGCCACGGCGGCATGGCCAACCGGGTCAAGGTCCATCTGGATTGGATCGAATCGGAAATTTTCGAATCGAGCGATCCGGCTCCCTATCTCGAACATGTTCACGGGATTCTCGTTCCGGGCGGCTTTGGCCAGCGTGGCGCGGAAGGCAAAATCCTCGCCGCGCGTTTCGCGCGGGAGCGCAACGTGCCCTATTTCGGGATCTGTTTCGGGATGCAGATGGCGGTCATCGAGGCGGTCCGCTCCTTGGCCGGCGTGCCGGACGCCAATTCCAGCGAATTCGGCCCGGTGAAGGAGCCTGTCGTCGGGCTTATGACGGAATGGATGCGCGGCAATGAGCTGGAAATCCGCGCCTCCGAAGGCGATCTCGGCGGAACCATGCGGCTTGGCGCCTATCGCGCGGAACTGCTGCCGGGCTCGAAGATCGCCGCCATTTATGGCAAGACACACATAACCGAACGCCATCGGCACCGCTACGAAGTCAACACAGCGTACCGCGAACGGCTCGCCAAGAAGGGGCTCATTTTCGCGGGCATGTCGCCGGATGGGCTTTTGCCCGAGACGATTGAACTCGTGGATCATCCCTGGTTCATCGGCGTGCAATTCCACCCGGAACTCAAATCGCGGCCCTTCGAGCCGCACCCGCTTTTTGCGAGCTTTATCACCGCGGCGGTCGAGCAATCGCGGCTGGTGTGATCGCCGAACGATCTTGGCCAAGTTCAAACCGGGATCTTTACCGCGCGGTCTTCCTTGCCCAGCAGATGCGCGATCTGTCCCGCATGCCCCGGATGCATAGCCAACAGCCGGTTGTAATAAAAATCAAGGACCGCTGGCTCGTCCTAAGGCACGTCATGGAAGATCTCCGATCCGGCGCGCAACCAAATGCTTTCGGGATCCCGTTCAAGCTCACGCGGGAAACGCACGATGGGCGTTCGCTCCCGCGGAACTGTCGCCTCCATGGTTTCCGTTAGCCCCCCCCAACTGCCGCGCCATCGCGCCGCAGACGTCGTGTCCAAAGAGTCTCCCAAGATGGACACTGGCGGTCGCGCGCGTGTTCATCTCGATGACGAAAGCGCGGCCACTAGCCTTATCGAGAATGAAGTCAAAGTGCGCGAACCCGGTATAGCTGAGCGCCGCGACGACCTGCCGCGCCATCTCCTCAATCTCGGGGTGCTCAATGACGCGGGTAACGGTGCTGGGTCCAGATGCCTTCGGATGTTCGCAGAGTTTCTCAAAGGTCACACCGGCAAGAACGCGGCCTTGCCAGGCGGCGACGATGCGCATTGCTCCTGCGCCAGGGATGAACTGCTGCAGCTCGAAAGTAGTTTTGGTTGAGCGAATGCTAGCCAACCGCCAGATGAGCCGCCGAGCGGCCGCCCTCACCCGCGTCAGCGATCCCCAGCGTCCATTCCCTACGGCGACTATCGCGGCTTTCAATTGCTCTGGGTCGTGTGCAATCTGGACACCCCTGCCACCCCAGGAATCTTCGCGTTTGAGCGCGACGGGATAGCCAGTCGTCGAGGCCGCCGCCAGCACGGCCGGCCTTTCAACCGCGCGACTTTGGGGTACGCGGACTCCGATTCGCGTGGCGAACTCAAGGAAACGGGAGCGGCTACTCGTCGTGGCGTAGCCGGAAGGCGAGCCAAGGGACGTTTCCAGAATGCGCCGCAGCTCGGCGCTCAGCGATCGGCCAGTGGCATGGCCACGCAGTACCCAAGCCGCGACATCGTCGAGAGGCACGATAAGATCGGGATGCCATTCCCGCACGGCTCGTTCGAGACGGGAGCGCACGCGCAGGATACCCAGCCACATGCCGCGATGGCGCGGCAGATGGAAATGGCGGCTCGCGAAGCGAGAAAGGGAGCAGGTAAATCCTGGCGGGCTCATGAGCGCACAGTCGCAGCCCAGCCTCCCCATCTCCGCGATCGGCGCGTACGCTCCATCATTGTCGGTCAACGACAGAAATAATATTCTGGGTTTCGGATTCATTGTCACCTTCCGAAAATTTTTTAAAAATATCCCCAGTATTTGTTCATCGTGAACCGCGGGGGCGCAACTCGTAACTTCTGAGCGGCGCCATATGGCGGTCAATCGAGACTTGCCGAACACATCTTGTGCTATCGTTGGGGGAGACCTATCCCCTTCCGCGATAAGGCGGCACCCCTTGATCGGGCACCCAAACGCCTTCCGGAAGCGCGCCCGTAGCCCAAAACACGTCGATCGGGATGCCCCCGCGCGGATACCAATAGCCGCCGACCCGCAGCCAGCGCGGTTCCAAGCAGAAAGCAAGATCCTTGCCGATCCGCACAGTGCATTCCTCGTGGAAGGCGCCATGATTGCGAAATGACGTCAGATAGAATTTGAGGGACTTCGATTCGACGAGCCAGCTGCCCGGCAGATAATCGATCACGAGAAGCGCGAAATCCGGCTGTCCGGTGACCGGGCAAAGCGCCGTGAATTCCGGCGCGGTAAAGCGGGCTATGTAATTTTCGGCTGGATGCGGGTTTGGCACGCGCTCCAGCACTGCCTCGTCCGGCGACTGCGGCGCTTCAACGGCCTGGCCAAGCAGGCTGGTTCCGGTGTGAATCTTGACCATGCGGGGGAAAATCTCCAGGCGCCGCCGCCCCAGCGTTTCTCGCATGATCCGAGCCAAAGAGTCTGCATGTTTTTCGGCACAGGCTCGCATAGTTCGGGAATCGAAAAATCCTGTTTGCCCGGCGGCGTTCCGCGATTGCTTTGAAACCAGCTTGGCTTGCGCTATTCCTCGGCCCATAATGAGCCTTGTGAGACAGCATAGCGCCCTTCATCTTCAATCAATGCGGCTCTTCGGCACGCGAGCTACGGCACCGGCGCGCGGATGACCCAAAAAACTGCCCCCTATGGCACATGGGTCTCGCCGGTGAGCGTCGAACTCATGACCCGTGCGGCGATCGGTCTTGGCAGCCTGAATGTCGATGGGCAAGACCTCTATTGGCTCGAAGCGAGGCCAAGCGAAAACGGCCGCACGGTTTTATGCCGGCGCCGGGCGGACGGCGCGATCGATGAGCTGACACCGGCGCCTTTCAATGTGGGGAGCCGCGTCCATGAATATGGCGGCGGCACTTATACGGTCGCGGCAGGTATCGTGGTTTTCAGCGAGCGCACCAATGGCAGTGTTTGGGTGATCGAGGCGGGTCACCCGCCACGCCCGATCGAAACACCGCAAGGCTGCCGCTACGCTGATTTTGAATGCGATCTGCCGCGCCGCCGTGTGCTCGCCGTGCGCGAGGATCATCGTGACCGCCCGCCGACCGATCCCAAGGCCGCGATCGTCGCCTTGCCGCTCGACCCAGGCGGGACCGAGGCGATCTTGGTCGAAGGTCCCGATTTCGTGAGTTCGCCGCGTCTTTCGCCTGACGGCGCAACACTTTGCTGGATCGCCTGGAATCATCCCGGCATGCCTTGGGACGGCACCAAGCTATTCGTTGCCGGCGTGGCGGGCGATGGCGCCGTCGAAACCGCAAGCCTCGTAGCTGGCGAAACGCCGGAAGCGATCGTGCAGCCGGAATGGCAGGATAGCGGTGCTCTCTTTTTCTGTTCGGACCGGACAGGCTGGTGGAATCTCTATGTTTTGCGGGACGGCAAGATCGAGCCCGTTGCGCCGGTTGAAGCCGAGATCGGCGGTCCCCACTGGGTTTTCCGGCAGCGCTTTTACGAGTTTTTGGCGGATGGGCGGATCGCCGCATCGATCGTTCGCGCCGGGATCAGATCCGCCGTGTTGATCACGGATGGCAAGATTGCACCGCTCGATATCGGTCAGGTGCAGGAATGTCCGCGCCGGCTCGGTGCGGGTTTGGCCTTTATCGCAACGCCTCCGGCCGCGCCGCCCTCGATCTGTATCCTGCCTAGCATCGGTGGCGGCGCGCCAAGCATCGTGCGCAGTGCCGCCCCCGCCGTCGTGCCGGAGGACACCATTTCACGCGGCGAGCCGATCCAATTCGCAACCCGTGGCGGCGTCGCCCACGCCTTCTGGTATCCGCCGAAGAACCGCGATTACACAGGGCCAGCTGGTGAACTGCCTCCGCTCGTTGTCTTGTCGCATGGCGGCCCGACCAGCATGACGAACAACGGTTTTTCCTTGAGCGTCCAATGGTGGACGAGCCGCGGCTTTGGCGTTGTCGATGTCAATTACGGCGGCTCGACCGGCTTTGGCCGAGCCTATCGCGAACGGCTCACTCGGCAGTGGGGCGTGGTCGATGTCGAAGATTGCGCCGCCGCCGCAAATCACCTTGCCGAACGCGGGCTCGTTGATCCCGCCCGCCTCGTCATTCGCGGCGGCAGCGCCGGCGGCTTCACAACGCTCGCCGCGCTGACGACCCTCAATCTATTCAAGGCGGGAGCGAGCCATTACGGCGTCGGCGATCTGATGCTGCTCGCCAATGACACCCATAAATTCGAATCCCGCTACCTCGACCAGCTGATTGGCCCCCTGCCGCAAGCGCAAGCGCTCTATAACGAGCGCTCGCCGGTCAACCATGTCGGCCAGATCGCCTGTCCCGTGATCTTCTTTCAAGGCGAAGACGATAAAACCGTGCCTCCCAATCAGGCCGAAACCATGGTCGCGGCCATGACCGCGCGTGGTCTTTCCGTCGCCTATTACGCCTTCACGGGCGAGGGCCATGGGTTTCGCAAGGCCGAGACCTTGCGCCGCGTGCTCGAATTGGAACTCGATTTTTACGGCCGGGTTTTCGGCTTCACCGCACCAGGTTTGAGCGAGCGTGTCGAAATTGCGAACATGCCTTCCTTCGAGTCATAATCGATCCCCGAATCAAATCAGTCCGGCGGCAATGTTGATGGTGAACGCCAGGACCGCGCTGTTGAAAAAGAACGCCAATATGCAATGAACAAGCGCCACCCGGCGCATCTCATGCGAAGACAGTTCCACATCGGCGGTCTGACACGCGACACCGATCACATAGGAAAAATATAAAAAGTCATAATAGTCGGGGTCCCCGGTTCCCGGAAATTTCAAACCGCCGCGCTCGCTGACCGGTCTGCCGGGTTCGGCGAGACATTCGTCGAAATATTCATGCGCATAATGGAGCGCGTAGGTCAGATGGATGAAGAACCAAGCGCTGACGATCGTCGCCGCCGCTAGTCCAATATGCAGGCCCTTCAGCGTCCCGGACACATCCTTCACGGCGGCCAGCTGCGCAACAATGGCCGCGATCGCCGCGATCGCCGCGAGGCTAGTCAGGACAAGGATAAAAACCTTTCCTTCATCGGTGGTTCGCGCGCGCCGCCGGATCGATAATGGAGTGGCCCGCGCGATCATGAGGCCCGTGGTTATGAAATAGAACCAGGTCCCCGCATTCCAGCCGATCAAAAGCCGGGTGTTGAGGCGGAGGCTCGCAGGCAAGACCATACCTACGGCGAGGCTGACCACGATACCCGCGAAGAGACGCGGATGGCTGCGCACAACGCGCAGCGGAAGCCAATGCCGCAACATACGCCGCCACCACGAAGCAACGGGGTCATGGCGCTGCATCAATGCGTCCGCATGGCAACGAATTGGGCCGCCTCTTTCAGGACCGTTGCCCTCGCGCCTTGCGGGAATGAATCGAGCGCTTCGATCGCCGACGCCACGAGGCTGTCGCGCCGCTTTCGCGCCGCTTCAATGCCGAGCGCCGCAACAAGCGTTGCCTTGTTGCGGCCAGCGTCCTTGCCCGCGCGCTTGCCAAGCGCCAGTTCGTCTGCCTCGATATCGAGAATATCGTCGGCCACCTGGAAAGCCGCGCCAAGCGCCCGGCCGAAGCGCGAAAGGGCGGCGCGCGCCGGGGCTCCCGTTTGCCCAAGGATTGCGCCTGCCTCTACGGCATAATGCAAAAGTGCGCCGGTTTTCATCGATTGAAGCTTGATCACCGCTTCCGCCTCATGCGGCTCGCGCGCTTCCTCAGCTTCGAGATCGAGGACTTGGCCGCCGATCATGCCTCCCAAACCGGCCGCGCGCGCCAGAGCGAGGACGAGTTCCGCTCGCACGCCTGGATCCTTGTGGGTCGCCGGGTCCGCGATGACATCGAACGCATAAGTCAGAAGGCCGTCTCCGACCAGGATCGCGGTTGCCTCGCCGAAGGCCTTGTGCGTGGTCGGCCTTCCCCGCCGCAGATCGTCATTGTCGAGGGCCGGAAGATCGTCATGGACGAGCGAATAGCAATGAATCATTTCGATCGCCGCGGCGGCGCGGGCAACGCCGTTGCCCTCCGTGCCAAAAAGGCGAGCCGTCTCGATTGTGAGAAATGGCCGGAACCGCTTGCCGCCGCCGAGGCTCGCGTAACGCATGGCTTCAAGAAATCGCGGCGGCCGAAACGTCTCGTCCGGCAGAAGAGAAAGCGTGAGCAAGGAATCGAGCATGCGCTCCGTCGTATCGGCGGCGTCCAGCAGTCTCGCCTCGAATTCGCTTTCGCGCGTGCCTCCCGTCATTGTCCCGCCGATTCGCCTCTTTCATTGTGGCGAACCGACTTTCGCCACCCTATGATGTGATTTTCACACTAACGCCTTGACGATCCGGCGTCTGTGTCCGGGAAGTCACACCATACTGCTCATATTGGCTAAGCTTGGCCGGTGAAGCCGAGGCTTTGCTTGCCCGATAGGGCGTGATCGGTCAAGGCTTGGCCATGAGTTCTAGGTCCCGCCGGAGGAGTTTGTCCGGAACCATCGTTCGCGTCGTGTTCGCCGCTCTCCTTGCGTTCACGCTTGCTATCGCCGGTTTGATTCTTGTCTACCGGTTCGTCCCGCCTGTATCGACGCTGATGCTTGCGCGCTGGCTCGAAGGCGAACCCGTCGACCGCCAATATGTTCCGCTTGAACGCATTTCCAGTTTTCTCCGCGCCGATGTCATTGTTTCTGAGGACGCCCGTTTTTGCGAGCATGAAGGCGTGGATTGGGGCGCGCTGCGCGAGGTGATGGATAAGGCGAAGGAAGCTGGCCCTTCGCGAGGCGCTTCGACCATTCCCATGCAGACCGCGAAGAACCTGTTTCTCTGGCCATCACGCTCCTACATCCGCAAGGCAATCGAAATTCCCTTGGCGTTGGCTCTCGATCTCGCATGGTCAAAGCGGCGCATTTTGGAGGTCTACCTCAACCTGGCCGAGTGGGGCGACGGCATTTTCGGCGCCGAAGCGGCGGCCCGCCACTATTTCCATAAAGGCGCAGACAGGCTCGACGCCAGGGAGGCCGCATTACTCGCCACGGCCCTGCCAAATCCGAGGCTCCGCAATCCAGCGAAGCCCTCCCCACGCCACGCGGGGCTCGCGGCGCGGATCATGGCACGGGCGCGGGGGGCCGGCTCGCTTGTCGAATGCGTCAAATGACGGCGCCAATCCCCATGCCGCCTGGCATTTGGGGGTGGTCAAGCCGGAGTTTCCATTGTAAGATGCAGGCCAACGCGATAGCCCTGCGCGGCTACGCTTCCGCATAATCCAGTATCGAGACACCCCCATGGCCGTTCCGAAACGAAAAACATCTCCCATGAAGCGCGGCTTCCGCCGTTCCGCCGATGCGCTCAAGGCGCCAACCTATGTGGAAGACAAGGATTCCGGCGAGTTGCGGCGCCCCCATCATGTCGATCTCAAAACCGGCATGTATCGCGGCCGTCAGGTATTCACGCAAAAAGCCAAAGAAGAGTAGCAACGCTCTAGGTGGAGGGCCGCTCCGGCGCGGCCGGACCTGGTCCCGCAAAGCGCGCCAGGAGTGCGACCACCTCTTGATCGGTGATTTGCCGGAAGTCCTCGTAGAAAGCGCCGATCGAACTAAAATCCTCGTAAATCTCGAGGCATAGGACTTCATCGGTTTCTTCTCGCATCACCGCGATCGTATCCGTGGGGCCGACCGGCGCAGCGAGAATGAGCCTTTTTGGCTGGCGCATCCTTATGGCCCGCAAGGCGGCGCGGGTCGTGGCACCCGTCGCGATGCCATCGTCGATGACAATCGCAACCCGGTCTTTGACGCCGATCCGGGCCCTGTCCCCGAGATAGACCCGGCGCCGCCGTTCGATTTCGGCAAATTCCCTGTCGCGCACAGCCTGGAAGCTGCGTTCGTCCACCCCGGCGATCCGGATGACCTCTTCATTGCGCACGACAATGGGAGTATCGCCATCGACGATGGCACCCATCGCCAGTTCCGGCTGTGATGGCACGCCGATTTTCCGCACGAGCACGAGATCGATGGGTGCGCCCAGCACCACAGCGACCTCGGCGGCGACGGGAACGCCGCCGCGCGGCAAGGCGAGCAGCACGGGATACTGGCCTTTATACTTCACAAGCCTCGCGGCCAATTGCCGTCCGGCATCCGACCGGTCCTTAAAGCTCATCGGGGCCTTTGCCCGTCGTAGGACGTCACACGGCGAATGTTTTCACGAAGTCGGCGTTGGCTCATGCTCCGCCGCACATGTGCTGCGCGTCGGGAAGGAGCCAAGACCCCGTCGTCTTCAAGTTCGTCGCCGAATAAAACTTCCCGCGGATATCGCCCGGGGGACAATTTTTCGGGAGGGACACGAGGCAAAGCAGAATTTCGTCACCAATATGGGAGTCCGCGATCGCTGCAATGTAGCTGTAAGAGACTTGGTATCCCCGATTGGCAAAAGTGACAGCACTACCCAAGCTGTCCATCTCGCTGGCCGGCGGCTTTAGTTCTTCTCCGAACCGCGTGGAGATCGAGGCGATTTTTGTGACCGTGCACTGGCCAGCCTGTTCCGGAAGCGTTTGGGATGGCGGATCCCGTCGTTCGTTGAAAAGATCAACACGATAGGTTCCAACCCAAGGCGGCACCGGAACTTTTGACCCCAGATCGGCAAGAGTATCGATGGCTTTGACTTGTTGATCGAGGATGCAGAGACCGTCTTCACCACAGCCATGCCGGGATACCAGTGTCTCCCTAACAACTTCGTGAGCGTCGTTCCCGGCGTCTTTGGCCGCTTGCTCAAATGCGATCGCGACAGTTTGATCGAGTTCAGCAAGGCGCCTGTCATTGCAAATCATGCGTTCATCCGGTGCCGTAGCCTTCCGGCAATCAAAGCTCGGTTCGGCTACTTGCGCCTGCGCAGCGCTCATCATAAGCGCGATGATCACAGCAGCCATCGCAGAAGCCGGCAAGGAGTAAGTCTTAGCGCTCATGCAATACGCCCGGTTCTTGCAGTTTCGTGGCTTAGCCTCAAGGGTATTCCTTGCGAGATGGCCAGCACAATAAGTGTCGAATTTTCTGTGATCAAGATCGAAGACGGGTCAACTAAATCCTTCAAACCGCCGCCTGCAACTCGGCAAGAATCGCATCGCCCATTTGCGATGTCGAAAGCGTCGCCTTCGCTCCGCCCGCGATGTCGGCGGTGCGCAGTCCCTTCGCGAGCACATCGGAGATGGCCTTTTCGATGCGGTCCGCGAGCTCGCCAAGATTGAACGAATAGCGCAGCGCCATGCCGAAGGAGCCGATCATCGCGATCGGATTGGCGATGCCCTTTCCGGCGATATCGGGGGCCGAGCCGTGGACAGGCTCATACAGTGCCTTGCGGGTTTCGCTCTTCGCATCTTTTTCGCCGAGCGACGCCGAGGGCAGCATGCCGAGCGAGCCGGTCAGCATCGAGGCCACGTCCGACAGCATGTCGCCGAACAGATTGTCGGTAACGATGACATCGAATTGCTTCGGGCGCCGCACGAGCTGCATGCCGAGCGCGTCGGCGAGCTGGTGCTCAAGCTCGACATCCTTATATTCGCGCGCGTGCAAGGCTCTGATCGTTTCATCCCAGAGGACACCGGATTTCATCACATTGCGCTTGTCGGACGATGTCACCTTGTTGCGCCTCTTCCGCGCGAGTTCGAAAGCGATACGGCCGATCCGCTCGATCTCATAGGTGTCGTAGACCTGCGTATCGATGGCGCGCTTCTGACCGTTACCGAGATCGATGATTTGCTTTGGTTCGCCAAAATAAACGCCGCCGGTCAGTTCGCGAACGATCATGAGATCGAGCCCATCGACGAGCTCGCGCTTCAGCGAAGAGGCATCGGCCAACGCCGGATAGCAAATCGCCGGGCGCAGATTGGCAAAGAGGTTCATATCCTTGCGAAGCCGCAAAAGACCCGCTTCCGGGCGGACCTCATAAGGGACGGGATCCCATTTCGGCCCGCCGACGGCGGCCAGCAGCACGGCATCCGCCGCTTGCGCGCGCGCCATGTCGGCATCGCTGATCGCGGTTTTGTGCAAGTCATAGGCGGCGCCGCCGACGAGCCCCTTTTCGATTTCGAAACGGAGGATGCCTTCGCGCGTAAACCACGCCGCGATTTTCTCGACTTCGGCCATGACCTCGGGGCCGATGCCGTCGCCCGGCAGCACAAATAGCTTGTAGACAGTCATCTAAGAACCCTTGATTTTTAACGCCCGGAACGAGAATGCCTCCGCCCGGGAACTCGAACCCTTCTTTCACTTGCAAGCACGCGCGGCACACCAAACACATCAGGCTGGCTCTGACAAGAAGCAAGCGGGAATAAGCAAGTCGCATTGCCGCAGCCGCCGAGTTCATGCATTTTACGTTCACTCCGCCGATCAAAGAGGACAACCAGTCAAAATGGGACCATTGGCAATCGACGCCGATCCTCACGCGAGCATGGCGCGCGGACGCCTGGCAACAATGGCGCTCGGCGCGCTCGGCGTTGTCTATGGCGATATCGGGACAAGCCCTCTCTATACGATGAAAACGGCGCTCGACTGGGCCGGCGGCGAAGCGACCCCGGCGGTCGCCTTGGGCATGCTGTCGCTGATCGTCTGGACCCTGCTGATTACCACCTCGATCAAATATGTCGCCGTGGTGATGCGCGCCGACAACGAAGGCGAGGGAGGAATCCTTGCCCTGATGTCGTTGCTCGGCATCAAGCATGGCAATCGAGTTGGTATCATCGCCATTGGGGTCCTCGGCGCGGCCTTGCTCTACGGCGATGGCGCGATCACGCCGGCGATCTCGGTGCTGAGCGCGCTTGAAGGGCTCAAACTGCCCGTTCCAATGATCGCACCCTACATCGTTCCTTTGTCGGTCATCGTTTTAGCCGGGGTTTTCGGCCTGCAGCCGCAAGGCAGTGCACGGATCGGCAAATTGTTCGGCCCGATTATGACCGTCTGGTTCGTCACGATCGGCATGTTGGGGCTCGGCGGCGTGCTGCACCATCCCGGCGCCTTGATGGCGCTCGATCCACGCTATGGATTGAGCTATTTGTTCACGCATGGCTTCAGCGGCTTTCTTGTGCTTGGCGCGGTTTTTCTATGCGCAACCGGTGCTGAAGCCCTCTACGCCGATATGGGTCATTTCGGACCGCGCCCGATCAGACTGGCATGGTATGGTTTGGTGCTACCCATGCTCGTGCTCAATTATGCGGGTCAGACCGCGATGGTGATCGATGGCGCCGTTGCCGCGCAGGCCAATCCGTTTTTCGTCCTGTGTCCGGCGCCGCTGCAAATACCGCTGGTTCTGCTCGCGACCATGGCGACGATCATCGCCAGCCAATCGATCATCAGCGGGGCGTTTTCAATGACCCGTCAGGCGATCCAGCTCGGCTTGTGCCCGCGCATGCACATCACACAAACCTCGGACGAGGGCTATGGGCAAATCTATGTCGGCTTCGTCAATTGGATTTTGATGGCGCTCACGCTTGTTTTGACGGTGTCGTTCCGGTCGTCCGACAATTTGGCGGCAGCGTTTGGCATTGCCGTATCCTTGACCATGTTGCTGACCTCGATTCTGATGTTCCGGGCGATGCGCGACATTTGGCACTGGAGCCTCGCCATAAGCCTCATCGTGGCGGGGCTTTTCGTTACCGTCGATTTGTCCTTTGTCACAGCCAATATGATGAAACTTTTCGAGGGCGGCTGGGTCCCGCTTGTGGTGGGATCCATCATATTCTTTCTCATGTGGACCTGGCGGGAATGCCGCCTAGCCTTGCTCCAGATGTTGGAGCGGGATACGTTGCCGCTCCCCTTCTTCATCAAGCAAATTCAAAATATGCACCGGGTGCCGGGCACCGCGATCTATATGACCAGCCGGACCGATGTCGTGCCCGTACCCCTCCTGCATAATCTCAAGCATAACAAGGTGTTGCACGAACGTATCGTGCTTTTACACGTGAAAACCGATAACATTCCGCGCACCAATCCCGAACAGCGCATCAATGTTCAGCATCTCGACGATGATTTTCATTCCGTCGTTGTCCATTATGGCTTCATGGAGCAGCCGGACATTCCGCAGGTTCTCGAAAGCTGTGCCGCGCAGCAGCTCAACTTCAACATGATGGACACGTCGTTTTTCGTCGGCAGATTGACGATCGTGCCCACGGGCCGGTCAAGATGGCACCGTTTCAAGGTTAAGCTGTTCATGCTCATGCATCGCAACGCCCTGGCCGCGACGGAATTCTTCTCGATTCCGCCGAACCGGGTGATTGAGCTCGGCGGTCAGATCGAGATGTGAACAGGACTCCCCAACACAAACGCCTTCACGCCGCCGCGAGCTGGCGCAACACGTAGGGAAGAATCCCGCCGTTGTTGAAATATTCGAGTTCGTCGAGCGTCGCGATGCGGCAAAGCAGCGGCACTTTCACCACTCTTCCATCGGAATAGGTGATCTCAGCCTCCATCGTCTGGCGCGGCTTCAGCGTGCTGCCCAGGCCATGGATGGTCACCAGCTCGTCACCTTTGAGGTCAAGGGTTTTCCACGTCGTGCCGGGTTCGAAGGTCAACGGAAGGACGCCCATGCCGACGAGGTTCGAGCGGTGAATGCGTTCGAAGGATTCGGTGATGACGGCGCGGACCCCGAGCAACTTGGTGCCCTTGGCCGCCCAATCCCGCGATGAGCCATTGCCATATTCGGCGCCTGCGAAAACAACGAGCGGCACGCCCTCGGCTTCATATTTCACCGCCGCCTCGAAGATCGGCATGTCGGTTCCGTCCGGCCAATGCTTGGTGAGGCCGCCCTCCGGCACCAGACCGTCACTCTTTTGCAGGATGAAATTCTTGATCCTGATATTGGCGAAGGTGCCGCGCATCATGATCTCATGATTGCCGCGCCTTGTGCCATATTGGTTGAAATCAGCTTTTGAGACTTGCCGTTCGAGGAGATATTGGCCCGCGGGCGATGCCTCCTTGATCGAGCCCGCGGGCGAAATATGGTCGGTCGTGATCTTGTCGCCGAACAAAGCCAGAATGCGCGCGTTCTCGATGTCCTGGACCGGCTCCGGTGCCATTTTCATCCCGACGAAATAGGGCGGATTTTGAACATAGGTCGAGCCGATATCCCATTTGTAGGTCTCGCCCGCCGGGGCCTTCACCTTGCGCCAATGGGTGTCGCCCTTGAAAACATCGGCGTAACGCGATTTGAACACCTTCTTGGTCACGAATTCTTCGATGATTTCGGAGATTTCCTCCTGCGAAGGCCAGATGTCCTTCAGAAACACCGGATGGCCCTTTTTGTCATGGCCGAGCGGTTCGGTTGTGAGGTCCGTCGCGACCGTGCCGGCAAGCGCATGCGCCACGACAAGCGGCGGCGAGGCAAGGTAATTGGCCTGAACATCGGGGCTGACGCGGCCCTCGAAATTGCGGTTGCCGGAGAGGACCGCAGCAGCAATGATGCCATTGTCGTTGATGGTTTTCGAAATTTCCGGCGCCAAGGGACCCGAATTGCCGATGCAGGTCGTGCAGCCGAAGCCGACTAGATTGAAGCCGATTTTGTCGAGCGATTTTTGCAGCCCGGAGTTGGCAAGATATTCGGCGACCACTTGGCTTCCGGGTGCCAGCGAGGTTTTCACCCAAGGCTTCACGCCGATCCCCTTGGCAATGGCATTGCGGGCAAGCAGACCAGCGCCGATCAGCACATTCGGGTTCGAGGTATTCGTGCAGGAGGTAATGGCGGCAATCACCACATCGCCGTGCCCGAGATCGAAATTTTTTCCCTCGACCGGATGGCGCTTGGCGATCTCGCCCGGCTTTTTGTATTCGCTGTCGAGCGCGGCTTTGAAGCCCGCTCCAACCGCGCCGAGCGCGACCCGTCCTTCAGGACGTTTCGGGCCAGCCATCGACGGCACCACGCTGGCAAGATCGAGCAACAGCGTATCGGTAAAAACGGGATCAGGCGTCGTCTTGGCGCGATACAACCCCTGCGCCTTCGCATAGGCTTCGACAAGAGCGACACGGGATGGCGTCCGCGCCGACGTCGCGAGATAGGAAAGCGTCTCCGAATCGACGGGGAAGAACCCGCAGGTCGCGCCATATTCCGGCGCCATGTTGGCGATCGTCGCGCGATCGGCGAGCGACAGATGGTTGAGGCCAGGCCCGTAAAATTCGACGAATTTGCCGACAACGCCTTTTTGCCGCAACAGCTGCGTGACGGTGAGAACGAGATCGGTCGCCGTCACCCCCGGGGCCAGAGCGCCTGTCAGTTTAAAGCCGATCACTTCCGGCAACAGCATGGAGAGCGGCTGCCCGAGCATGCAGGCCTCGGCCTCGATCCCGCCGACACCCCAGCCCAGCACGGAGAGCCCATTCACCATGGTCGTATGCGAATCGGTGCCGACGAGCGTATCGGGATAGGCGACCTCGACCGTCGCGGCCTTGCCGCGCGGCGGCGCATATTTCTCCTTGCGGGTCCAAACGGTCTGGGCGAGATATTCGAGATTAACCTGGTGGCAAATCCCGGTGCCCGGCGGAACGACACGGAAATTGTCGAACGATCCCTGGCCCCATTTCAAGAACCGGTAACGCTCGCCGTTGCGGCCATATTCGAGATCGACATTGGTCTTGAGCGCCTTGCTGTTGCCGAACGCATCGACGATGACCGAATGATCGATGACGAGATCGACCGGCACCAGCGGATTGATCTTCTGCGGATCGCCGCCAAGTTTCGTCATGGCGTCGCGCATCGCGGCCAAATCGACGACGGCGGGCACGCCGGTGAAATCCTGCATCAAAACCCGGGCGGGACGGAATGCGATCTCGCGTTCCGCCTTGCCCTTGTTGCTGAGCCAGGCGGCAACGCCTTCGATGTCTTGCTTGGTGACCGAGCGGCCATCCTCGAAGCGGAGCAAATTCTCAAGAAGGATTTTCATCGAGAACGGCAGCTCCGACACACCCGCAAGACCGTGTTTCTCAGCCGCCTTGAGCGAGAAATAATGATAGGTCTTGGAGCCTACGGTGAGCGTCTTGCGGCTTTTAAAACTGTCAAGCGAAGTCATCGGAATGTTCCCGGCACGGAGATCTGAAAAATAGGAAGCCGCACCGCTTATAAATAATTTTCTGCCCAAGAGCTACACGGATGATAGAGGAAAGCGGTGTCTTGGTCGTTGTGCCCATGGTTTAATCATTATGCGCCTTTCTGCCTCAAAGCTCACCGTCGAACGCGGTGGACGCCATGTCTTCTCGGATGTCTCCTTCGCCCTCGATGATGGGGAAAGCCTCACCGTCACTGGTCCCAATGGTGCTGGAAAATCGACGCTTCTGCGTGTCCTCGCCGGGTTTTTGCCGCTCGCCTCGGGCACGCACTCCCTGACGCCGCAATCGGGCGAGACGCTCGCCGAACAGACCCACTACGTGGGGCATGCCGATGCCTTGAAAAACCTTCTCACGGTGACCGAAAATTTGGAATTCCTCGGCCGGTTGCTTGACGCAGGGCATGGCGGCATGGCGGTGGGGGCAGCGCTCGCCGCGTTTGGTCTTTCGCATGTCGCCGGACTGCCGGCGGCCTATCTCTCGGCCGGGCAGAGACGGCGCGTGGGCCTCGCCAGACTCCTCGTGGTGAAGCGCCCGGTCTGGCTTCTGGACGAGCCCTTGACCGCCCTCGATGCGGCCTCCCAAGCCCTGATGACGCACATCATGACGGCGCATCTGGCGCAAGGCGGCATGATCGTCGCGGCCACTCATGCACAGCTCGGTCTAGCAGGACAGGAACTGCGGCTTGGGACAGGGCCATGAAAAACGCGCAGGGCGTTCCGGCTAAGAGCACGGATAAATCGCCGCTGTTCGCGCTTTTCATGCGTGATCTGAGGGCTTCGCAACGTATCGGCGGCGGCACCAGCCTCGGCGTGGTTTTTTTTCTCATCCTCGTCACCCTGAGTGCTTTCGCGATCGGCCCCGATCTCGCGCTTCTCGGCAAGATCGCCCCGGCGATTCTGTGGATTTCCGGCCTGCTTGCGACATTGCTTGGGCTCGACAGGCTCTTCCAGGCCGATCACGAGGATGGTTCGCTCGATCTCCTTTTGACAAGCCGCACACCGCTGGAATTGATTGTCCTCGTAAAATGTCTCGCGCATTGGCTTGTGACCGGCCTGCCGCTCGCCGCCGCCGCGCCCATTTTTGGCCTGATGCTCAATCTGCCCGCAAACCAGCTTTGGAATGTCACGCTCTCGCTGCTGGCGGGCACCCCGGCGCTGACCTTGATCGGCGCGATCGGCGCGGCGCTGACGGTGAGCCTCAGGCGCGGCGGGCTTTTGCTCGCGATATTGATTTTACCGCTTTGCGTGCCGGTCCTGATCTTCGGCGTCGCGGCGGCCAGCACGGGACCCGGTTCCTTGGTCCCCTTCGCAACCCCTTTTTTGATCCTTTGCGCACTCACCCTGATCGCCATTGCCGGGGCGCCATTCGCGGCGGCTTTTGCATTGCGGCAGACAGGCATATGAATGGCACGCCCAAGCACCTGCCTCGCGTGTGATCTTAAAAAAAGTTGCAGACTTTTTGGGATCGTGCGCTAGAAGGTGTCCATGAAAAAAACGCTGCGCACCACATGCATCTTCGGGACGCTATTATTGGCAAGTGCCGCGGCGGCCAATCTCTCCCGCGCGGGAGCCTATGAGCTCAGTCAAGCCGACACCTGCCAGGCAAATTGCCGGGTGAACACGGACGCCTGCAACTCGCAATGTTCGGATCCCGAGGAGCAGCAGCAGTGTATTGTGAATTGTGATAAAGCCGCGTGCCAGGCGAATTGCAAAACATTCGAGGACAATTGTAAGCGGCACTGCCCAAGTCCCGGAGGTTGAGTTTCTTAGCTTGCCCGGCACTTCGCTTTGGCTCACTTGGAAAACAGCGCCAGCGCCGCGGCGGACAGCACCCCGCCTGTGATGGCGATGGAGGCAAAGGGAGCAGCGTCGGCCACCGCCCGGCTGGTCAGCATGATCTGTCCGAGCTTTGTTGCGAGTTCATCGATGGAGGCGGCAAAAACCACCCGGCCGATGCCACACCACAGTATGGCGCCCATGCACATGGGGCAGGGTTCGCCGGAGGTGTAGAGGGTCGTGCCGTTGAGTTCGCTGGCGGGCCGTACCGCAACGAAACGGCGGATCGCCACCATTTCTCCATGTGCCGTCGGATCATTGGTGGTCTTGCCCAGATTCCGCCCTGTCGAAAGGACTTTTCCATCGCGGACGATAACCGCGCCGAAAGGGAAGTCCCCCTGCGCGGCCTCAGCAATGGCCATCCGCATGAAATGTTCATCACCAGGAATTGGTGCCATCCGCGTCGCCTCCGCCAAGACCCGGCCCGGCGCGCACAGGGCAGCCCCAGCCAGACCCGCGCCGATCAGGTTCGCCAATGCCTGGCGCCGGTCATGGTACCAATGATCGCATCCATTCGCGCTCATTGCACGTTTTCGTCCTTCAGCGAGACGAAAATCAGCGCGCCAAGCATGGTCATTAGCGTGCGGAAGGCGCTCTGCACGGCATCAAAATCCCGCGCTTGCCACATGCCGAACCATTCGCCGCCCACCGCCACGAAGCCCCCCTCATAGAGCAGGAAACCCAGTGTCAGCCCAGCGATAGCCTTGTTCTTGGCATCTTGAAAGAGCGGTGTCTTCGCACGGATCTGGCGCGCCATCGCAACGGCGCCGAGCGTACAAAGTGCCGCGATCGCGATCTCTGTCGCGATGATCAAGAGATAGGCGGCATGGTGGAGGATTGGAGACGTCACAGCGCGCCAATGAATGCGCGACACGACGGGGACCTCATCCATGTCTAGCACATTGGTGACAAAGGCAAAATTCGTCCAATAATCCGTGACATTGCCGAAAGCGACCAGCGCCACGTCAAATCCGATGGCGGCGATGCAGCCAATCTTGGCAAGGCGTATGGCAAGCAATCAGGACCCCCGTGCGCAGAGCTGCGTTCTTCGTTAGAGCACGTCCAGAAAAAGTCGAGCAACTTTTTCGGGAGATGCTTTATAGGCCATTCCGTTCGATCGGCGGGAGGCTAAAACATGAACCAACGCGCTCATAATTCGCCAAATATCGTG
>CAYTRB010000040.1:0-23230 GCA_964440215.1 uncultured Methylocapsa sp.
ATTTCTCGCAAACCGCGATTCCGACGGACAATGTCGACGAGGACTATCTCACGGTTCCGCGCAAATGGGACATCGGAAATATTTTCAAATTCATGGTCTTCATCGGACCGATCAGTTCGATCTTCGACTATACCACTTTCTTCACCATGCTCTACATCTTCCACAGCTGGAACAATCCATCGCTGTTCCAGACTGGCTGGTTCGTCGAATCCCTGCTAACGCAGACGCTCATCATCCACATCATCCGCACCGCGAAGATCCCCTTTCTGCAAAGCCGCGCGAGCCCGGCGCTGATCGCAACCAGCCTCATCATCTGCGTGATCGGCGTTGCGCTTCCTTATACGCCCGTCGTAGCGGACGCATTGAAATTCACCCCATTGCCGCCCCTCTACTGGCCCATCATCGCAAGCTTCCTATTGAGCTACGCAATTCTGACGCATTTGGTTAAAAGCTGGTTCGTCCGGCGCTGGGGCATGTGAACCAATTTCGACTTACCCTCGCCTTTCGTCTATAGTGGCGCGCCTTTTGGAGCTTGTTCGTGAAACCCTCCTCCTCGAAACTTGGCGTGGCCATTCTACTCGCAGCCGTCGCCCTGACGCTCGTCTCCTGCGGCCGGCGGGGACCGCTCGAACCGCCGCCGGACGCCGCCGCCTTGAACGCGCCGCCGCCCCCCGGTACACCTGGGACTGAAGAAAAGCCCGTGAACCCAGGTGAACTGCCGGCGCAAGATGAAGCGAGTTCCACCAGCACGGCGGCGCCGGCGCAGGCCGGAGCGAAGCAAACCCCGCCGCGGGCGCCAAGACCCTTCGTTCTCGATCCCCTGCTTTGATCGTCCATGCATCACTTCGCGATGAAAAACGGCGTCATGCACGCCGAGGATGTCGATCTAGCCGGGCTAGCGGCGGCGGTTGGCACGCCCTTTTATTGCTACTCGACGGCGACGCTCACCCGCCATTACGAAGTGTTCGACAGGGCTTTTGCCGGCCTGCCGCATCTGATTTGCTATTCGGTGAAAGCCAATTCCAACCAGGCTGTTCTCAAAACCTTGGGCCAACTCGGCGCGGGCATGGATGTCGTCTCAGGAGGCGAACTCCGCCGCGCTCTGGCGGCGGGTATCCCGCCCGGAAATGTCACCTTTTCAGGGGTTGGCAAAACGCAAGAAGAGATGACTTTCGCGCTTGCCCGCGACATTCTTTGTTTCAATGTTGAATCGGAGCCGGAGCTTGATCTCCTCTCAGGGCTCGCAAGCAGCCAAAACCGGATCGCACGCATTGCACTCAGGGTTAATCCCGACGTCGATGCGAAAACCCATGCCAAGATCGCAACCGGCAAGGCAGAAAACAAATTCGGCATCCCGATTGGCAGCGCCCGCGAAGTCTACGGGCGAGCAGCAGGCCTGCCTGGGATCAAGGTCACCGGCGTTGATATCCACATCGGTTCGCAGATCACCGACCTCGCTCCCTTCGACGCGGCCTTCGGCTTGATCGCCGATTTTGTCCGCTTGCTGCGCGCCGACGGCCACACCATCGATCATCTCGATCTCGGCGGCGGTCTCGGCATTCCCTACGCTCTTTGGGAGGATCCGGGGAGCTATCACCCGGAGCGCTACGCGGCGGTTGTCAAGGCAAGGCTTGCGCCGCTCAATTGCCAGCTGATCTTCGAGCCGGGACGGCTGATCGCGGGCAATGCCGGCATTCTCGTGACAAGCGTCCTTTTCGTGAAGCGGGGCGAGGCCAAAACTTTCGTCATTGTCGATGCGGCCATGAACGATCTGGTGCGCCCGACGCTTTACGACGCGCATCACGAGGTTGTTGCCGTCCATACGGCCAGGGCCACGCCTGATATCACCGCCGATATCGTTGGTCCGGTCTGCGAAACCGGCGATTATCTGGCGCTTTCCCGGAAAATGGCCGAGCCCTCGCCTGGCGATCTTCTGGCGATTATGTCCGCCGGCGCCTATGGTGCGGTGCAGGCCGGGACCTATAATTCGCGGCTTCTCGTGCCGGAGGTTCTCGTCAACGGCAGCCAATTCGCCGTTGTACGCCCGCGCGGAACTTACGAGGAATTGATCGGCCTCGACAAAATTCCGGCCTGGTTGAGCTAGATATTTCAACCCCGCACTGGCACTTCCCTGTGGTCGTGCTAGCCTTCCCGGATGCAGGACTTGATGGCCACGCTTTGGAGAGCGTTTTGCTGAAACTGGAACGCTGGAAATCAATGCGCCTGGAGCGGTCGCCGCACGGCGAAGCGGCCGAGAATCCGCGTCTCGAACGGCTCGCCGCACGGGCGCGCATGATAATCCTCTTCGAGCGGGCTTGGCGCCTGGTGCTGCCCCCGCTCGTCGTAGCCAGCATTTTTGTTTGCGTCTCTTGGACCGGACTATGGATCGACGCGCCGCACTGGGCGCGCGGCCTCGGCGTTCTGGCGCTGGCGCTCGGCCTCGTGATCGTCTTGCTGCCTGTCCTCAAATTTCGTTTTCCCACACGCCAGGAGGCTCTCGCCCGGATCGACCGTGTCTCCGGCCTTGCGTCGCATCCCGCGGCGGTAATCGACGACCGGCTCGGCAATGGGGCGACGGATCCAGCAACCCAAGCCCTATGGGTCCTGCATCGCCGCCGGGCGGAACAAGCGGTAGCTTTACTTCGTACCGGCGGTCCATCGCCACGCATGGTCGAGCTTGACCGTTATGCCTTACGGGCTACCGTCCTGGTCGCGCTCATTGCGACGGGCTTTGTCGCCGGTCCCGAAAAATATGCGCGCGTCGCGGCGGCTTTCGACTGGCGCTTTGATGCCTTGCAAGGCAACGGTTACAGGGTAGACGCCTGGATTGATCCTCCCGCCTACACCGGGAAACCGCCGCTTGTGCTGGACCTCCGCGGGAACAAGAGCTTCATCGGTTCAGAAAACCCGCAACGCATTGAAGCGCCGAGCGGTTCGATCGTCGTCATTCATGCGCCTGGCGGCAGTCTTGACTTGGACGTCAAGGGGGGGCTCGGTGCGGCCGCCAAGGACAAAACCACGCCCACTCAAGCGGGCTCGACCCCGTCGAGCACCGCCGCCTTGCCTTCCAACGGAACGGCGGACAGCACCGCGGAAATCCGGCTGGTCTTGCGCGGTGACGCAACGCTTAGCCTTGGCCGCTCCGGCACGCCGCTCGGCGTATTCGATATTCATGCCATTTTGGACCAGCCCCCGTCGATCACGCTAACCGCCGTGCCTAAGTTAAATGCGCGCGGATCAATGACGCTGAAATATAGTATCGCCGACGATTACGGCGTCACCAACGCCGAAGCGAATTTCGGCAAACCGGTGCTGCCTGGCGGTCGCCCCGCCCAACGGTCGCTTGTCGATCCTCCGCGAATGGCGCTCGCGCTGCCGCCTGCGCCGGACCTCGCCGGAGAAGCTGAGACAACCGCCGACCTGTCCGAACACCCATGGGCCGGCGCGCGCGTCGAGATGACGCTGACCGCACGCGATGAAGGCGGCAATGAAGGCAAAAGCGATACGGTCGAAATCACCCTGCCGCAAAAGCCCTTCGTTAAGCCTCTTGCGCGCGCGCTTGCCGAACAACGCCGCAATCTGGTGCTTGCGCCAAATGACAAGGCGCAGGTGGCGAAGGCACTCGATGCCTTGATGATCGCACCGGACGTTTTCGGCACGAGCGCCAGCGTTTACCTCGGTTTGCGGGTGGCCTTCGACCAGCTCAATGCGGCGCGTACCGACAGCGATCTCGTCGAAACCGCCGATTATCTCTGGCAAATGGCGCTGCGCATCGAGAATGGCGATCTCTCCGATGCGGAACGGGATCTTCGCGCTGCTGAACAACAATTGCGCGATGCCTTGCAGCGCAACGCGCCGGATGATGAAATCCGCAAGCTCGGCGAAAAACTGCGTGCCGCGATGGATAAGTTTTTACAAGAACTCGCGGCGCGGCAGAAGGACGAAGACCGCGGGAATAATTCCGCGGCGCTCGATGGCAAGAGCCGGTCGATTACTCTCAAGGAACTGCAAGGCATGCTCGACAAGATGCAGGACATGTTGCGTTCAGGGGATAGCGCCAACGCCCAGAAAATGCTTGAGCAGTTGCAAGATATCCTTGAAAATCTGCGTGTCGCCCGGCCGCGCAAGGCCGATCCTAGAGCTCAGGAGATGAGCCGCGCGCTCGACGAACTCGGCCATATGGCGGAGGAACAGCAGGATTTGCGCGACGAAACCTATCAAAACGGCCAAGGAGAACGGCACCGGCAACGTGAGGAACGCGGCCAATTGGGCATGCAAGATGAACAAACTCTTAGCGATTTTTTTGGTCAGGATCGGGGCGACGAAGCGGTTGGCAGCGATGCCGACAAGAAAGACAGCGGACAAGGCGGCAGTTCCAAAACCAGCAAGATGCCTCGATCCGGGCAAAACAATGATCCTGGTCTTAGCAAACGCCAGCAAGCCCTCCGCGAAAGGCTCGAGACTTTGCAAAAGCGCATGAATGAATCAGGAGCCGATGCGAACAGTCTCGATGGCGCGCAAAACGCGATGCGCGACGCAGAGAACGCACTCGGTCAAGGCCCGGCGGGCTCTGGCAATGCGGTTGACGCGCAGGGCCGCGCCGTTGAGGCTTTACGCGAAGGCGCGCAAAAGCTCGCTGAAGCCATGCGCGGTCAAGGCGAAGGCAATGGTTCAGGCATGGAGGGAGAGGAAGGGCAAGGGCAAGGCTCGCGTGGCCAGTTTGGCGATGCTGATGATACTGATCCGCTCGGGCGCCCGGCGGGAAGCGAACGCTCCTTCAATCCGAGTGCGCGTTTCGATCCGATGGGCGTTCCCGCTGCCGAGCGCGCAAGGCGGGTGCTTGAGGAACTTCGCCGCAGACTCGGCGAACCCATGCGGCCGCGCGAGGAAATGGACTATCTGGAACGTCTTCTGCGCCGCTATTGATTGATGCCTGGAATGGGCTTCCACTCTTTGAATCTGAGCGATGGCTTTTCGATCAGGGAATTCCATCCGTAGGGCAAGCGCTCTCGCACGCGTAACGCGAGCCATGCTTTGTTACCGAGGATCGCACCAAGATGCATACCGCCAGCAATCTTATTGTTGCCATCGGCATTGGCGCGGTCACCATCGTGCTTTTGCTGGGGATGATCAACATGCTGCGGGAGGGTAGCCCGAATACGTCGCAAAAGCTGATGCGCTGGCGGATCGGCCTCCAGTTCGCCGTTATAGTGATTATCATGGGCATCTTGTGGTTTCGCGGCTAAGCCTGATCGTTTCCAAAATGTTTGAGGCTTTTTGAATAAGCGCACACGAAAAGCAAAGTAAGTGAGACCGTGAGCACTTCCGCTAGAAGCGATCGTGGTTTGGCAATGGATGTGGAGCACCATGGTCGTCTTAAACAGAATCTACACGAGGACGGGAGACGATGGCACGACGGCGCTCGGGACCGGCGAGCGCCGTGCCAAGAACGATCTCAGGATCGAAACCTATGGCACGATCGACGAGGTCAATTCGGCCATTGGGCTCGCCCGTGTCACTACCGCGACAGATCCCGATTGTGTCAGGATTGATGCAATGTTGCTGATCGTTCAGAATGATCTGTTCGACCTCGGCGCTGATCTTTGCGTGCCGTTGAATGCCAGCGCGGATGCGGAATCACTCCGCATCGTCCAATCGCAAGTGGATCGCTTGGAGCGCAAGATCGACGAGTTCAACGCGGAACTCGCACCCTTGCGTTCTTTTGTGCTTCCGGGCGGTTCCCCGGCGGCTGCGGCCCTGCACCTCGCCCGCACCATAACGCGGCGGGCCGAACGGCTGCTCGTCTCCTTGGCCGGCACTCAGGGCGAGGTCGTCGGCGGCCCGGCACTCAAATATGTCAACCGGCTATCGGATTTTCTCTTCGTCGCGGCGCGCTATGCGAACAACAAGGGCAAAGCCGATATTTTATGGGTGCCCGGCCAGAATCGATGAAGTGACCAACGCGGGCGGGAGGAACATTCGCCACGGCGCAGGAATCGAAGCAAGTGCCAGGCCGCATGAGACCCAACACCCAAATGGCGGCTATATGTTATACCTATTGACTATCGTCATATATATTAAATAACCGCTATTATTGGCTGATCCGCTTCGTGGTGAAGGCCACTTGCGTTGACTTGTCAAAAGCTGGCCTGTACCTAACCGCACCATGCACGACCGCCTTTCTGGGTTTTTCCCATGAAAATTCTCGTCCCCGTGAAACGGGTTGTCGATTATAACGTCAAGATCAGGGTCAAACCTGACGGTTCTGGCGTCGATCTCGCCAATGTCAAAATGTCGATGAATCCCTTCGACGAAATTGCCGTCGAGGAAGCCCTGCGCCTGAAAGAGTCGGGCAAAGCCAGTGAAGTGATTATCGTGTCGATTGGGCCGGCGCAGGCCGCCGAGACGATCCGCAGCGCCCTCTCGATGGGCGCCGATCGGGGCATTCTTATCAAGGCGGAGAAACCGGTCGAACCGCTCGCCGTCGCCAAGCTTTTGAAAGCGATCGCGCTCACCGAAGAGCCTTTGCTGATTATCCTCGGCAAGCAGGCGATCGACGACGATAGCAACCAGACCGGGCAGATGCTTGCGGCGCTATTGGGCTGGGGACAAGGCACGTTTGCTTCGAAAGTGTCGATTGGTGAAGGCGAAGTGGATGTGACCCGCGAGGTCGACGGCGGCTTGCAAACCGTCCGCCTCAAACTCCCGGCCGTCGTCACAACCGATCTGCGCCTCAACGAACCGCGCTACGCCTCGCTGCCAAACATCATGAAAGCCAAGAAGAAAGTGATCGACGAAAAGACACCCGCTGATTTCGGCGTCGATATCGCGCCGCGCCTCAAGATTCTAAACACCGCTGCGCCGCCCACGCGCAAAGGAGGAATCAAACTTGCCACCGCCGCCGAACTGATCGCTAAACTCAAGGACGAGGCCGGAGTAATCTGATGGCGGTCTTGCTCCTTGCCGAGATTTCGAACGGCACAATGAACGAGGCGACAGCCAAGGCTTTGACTGCGGCCAAGGCGCTGTATGAACCTGTCCATGTCCTTGTCGCGGGCGATGGGGTGGAAGCCGCGGCGCGGGCCGCCGCTAGCCTAGATGGCGCCGAAAAAGTGCTGCTGGCGGATGCTCCACTCTATGCGCATCACTTGGCCGAACCGCTGGCCGCGCTCCTTGTCCAATTGGCGGCCAATTATTCGGCGATCCTGGCCGCCGCGACCTCAACCGGCAAGAATGTCATGCCGAGGGTTGCAGCCCTCCTCGACGTGATGCAAATTTCGGAAATTATCAAGGTCAAGGCACCTGACGTTTTCGACCGTCCGATCTATGCTGGAAATGCGATAGAAACGGTGCAATCAACCGATTCCAAGAAAGTCATTACGGTGCGGACGGCCGCGTTTCAAGCAACCGGCGAGAGCGCGGAAGCTCCAATCGAGAAGATCAGCGCCGCCGCCGTGTCCGATGTTTCGCAATTCAAGGACGAGACGATCGTCAAATCCGGGCGCCCCGAGCTCGGCGCGGCCAAGATCATCATATCCGGCGGCCGCGGCATGCAGAGCGCGGACAATTTCAAGACCCTTATCGAGCCTATAGCGGACAAGCTTGGCGCGGCGATGGGCGCGTCGCGCGCCGCGGTCGATGCCGGCTACGCACCAAACGATTGGCAAGTGGGTCAAACAGGCAAAGTTGTCGCGCCCGATCTCTATATCGCTGTCGGCATCTCCGGCGCCATCCAGCATCTCGCCGGAATGAAGGATTCTAAGATTATCGTTGCCATCAACAAGGATGAAGAGGCCCCGATTTTCCAAATCGCGGACTACGGTCTCGTCGGCGATCTCTTCGCCATTCTGCCGGCGCTGAACGAGGAGCTCGCTAAGCTAGGCCATAAGTAGCAGGTCTCGAAAATCTTGCTCGTCTTTCTGGTTTCCACCCTTTCTCATTCAGCTTTAGAGCTTGTGCGGTTCAGTGGATATGTTTGTGTCTTTGGTCTAAAAGTCGGGCCGGTCCGCACGAACGCGCCGCGGCGAGACCTGTGAGATGTCAATCCGGCCAGACTTTTCCTGCTTGATTTCCATTGTGGACGAATGAAATGGACATACATAAAATGGGCGTGATCGGGGCCGGCCAAATGGGCACGGGGATAGCCCAGGTATGCGCACTGGCCGGCATCGAAATCGCTCTCAACGATACCTCGGAAGCGCGCATCAATGCCGGTCTTGCCACCATCGCCGGCAATCTCGCGCGCCAGGTCGAACGCAAACAGCTCGAGCCGGCGGTACGCGACGCGGCTTTGAACCGGATAACGCCCGCGCCAGACTTCGACGCCTTCGGCGATAGCGACCTCGTCATCGAAGCGGCCTCCGAGAAGGAGGAGATCAAACGAAAAATCTTTTCCAAACTCTGCCCATCGCTCAAGCCAACTGCGATTTTGGCGACGAACACCTCGTCGATTTCGATCACAAGACTTGCCTCGGTCACCGACCGTCCGGAAAAGTTCATCGGCATTCATTTCATGAATCCGGTGCCGCGCATGCAGCTTGTCGAATTGATTCGCGGCATCGTGACGGAAAACACAACCTTCGATACGGCCAAGACTCTGATCGCCCGGCTCGGCAAGACTTTCACCGTGTCCGAGGATTTCCCCGCCTTCATCGTCAATCGCATTCTGCTGCCGATGATCAACGAAGCGGTCTATACGCTCTACGAGGGTGTGGGATCGGTCGAATCGATCGACACCGCGATGCGGCTCGGTGCGAATCACCCCATGGGACCCTTGCAGCTCGCTGATTTCATCGGCCTCGACACCGTCTTGTCCGTCATGCAAGTACTGCATGACGGCTTGGCCGATCCGAAATACCGTCCCTGTCCCTTGCTCGTGAAATATGTCGAGGCGGGCTGGCTAGGGCGCAAAACCCAGCGCGGATTTTACGATTATCGCAGCGGCACGCCGATCCCGACACGCTAAATTGTACCGCATAGACAGACGTTCCAAGCCATCTTCACACGCATGTCATCCCGCCTGTAGAATGTAACAGTTTGAAGGGACTAGCGTTCGATTCGCAGTCGTTATATGAGTTTCGAGGTGAATCTAGTATGAGGCTGCGGCGTTGCCGTTCGCTGGCAACGCGTTAGGCGAGGTACCTGACGTGACGGTTCATTCCCAACCCAGGGTCTCACCCGAGGCGTGTCCGGCGCTCGTGCTCAATGCCGACTTCCGGCCATTGAGCTACTACCCGCTTTCGCTCTGGTCGTGGCAGGATTCGATCAAGGCGGTGTTTCTCGACAGGGTGAATATCGTTTCCAACTATGACAAGACGGTCCGAAGTCCGAGCTTCGAGATTCGCCTCCCCTCGGTGGTTTCCCTCAAAAGCTATGTCAAACCATCCCGCCATCCCGCCTTCACCCGCTTCAATGTCTTCCTCCGCGACCGTTTCAGCTGCCAATATTGCAGCTCCCGCGAGGATCTGACCTTCGACCATGTCATACCCCGCTCGAAGGGGGGCACCACGACCTGGAAGAATGTTGTCGCCGCCTGTTCCACCTGCAATCTGCGCAAGGGCGATTTGCTTCCAGGCGAAGCCCGCATGTGGCCGGAGCGGATGCCTTATCAGCCAAGCGTCAATGATCTGCACCAGAACGGCCGCCAGTTTCCGCCCAACTATCTGCATGAAAGCTGGATGGATTATCTCTATTGGGATTCGGTGCTGGAGCCGTAATCCAGACCTAAGCCCATGCAGGTTTTCAGCCTAACTCGGCGGCAAGCCTGCGCATGAAGGCAATCCCCGCCTCGATCTGCGCAATCTCGATATATTCGTCGGGCTGATGTGCCTGGTCGATCGAGCCGGGACCGCAGACGACCGTTGGCACATGGGCCAATTGGAATTGGCCTGCTTCGGAAGCGTATGGGACGGTAATCGTGTAATTCGACTGCGCCAGTTTTAGCGCCAAAGTCTCGGCGGTTGAGCCGCTTTCCGGCATCAGGCCTGGCACCTCGACCGCGGCCACGGTTTCGATAAAAGCATCCTTGGCGTAACGGGTGAGCTTTGGCGTGACGACCCGGGCGGCATAATCCTCGAAGTGCCGCAGGGCCAGATCTTGCGCAACACCGGGGAGCGCCCGAAACTCCCACTGGAAGGTACAAAGCTTGGCCATGATATTGCGTGCGGTTCCGCCATGAATCGTGCCGACATGAAGGGTCGATGCCGGAGGATCGAAGCGCCCGGAGGGATCGCCTTCTGCCGCGAGCTCTTCGGCAAAGCGATAAAGGCCCGTGACGAGATCGCAAGCCGCCTCGATGGCGCTCGAGCCGAGATTTGGTTTCGAGGAATGCGCCGCATGGCCATGCACGGTGGTGCAGTAACCCGCGACGCTCTTATGCGCATCCGCCACTTGCATCAACGTCGGCTCGCCGACAAGCACGGCGCCAGGGCGCGGCAGACCAGCGCCGAACCGCGCGATTGTATCGAGGGGGCCGCGGCAGGTGGTTTCCTCATCATAGCTCAAAAGTATATGGACCGGACGCGACAAGCGGGCGTTCTGAAATTCCGGGATCATCGCAAGACAGATTGCATCGAAACCCTTCATGTCGCAGGTGCCGCGGCCATAAACGCGGCCAGCCTCCCTACGCAGCGTGAACGGATCGCTCGTCCAGGCCTGGCCCTCTACCGGGACGACATCGGTGTGCCCGGAGAGGACGACACCGCCATCATGATCTGGCCCGATGGTGGCGAAAAGTGCTGCTTTGTCGCCTGTGGAATTGGGGATTTTCACATAAGCGACGCCGAGGGATTTTAAATAATCCTCGACAAAAGCGACAAGGCTCAGATTGGATTTCGAACTTTCCGTATCGAAGCCGATCAGACGCTCAAGCATGTCGAGCGTTGCGTTAAGCCTTGCCTCCGATGCATTGCGCGCTAAGGCCATGAGCGGCGGGTATACCAATCCTTAACGGCCAGGCCACGCACATCAATAGGTCAGCGGATCAGTTTAGAACCCGCCGCGCATAGGGAGAATCGAGCGAGAAGACGGGAATCTCAGCGTCGAAAGCATCGCCCTTCTCGTTAACCATACGATAGGTCCCGGTCATAATGCCGGAAGGTGTCGTCATATTGGTTCCCGACGTATAGCGAAAGGTTTCGCCGGGTCGCAAAACCGGCTGTTCGCCGACGACGCCCGCGCCCTTCACTTCCTCGAGCTTGCCGTTGCCATCGGTGATCTTCCAGTGGCGAGCGGTTAACCGCACCGTCTCCTCGCCTCGATTGGCGATTTCGACGGTGTAGGCCCACCAGAACGATGCCTCGTCGGCATCGGACCGTTCGGGCACGAATTCGGGAAGAACTGTGATCTCTATGTCGTGAGTTACGGTACTGTACATGGGCGTGATCTACGAAAACGAACGCTGGAGTGGTCGGACGAAACCACTCTAGCACAGCCTTATGCACAAGGAAAAGCGCCGAGTTGATGCTGCATCGCAACGTGGACGCGGTCTGAGACACAACCCGCGATCTGGTGTCCCATGCTGACTTCGCGAAGCGAGATACTCAGTCGGCCGCGAAAGCCGCCAGGGCCGCATCGAGCCTCTCCGCGGGAAACGCAACGACGAGGGGGCCAGCCGTCCAGATCAGCAGCATGCGCAAGGTTTTGTTTCGCCAGAGCGGGGCCAGAACGGCGTGATAGAGGGCTATTTGCGTGAGATAGGCGGCCGGCATCTCGTCGAGCCCGCAAGGCGTGCCTGTCTTGTAGTCGGCCACTAGAATTTCATTCCCGTCTTCGCCAATCCGGTCTATTTGTCCGGCCACTTCGATCATCCGTTGCCCGAGCGCTATCCGGCCCGCGACTGGAACCTCGGCGTTCGACCGTGGCCCGAACAAACCGGCAAGTTCCGGCAGGCCGATCACCTTCAGCGCCTCTTCAGTGAGATCTTCGCGCGCGGCTTCGTTGAGGCCCGCGCCCCTGGCGGAGAGGAACGCCAGCGCCGCGCCACGCCGGTGCGGCGCAGCGACGCCTGGCAAATATTGCAACAGCAGATGCATCAAGCGGCCCCGGCGTAAGGCCGCGCGCCTTGCCTGCGCCGATCCTGGGCCATCGAGACCGCCGGTCTGATCTTCGAGCGCGCGAGAAGGCTTGACAAGCGACTTGGTGGTCGCCTCGTGATCGGCGGCGCGGCCAAGCCAGTCCGGCAACACCACCAGCGGTACGCCGGCCTGTCCGTCCGGCAAAACGGCGGCCGCGCTGCTTCCTTCCGTAGCGAAGCGCAGGATTTCATCCTCGCCGTTCCAGAACGCCGGCACTCTTTGAATTCCCGTCGCATTGGCGAGCGCGGCCTTGATCATCTTGGCCCAACTGCCGTCATCTGGCTCTTTCGCGCCACGAAACCCAGCGATATAGAGGCGCTCTTCGGCGCGGGTCAAAGCCACATAAAGAAGCCGCCTGTATTCCTCCATCTCCACTTCGCGATCCCTTGCGCGAGCGGCCTCTGTCATCGCACAATCGAGTTTCTTCGTCGGCGACCACGCAATTGTCTCCTCGCCGGGTACGTTTGTGCAGAGCTTAAAAATTTTCGGAGCGTGGTTCGGCGAGGGCACGCCGCAAGTATCCGGGAGAAACACGATTTTCGCTTCGAGGCCCTTGGCCGCGTGGACGGTCATGACGCGCACCGCGTCCTTGGCCCCCTCCATGTCGCGCTTGATCGAATATTCAATCCCGGAGAGATCATTGAGAAAACCCGCGAGCGTCGGCGCGGCGCTGCCTTCATACGTCATGGTGAGGCTCAAAAATTCGTCGATCACGTCGCCTGCTTCCGGGCCGAGCCGCGCTTCCATGGCGCGGCGTCCGCCATCCGCGCCGAGAAGACTGGCATAGAATGCGAAGGGTGCGCCGCCTGCCCGCGTACGCCAAAGCGCGAGTTTGTTTGCGGCGCTGGTATGTTTTGCATCCGTCGAGGCTTGTAGCGCATCGAAGAGACTTGCTGCCGCGCGGCCCGGCGCAAGCGCCAAGAGATCCTCATCGTCGAGCCCGATGAGCGGCGATTTCAGGACGCAGGCGAGAGCGAGATCGTCTTGTGGAAGCAGGCTCACCCGCCCGGCCGCCATGAGATCCAGGACAGCGATATGATGCGTTAGTTCAAGCCGGTCGGCGCCAGCTGTTGGGATGAGATTCTTTTTCAAGGCGCGGATCATCGCCTCGAAAAATGCCCCGCGTTTGCGAACGAGGATCAATATGTCGCCGGGGCGCACCGGTCGACGCCGCAAGGTCGCGCTATCATGCACGTATTCCCCCGAGCCGGGGTCGATGAGATGCTTGATCTTTTGGGCGACCCGCTTCGCCACGAGATTGACCGGGTCTTGCTCATCGAGAAGGTCGAGCGGGAGGGTCCAATCGCGAGGAGTCTCATTGGGCTGCACTTCCGCGGGGGGCCAGAGTTCAACGAGACCCGGCAATTGATGCTTCAACGCTTGGTGTTGCATCCAAACGTCATTTGCTGCCACAAGTCCGGTCTTGCGATCGCTATGATCGAATATTTTGTCTATGGCAGCAAGCACACCGGCCGCCGAGCGGAACGAAGTGGTGAGGCGAATATGCGCGAAGCTTTGAGCCCCAGCTGAAAACCGAGCTTCGAATTTCCGCCGCATGTCATGGAACATCAGCGGCGCGGCGCCCTGGAAGGAAAAGATCGATTGCTTTTCGTCGCCAACCGCGAAAAAAGTGCGTTGACCGTGGCTTTGCCCGTACCCGGCCGCGAAATCACCGGTTAGAGCTTCGAGAATTTTCCACTGGGTCTCGCTCGAATCTTGCGCCTCGTCGACCAAAACATGGTCGATTCCGGAATCGAGCTTATAGAGGACCCAGCCCGCGCCGGCGCGCTCCAGCAAGGCCAGGGTCTTGTTGATGAGATCGTCGAAATCGAGGATTCCCCGCACGGCTTTTTCCGCGCTATAGCGCTTGAAGATGGCGCTCGCGATCTCGATCAGCGCGGCTGTGCGATCCCGTGTCGCGGCGGCTTTGAGCTCGGCGCGAAGCGGATCGAGGCGAAGTTGCTCGGCGCGAAGTTCGGTCTCGATTTCGGGATGTGCCTGTGCCACCGCATTGTTGACAAGACACTTGCGAGGCTCGCTTTCTCCGGTGAAGAAAATGGCAAGATATGAGACTAGGCAATCTCCTAGGCGCCCGTCATCGGCGCATGCTCGGTAGGCCGTAAGGACTTGCCTGAACTGCTTTGCACGGTCTTGATCTGTCTTCGTGCCATCATCGAGTATCGCGGCGATGACGCTCCAGCGCTCTGGCTCAATGCCGCCCTCGACCATCTCCCGTTCGATCCGAGCACGATCGCGTCCCTTGGCTAGACCAAGGGAACGGCGCAAAATCTCTGCCTGATCTTGTGGCCCGCGATCACAAAGAACAGCCGCGTGCTGCATCGCTTCCTTGATAAGGGCTTCAAAAGCGTCCGGCCCGCATTCGTCCATGACGCGCAGAACAGCGGCGCCGAGCGGGCCCTTGCCGGAAGTCGCCTCGGCGAGAACCTCGCGTCGGGCGTGCGCCAACAGTTCCACCTGACGCATCTCATCCATCACTTCGAAACGCGACGGGACATTGGCTTCGAACGGAAACAAATGCAAAAGCCGTTCGCAGAAGGCATGGATCGTCTGGATCTTCAACCCCCCCGGCGTCTCGAGCGTCCGCGCAAAAAGCTTGCGGGCCGCGCTCAAGTCCCGGCTGCCCGGCTTAGGCGCTCCCGCCGTAATGATATCGCGGCTCAATTCGGCATCGGCCAGGCGTGTCCATGTTGCGAGCTTATCGAAGACACGTTCCGCCATATTCGCGGCCGCCGCCTTGGTGAAGGTCAGGCAAAGGATTTTCGAGGGCGCAGCGCCTTCCAGGAGAAGCCGTACAACCCGGTTCGCGAGCACATGAGTCTTGCCCGATCCGGCATTGGCGGAAACCCAGACGGACTGGTTAGGATTTGAAGCCTGGTCTTGCTTGTCCCGCGCGCTGGCGGGAATTTCAAAATACATCATTCAGTTCCGCCCCCTTCGGCCGCATCACCGAGGGACCATTCCTTGACACGGGCAAGATGGTCATAGGCATTATAGCGCTTTGCGAATTTCGGGAACGGACGCGGCGGATAGGCGGTCGCGGGGTCGCGGAACTGGGTGAGTAGCGTGATCAGACCATGATAATGGTGCTCCGCGACATCCATGAAATTTGCTTGGGCCTTGGCAAAAGCGACGGGCTTCTCTTCGCCACCCGAAGGTCCTCCGAGCTTTACATAAACCGCTTCGACCGAGGCAGCCGCCGCGCCAAGGCCAAAGGCGCCGCGCCGGCACATCGCCGCCTCCAGGGTTAGTTGCGGCGCGAAACCCACGGAAATCTCTTTGTTGCTTGGAGGAACGCCTGTCTTGTAATCGACGAGTGTTACAGTTCCATCTTTATTCAGCTCGATCCGGTCCGCCCGCGCCGTGAGGGTAAAGACGGAAGCATCACCAAGAACAATATCGAGCTGGCCATCGTGCTCGGTTGTGATCGCTTTGATATTATCGCGGCGTCTTGCTTCGAAGCCGAGATAGAAATCGATTGTCCTCTCAAGCCGCGGCCATTTGAGCGCCGCGAAATCCGGGTCTTGTAACTGCAGGGCGAGTTGTTCGCGAAGAATGAGTTGAAGTTTTTCGCGTGCTCCCGCGGGCAAAAGGCCGACGGGGTAGGTATCGACAAAGCGCTGCAGCGCCACATGGACGGCGCTGCCGAATTCGCCCGCGCCCGTAGGCCCCCCGAGCGGATCGAGTTCCTTCAGACGTAGGATTTTTTCGGCATAGAGGGCGTAGGGATCGCGCCGCAACGTCTCGATTTGCGTGACGCTGAGACGTTGAGGGCGCAGCGTGACCGGCGGCCTTGGCAGCGGCCTTTCGATTGGTGGCGGCGGCGAGGCTGGCTGATCAATCCCCCGCGCGAGGTGCAGATAATAGTTTCCGCGCTCCCGGCATGCCTCCCATTGCTTATCGCCGAGCGCGGCCATGCGCTGAAGAAAGCGCGACGCCACCGTGGGCGTGCCGCCGCGTTTGCGGGCGCGGCTCAATATCACTTTGCCCTTGCCCATGGCTTGCGCGAAATCATGCGCCGTCTGGCCGAGTTTGCGCTCGGGCGGCGTCAGTCCTAAGGCGGCACGCATGGGCCGATTGAGAAAAGCGTCGGTGCGCGCTTGCGGCGGCCACACCGTCTCATCGAGGCCGCCAAGCAAGAGAACGTCGGCGTCGATGAGCCGCGCTTCGAGAAGCCCGAGGATTTGGAGGCGGGGATGCGCCTGCTTGCCACCCCGCACAATGATTTCGCCCGCCACACCCGCGAAAAAAAGCCCGTAGGATTCGGCGTTGAAGCGCATACGGTCCGAGACGTTTTGCGAAAGCTCATCAAAGAGCGCATCGAGCGCTTCGCGATCCTCGCCATCCCCATCACTGCTGGCGATCGCCTCGATGGTTTGCCGGTGCGCCGCGACCCACCGGTCCAATCCGGCTTCGCCGCGCAGTTTCAAAAGCGGCGCGAATTGGTCGCCGAGGCGAACCAAAAGGTCCTTCAGTTCGTCCCATTCTTCTTCGGAAATCCGCTGCTTGGCCGGATGCGCGAAGCGGCTGTTTGCGTCCTCGCGCGCGCGCGCGAGCAAGGCGTCCGGTTCGCCAACAATGCTCCCAGCGAGCGGCGAAGAGGCGCAAAGCGAGCGCAAAAGGCCAATTTCGAGAAGCGCAGCGCGCCGCGCAAAGGCCGTCTGGGGGAGCCCGAGCCGCAATTGCGGGTGCGTCAAAAGTGCGGCTAGGTCGGGTGAAGCCATCTCGCTCGCGGCGCATGTGATGGCGAGCCGCGCCAGAACCCCGATTGGGCTTACGCTCAGGGATTCCCCGGCGGAATCGCTGGCAACGACACCCCAGCGGAGCAAGTCCGCGCCCACGCGGCGCGCGAGGTTGCGATCCGGAGTAACGAGCACCACGGTACGGGAGGGCGTCTCCAGCACTTCCCGCATGGCTATGGCGAGAGCCAGCGCCTCCTCGCGTTCATCGCGGGCCTCGATCAAACTGACGCCTTGCAGCGCGGCCGCGAGTTCGTTGTCGTCTATGGTTCCACGAAACGCAATCCATTCTCCGGTCGACTCCGCCGGACGCAAAGCTTCCGCTACAAATTTGCCGCGAAAAGCGAGGTTTGGTGCGACCTCGCCGAGGCTCACAACATCTTCTCGGCACACTTCGAGAACGCGAAGGAGGCGGCAAAGCGCGGCCTGCGGATGCGTGAACGAACCCTCGCCACCCTGTTCGGGACCGGCCGCGATCAGCGCCCAGGAGACGGCGTCGAGCACTTGATCCAGGCCAGGCAAAACGACTGCGCCCTCTGGCGCTCGCGCGATGGCCGCGAGAAGCCGCGCAGTGGCTCTATTCGACCCGGTGGAGCCGATGGCGATCACCGGCCCGGTCATGGCGCCATCGCGCAACCGGCGGCTTTGCGCCTCGATGAGCGCAACCTGGCGCCGCGCTCCGTCCACCAGTCCGCGCTCGGCCAGACTCCGCGGCCATTGCGCGATCGCGATATTCAAAAAATCGAGCGTGATCCGCCAATAGGAATCGAACTCCGGCAAAACAAGAGGATCGAGCTTTTCCCAAGCTACATCCTCGATAATCAGCTCATCGATGAGGCTGGCGAGTTCGCCGGACAAATGCCAGGCATCGGCAGGGGTGGCAGCGACAAGAAAAGACTCACGCGTGTCAAACTCGTGTTTGCCTTGCGGGCCGACCGACACGATCGCATGGCTTAAGGCCCGTGCCCATTCGAGGATAAGTCCGGCAAGCTGCATCCGCCGCTCGATCTCGCTCGCCGCCTGAGGGAGTCCAGGTTCACAGCTGGCACCAAGACCTTCTTCATCGAAGAGGAGGCTCGTCTCGGTTTCCTCCAGCGCGCCAAGCGGCAAAATGCGCGGCAATAGCAGGGAGGCGCCCTCTAACGCGTGGAAAAGTTCAGCGGCAAGCGCGCGGGCGGCGCGGCGTGTCGGCACATAGATCGTCGTGCTGGCCATTTCGAGCGGCCCGGGATTTTTCGAAAATCCCTCAACGACCCGGCCTTCGAGGAGCGCGGTCACAAAAGTTCTCAGAAAAGGCGCGCCGGGCGCGATGGTAAAGACTTTCGCTGCCTGCATGAAATTCCCGGCAAGTGCACAGGTGCGATCCTGGAAATCGATCGTGTCGGCCCGGCGGTCCGCATACTACACGGCCTGGCGCGGACATGACACATTGACTGGATTAGTTGGCGCCGCTTATTTTTTTAGGAAACTCATAGATAAACGTAAGGAGCATTTGCACAAATGTTACAAGCTCTTCTGCTTCATCCTTCGTCATGATTTTGATTTCATGATTGGCCTCATTGCCACTATTCTTGATCTTGGCTACCCAAGCTTCACTACCGGGCGGAGCATAGTGATTATCGGCAAGGTACTTTATATAAAAAGCAAATGTGTTATTCTCTTTAGCACCTTTTTCAACTGCGATGTGCATCAGCATCTTTCGACACGAAAGCACAGCGGACGTGTATGCCTGAGCGCTTGTGGCGTTCCTGATCTCTCCGTACAACTCATCTATATCTGTTGGTAGGTGATCCACACTTCGTCCGAAACTTATACCAGGAGTTTGTATAGGCGGAACAGCATCATCGAAAAGAGTTGGTTTCTGACACAGTGGGCAAATATAAATCGTGGCAATGGTTGCGCTGGTAAATTGTGGATCGTGGTATTTCCATCCGAGGTATGAGCCGACATCTTTGCCACACGCAGAATAACCGCACGTGAATGTGCGGGGTGGTAGTGCGCTATGACCTGACCAAATGCCTTTGTTTGCATTAAGTGCCATTTTAACAACATAATCTTTCTTAAATACTTCATCTACATATTCATCACGACCTCAAGAGCCGGTAGATCGTCGCCGGGCTCACGCTATATTGCCCGGCAATCTCCATTATCGTCAGTTCGCGAGCGTCCACAAGTGTGCGAATCGCATGCCACTCGCGATCGCCGAGTTTCTTTGGTCGTCCGCCCTTGCGTCCACGCGCGCGTGAATCTTTTCGCTCTGTTCTGTCTGCACTTGCTGAATGAATTGTTCGGCCTGATCGGGAGGTCATTGAGAAAGATGGTGCTGCGAGAGAGGATTGAACTCTCGGCCTCTCCCTTACCAAGGGAGTGCTCTACCACTGAGCTACCGCAGCTTTTGCCGGAGCAAATTCCGATGTTTCGAAGCGCGGGCGTATGTCGCATAGCCCCGGTTCTTAGGCAAGGGGCGATCTGTTTGAAAGGAAATGAGGAATTGACAGCAATTCATCGCAACTCCCTTCGACGTATAGCAAGTCACGGGGAGGATGGGTGGGTGGTCCTTTGCGAATTCCGTTGGTGATTCATGCCACGGCCTGACGATACGCTTAATCGTGTGAAGCCAGAGCCGTCGAAGGATACACGGCGCTCCCCATAAACTTTTCTGGGCTTGGCACGATGGCAAAATGTTGAAACGCTACACGTACATTGATTTAGCGAACACCCTCACGCCACACCGGTGACAACTCAGCGCATGGATGGATGTAAGCAAACCAAGTAGCAATATAAATAGTTCTATAGTTTTTACTATTTTTATATACAGAACATATTTTATAAATTGATAACAAACAATTGACTTCGATTGCAGGATATTTTTGCGGCGAAAGTCCGTCTCAGACATTGTCGCAAAAGCTTCAAAAAACTTGAGGCCGGACACTACACTCCACTTTTTAGGAGATTGGCAATGTTGAGAATTATTGCAACCGGCACCATGGGATTAGCCCTCGCGTGCGGGGCCGCGGTGGCCTCCGCGGAGACAATCACGGCGCCTCGCCCACCCAACGACAAATATGTATTGCCTGAAGTGATCGTCTCCCCCGCAAACAATGGTCTCTATGAAGGCCGCTCCATGTACCGCATGGAGGATCCGAGCACTTTTCCAGGAAAATCAGACGAAATGGGTTATCCGAGCGGCAATCCAGAAAACCCGCATACTCCAAACTGAGCGTGTTGCGTCTGCTCCGCGGCACCGTAAGACGTTCGCGGAGCGTTGTTAGACTTCGAAATCGAGGCCGATGTCGAGCACCGGCGCGCTGTGTGTCAGCCAGCCGATCGAGATCAGATCGACCCCAGTGGCGGCAATGGCCGGCGCCGATTTCGGCGTCACCCGGCCCGACGCCTCGGTGATCGCGCGGCCATCGACAATGGCGACCGCCTCGGCAAGCATCTCCAAGCTCATATTGTCGAGAAGCACCGCATCGGCCCCTTCGCCCAGCGCCTCTTTGAGTTGAGCCAGAGTATCGACTTCGACCTCGATCTTGACGAGATGACCGGCGCCGGCGCGGGCGCGCCGCAGTGCCGGCGCGACACCGCCCGCAATCGCGACATGATTGTCCTTGATGAGAAGAGCGTCATCAAGGCCGAAGCGGTGATTGGCGCCGCCCCCCGCGCGCACGGCGTATTTCTCGACCGCGCGAAGGCCGGGCGTCGTCTTGCGCGTGCAAACAATCTTGACTTTGGTGCCACGCACCGACGCGACGATGGACGCCGTCGCGCTGGCGATGCCGCTCAAATGTCCAAGGAAATTGAGCGCCGTGCGCTCCGCCGTTAAAATTCCACGCGCCGGTCCGCTGATCCTGGCGATGACATCGTTTGGCGCAACCAATGAGCCATCAATTGCGACGCTTTCGACCGCAATATCCGGGGCGATCAGCGCGAAGGCAAGTATCGCCAAATCAAGCCCGGCAATGATACCACCTTCGCGCGCAACCAGAGCCGCCCGCGCCAGAACCTCCACCGGCACGATCAAATCCGTGGTGAGATCGCCCGCGCGGCCAAGATCTTCAAGGAGCGCACCGCGCACCAAGGGCTCGATCACAATCCGCTGGAGGGGCGCCAAAGTCATCACCGCCCTTTCTGTTCAGGCGACGCGTTCGGGAGCGAGCTCGCGCGCGGCCGCGAGCGCATCGCCGAGGCGCAGCACATTTCGATGCGCCGCGGCGGCGCGGGCTGGAAAATCGGTTCGTGCATGGGCACCCCGGCTTTCCCGGCGGCGCAGGGCGGCGATCACAGTCATCAACCCCACGCGGGCCGGATCGCTCGCAGGCGCATCCGCCAATGCTAGCGGCAGCAGTTCAGCCGCCGCCGCAGCCAAACCATCTCCATCCCGTAGAACGCCGGCGGTTTTCGAAAGAATCTTGCGTACCGGCAAGAGATCGGCGGGCGCTTGCGCCTGCGCGCCGGCAGGCACCCCGCCGCGGCGGCCGGGTGCGGTCCCCTTGATGCTCTCAGCGACGAAACGGCCGCAAACGGCCGCTTCGAGCAAGGAATTGCTGGCAAGGCGATTAGCGCCGTGAAGACCCGTGCAGGCCGCCTCGCCGCACGCCCAGAGACCTTCGATCGACGTGCGTCCGGCCAGATCGACCGCGATCCCGCCCATGTGATAATGCGCCGCCGGCCGGACCGGGATAGGCTCCGTGACGGGATCAATGCCGGCCGCGTGGCAAAAGCGGGTGATCGCCGGAAAGCGGCGCGGAAAATCGAGCTCCGGCACGACGCGCGCATCGAGAAAAACCCGGTGACCGGCCTCCATGTGCCGCCAAACCGCGCGCGAGACCACGTCACGCGGCGCGAGCTCGCCACCGAGAATACCGGCCATGAAGCGATCGCCTCTCTCATCGACGAGAATGGCGCCCTCGCCGCGCACGGTCTCGCTGATGAGCTTCAGAGGAAACGATCTGCTGTCGAGCGCGGTCGGATGAAACTGGATAAATTCGAGATCGGCCATGGCCGCGCCAGCCTTCGCTGCAAGCGCGAGGCCCTGCCCCCAAGATCCGGCAGGATTGGTGCCATGCTGAAACAAGCCGCCGATGCCTCCGGTCGCGATAACTACGCGATCCGCGGCGAATATCACCGGACCACGATGGTCTTCGGCGATAACCCCTGTCACCCTGTTGTCCTCGATAAGGAGCCTTTGGACCGTAGCGCCCTCAATCAAGGTGATGGACGCTGTTTCGCGCACGCGGCGCGTCAAGGCGTGCATGATTTCGCGGCCGCTCGAATCCCCGCCGGCATGAACGATTCTCCGGCGCGAATGCGCGGCCTCCAGGCCAAGAACAAGTCTGCCCTGGCTATCGCGATCGAATGGCACGCCACACCGGATCAATTCGGAGATTGCCGCCGGCGCCGCCGCGAGAATTGCGCGGGCAACGGACTCATCGCAAATTCCGTCGCCAGCTTCGAGCGTGTCGGCGAGATGCCGGGAGAGATCATCATCCGGCCCAAGGCTCGCTGCAATCCCGCCCTGGGCGAGGACGCTCGAGGCTTCAAACCCGAGCGGCGCCTTGCTCAAAAGGATCACCGGCTCCGGCGCCAAAGAGAGAGCGGCGGTCAGACCCGCAAGTCCGCCGCCCACAATTATGCAAGCCCCGGCCGCGTCGCAAACCTCCATCATTTCACCGCGAGCATGCGTTCGACGGCGCGGCGTGCGGGAGGCGCGATGCCGGGATCGATCTGCACTTCGTGCTGCATCGTTTCCAGCGCCCGCCTAATGTTTCGCAGCGTGATTTTTTTCATATGGGGGCAAAGATTACAGGGCCGGATGAATTCGAGTTCGGGATGCTGGATCGCGACATTGTCGCTCATCGAGCATTCCGTCAAAAGCACAACCCGGGCTGGACGGTTCGTGCTGACATAGGACGACATGGCGGCGGTCGAACCCGAGAAATCCGCTTCCGCCACGACGTCCGGCGGGCATTCCGGATGCGCCAAGACGATCACGCCCGGATAATCCTCGCGCAACTGCCGCACCTCCCCGGCGCTGAAACGTTCATGCACCTCGCAATGGCCCGACCAGGCGATGACTTTAACCTTTGTCTCAGCCGCGACATTGCGGGCCAAGAACTCGTCGGGCAGCATAATGACCCGCTCGACACCGAGGGATTCGATCACCGCACGCGCGTTGCCGGAGGTGCAGCAAATATCCGACAGCGCCTTGACCGCGGCTGATGTGTTCACATAGGTGACGATAGGAACCCCTGGATAGGTTTGCCGCAAAAGCCGCACGTCCTCGGGCCGGATCGACTCGGCCAATGAACAGCCCGCACCGAGGTCCGGGATGAGGACGGTTTTTTCCGGGTTCAACAATTTCGCGGTCTCGGCCATGAAATGAACGCCGGCCAAGAC
>CAYTRB010000041.1:0-23151 GCA_964440215.1 uncultured Methylocapsa sp.
GCATCAAGACATTGAAACGCGGCTTCAACTGCTTGATGAGATTCGTCTCGAGAAGCAGTGCCTCCGTCTCGGTTTCGGTCGAGAGAAAAACCATCGAGGCGGTCAGCGCGATCATCCTTGCGATGCGCGTCGTGTGGCCCACCGGTCGCATATAGCTCGCAATCCGTTTACGGACGCTTTTTGCTTTGCCGACATAGAGAACTTCATGATCGGCGCCAATCATCCGGTAGACGCCAGGCCCAACCGGAGCGTGTTCCCAAAAGCGGCGGATGAGCTCGGTGCCGTGGCGGACCGATGCGGGGGCCTCTTCCGAGTCAACCTGGGCTAAAGCGAGCCCGGCGCCGGTGTCGGCTTCGTCCAGCGGCTCGGAATGAGAGTTCGCTCGCCGCGTCGTGACGGCTTGGGTGTTCTCAGCCGTTCTGGGCAGACTGGTCTGGTTTTTTTGCACGCGCGACATTTTAAAGATTTAGGCTTCAGACGGATATGGTTCAACGGACGATTTTCGCATACGCTCTTCAAGGTCGCTACACTTTGGCTCGCATCCCCTACTATCGGTATCCGATGGGCGGGAACGGCTGCGTCGTAACAGCTTTTTTTTTGGATCCATCAGCGAAAGGGGCCCAAAAAGTGACAAGACGGCATAAGCTCTGCATAATGGCTGCATAAGCAACCGTGCCGATCCTCGACCCTGCCACTAAGGGGGTTACACCAAGATTCACCCGGGCCTCGATAGGACCAAGCTCGCAGTGTTATCTAATTTTCACCTTGCCGCGAGGAATTCATGTCTGCTGATTGTGCAGTTTGTTATGTATCCGATTTGAATTTTCTCTTACCCACGTTGGTGTCGGCAGCAGGCTTGCGCAAATTTGTGCCTCGGCATAAAGCCGATATTAATATTTTTCTCGTCGATCAGGATATTCAACCTTTTGATATGTTGAATTCTTTTCTCAAAACATACGAGATAAATGTTTTACCCCTAGATAGTCGCAGCTTTAGCGGATTTGATGCAGAGAAATTTAAGAAGTCATATCTTTCGACTGCAACACTTGGCCGTTTTTTCATTGAAGGCCAGTTGCCACCTTCCTGCAAACGAATTGTTTATATCGATGGCGACACTTGGATACGCCGCGATCCATCGCCGTTGATCGATGCCGTTGTGCCGGAGGGGCGATTTGCGGCGGTGGAAGACATGTTGACTTTTCGATGCGGCAATCTCACTTCCTATGCCCGGTCAATCAAAGAACACTTTAACAGCCTTGGGTTACAGCGAAAATTTGGCTACTTTAATACAGGCGTTTTTGCCGTCTCACGCGATACATGGCGTGGTCTTGCCGCCGAAGGCTACAGGTTCTTTTTGGAAAACACGGCCGCTTGCACATATCATGACCAGAGTGCATTGAATGCAATTATGGGCGATCGGCGTCTGCCTTTGTCTTTAAAATGGAATTTTCAAACATCGTATCGCCATCTTGGCATCGAGAAAACCGTTAAGCCATGCATTTACCATTTCTCGCAATTCCCCAAGCCATGGATGGGCGTATGTGCACCATGGGAAGATATTTACCCTGATTATCAGGCTGCCCTTGTGCCGTTCAGTTCGTTACAGTTGCCGATACGAACGCTGAGTGCTGAGACGATCAACGCGCATAATGCCTTCGTGAGAAAAAAATTTCTGCCATTGAAACTGCCTTTTGTTGCCAATCTCATTGCCCTTACCTCGGGCATTGTGAGTCTTGAAAGCAAGACATGGCTCGCCGCCTAGCCTCATGACAACCGTGCACTATTGGGAGAGAGATGTCCGACACCCAATACCATTCCACATCAGGATGACTTTCGGATGTAGGGGAATGAGGTGATGGATTTTACGGTTTCGGGATTGCATTCGATATAGAACATCGCCTGCTTGGGTTTGGTGCGCACGGCGTCGATTGATTTGAGCGCGTAGTTTAAAGATCTTTTCGCGGATTTCCTTTCATGGATTTTCCTTCGGATTGAGCTCTGGCGCTTAGGGCGGCAGGAAGCGCCGCGAAATATTGCCGGGAAGCACGAGGCCGCGGCATAGCAGGGAATTTGTTTCGCGGAGATGGGTTCGCGACTGACTGGCTCATCAGTCAGGCATTCACGCATTCTAGACCGATTGCTGTCATGGCAGAAAGACCTGCAGTTCAGGTGGTTAGCGAGATGGGTGGCGTCCCAGAGGCCGTGAGACACTTGAATTTGGCAGCTTTTCGGCAGTTTTCCCGCGCCAGTCTGGGGTCGCGATTTTCCAATGTCCAGGGTGTTTCGCCCGTCCCCGAGACGGCATGTTCCCTTCGGGCGCGAAGAGGGAGCTTTCCCAACAGGACTGGGCCGCGCTCGACGTTTCAGACGTTCTCGATATTTAGGACGGCTGCCGTGTCCGCCCGGACATGCTGGCAGAAATCAGCATCCTCGATCAGCGATATCCCGTATGAGGGGATGATCTCCTTCAGCTTGGGAAGCCAAGTGTTAACCGTCAATTCATCGGGAAAGCATTTCTCCAAAACACGGATCGCGATGAAGGCCGCTGTCGATGCTCCAGGCGAGGCACCCAGAAGCGCAACGAGCGAGCGGTCTGCTGCAGCGACAAGTTCAGTTCCGAACTCCAGCAAGCCGCCGCGTGTGACGTCGGGCTTGATGATCTGAACACGTTGCCCCGCGACCTGCAACGTCCAGTCTTCGGGCCTCGCGTTGGGGTAATACTCGTCCAGTGTCGCCAATCTGTGGCTCTCGGTCTGAAGGAGTTGTCCGATCAGATATTCCGTGAGATCGAGATTGTCGCGCGCAACCGAAAGCAGCGGCTTGATATTGCCCGGCCTAAGGGACTCGAATAAGTCGAGAAGAGAACCGTGTTTAAGGAATTTGGTTGAGAAGCCGGCATATGGACCGAAGAGAAGGGAGTGCTGGCCGCCGATGACACGGGTATCGAGATGCGGAATAGACATCGGAGGTGATCCGACGGCGGCTTTCCCGTAGACTTTCGCATGATGGTACCTGTTGATGCCGGGATCGTCGCAGCGGAGCCAAATTCCACTGACCGGAAAGCCGCCATATCCCTTTCCTTCCGGGATGCCGGATTTCTGAAGCAACGGCAGGGCGCCGCCGCCCGCTCCAATAAAGACAAATTTGGTCATCACCGATCGCAGATCACCGCTCTTGATGTCTGCGACTTCGACCCTCCAGCGTCCGTCTTTTTCACGGCTTATGTTTGTGACGCGGCTCAGATAATGGACAGAAAAGCCGTGGAGGGCTTTGAGATGATCAACAAAATGATTGGTCAGAGATCCGTAGTCGACATCCGTGCCGGTGACGATGCGCGTCGCAGCCACTGGTTCGTCATCCGTACGGCCCTCAATCACCAAGGGAGCCCAAGCAGCGATCTTTTGCCTGTCCTCAGTATAGTCCATGCCGCGATAGCAATGGCTGGACGTCATGGCGTCGAACCTTTTCTTGAGGAACGAGACATTGCCGGCGCCGTGCACGAAGCTCATGTGAGGAACTGGATGGATGAAGGATCGAGGATCCTTGATTGAGCCTTTCTTCACTATGTAAGACCAGAGTTGGCGCGACAGGTCGAATTCGACATTGACCTGCAGCGCCCTCGATATGTCGATGCTCCCGTCGGCCCGCTCGGGCGTATAATTCAACTCACAATTGGCGGCATGGCCCGTACCGGCATTGTTCCAGGCCTCCGAGCTCTCTAGCGCCGGAGCCTCGAGCGTTTCGAACATTTCTATGCTGAGCGATGGCTCAAGTTCCTTGAGAAACACGCCAAGCGTTGCGCTCATGATACCAGCGCCGATGAGAACGGCATCTGGTTCGGTGATAAATGTGTCGGGCATGTAAATCCTCATTGCTCCGCGGAAGGGGAACGTCCCCTGTCCGTATAACGCGCACCTCTATCAGGATGGGGAACTTTGGGGCTTGCTTGCGCGAAAAGGCACCGGGGTTCCCGTTTGAAGGACCACATACACACGCCGCCATGGCTGGTCGTCGGTCAGCCTCCAGCTATGTCCGCTGCCGGCTGTATCTTCGGCGAGGAGGATCTCGCCCGGACGGATGAGGAAGTGCTCGCCTTCCCGCGTCTGGAAATCCAGCGTTCCACTCAGTGTAATGACCAATTGCCTGACCGGTGCGGTATGCCAGGCAAAGGCACCGCCGGTGGCGGTCTCCTGAAAGGCGATGGTCGTCGCCGCCATTCGGCCGCTCAGCATGTCGCCGCGCTGGCCGGTTTCAAGATCGATGACGCCTTCCTCGAAATGAGAGTTCTGGTCGTCTCCCGTCCATAACCGTACACATCGGATCATTTGTGTGCCCCCGTCCTGTCATGGTTGCTGCTTTTGCCTCGCGTCACTCTGGACCGGCAATCGCTGACCGCGGCTCGGCCGGCCGGAATGGAGCGACACGAATTTGGTCAAGGATGGCGTATATCCACTCCTCGGGGATGCCACCTCGCTTGATCGCCTCCTTCTCAGCACCGGTTTTGCGCCGGGCTGATATCCAGGAATTGATCGGGGAGGCTCCGGGGGCAACCGTTGCCCGCGGTTTGGAAGTGGACGCGACGGCCCGCCGGCTCGGGCGGGGGTCTAGATCGCTCGGCATGTTTCGACATCCAGATCAGGGTGCGGATCCATGAGTTAAGGCACCATCGCCCCGATCGATCACATGGAACTTCGCATCCTGATCTCGATACGCCGGCGCTCACGCACGTCGCCATGTTCGTCCCATCGCGTGAGCCGCCCATCCGTTCCGATAAGCTGGGCAGCCGAAAACGGCAGTATTTGAAAGTTGCGCAGAAGAGGCTCTGACGACAACACCTTGACGACGGCCAGTGCGCGCGCAAGCCCGAGCCCCGCATTGTCGGCCGGCTGCAACAGACCAACGCCATTTGCGCCCGCCATCACCGACGCGAGCTCGTGATCGAGGTTCGATAGGCCACCGGATACAGGCCGTTCATCGGTGTGCCCGATCACCTCGATGACATCGACGTGAAACGACGCGGCGATATCGAGCAGCTTGCCGACCACGGCGCTCCGTAACTTGATTTCAAAATCCGGACTCAATTCGGCGCTGCGCGACGCAAAAAAATAACCGCCCGCCTCGCTCAAATTGATGATTGGCGGCCAATTGTGCCCCTCATTTTGTCCGCCTTCGTCGTGTGATTTATTAGCCGCGAGGCCCTCACCGATGAGAGCCGCGATTTGCTCCGGTGACCTCTTGGCAACCGTGTCATCGGGGAGGGCAGCGTCTATCGCCGCCGCAAGCGCCGCCCCTCGGGCGGCTTCGTCTGGATCGAGTCCCTGATGTTTGAGCTGCTGCATCCTGGCGAAGTCTCCCTTGTCTTCCTGAAGTGCCTCCCGCGATACACCGTGGCGTTCCAGCGCCTCGACAATCTCGTTGCTCTCGACGAGCGTACGCCAATAATCGTCCACCGCCTCCGCCGATGCCGTGCCGGCGGCAGTGCGATCCAGAAACTCCGAAAGGCGGGGATTTCGTCTGATGGCGTCGACCATCGCACTGTTCGCTGCCCCTTCGGCCTCGGCACTGTGCAACCGCTGCATAAGCTCATCTCGCCTCACACGCTCCGAGGTGAGCGCGACACCAACTGCGATGAGCAGACAAAACACGAGAAGAAGCATTATTTCCGCCATGGTCAGTCCGAGAACCAGACCCTGGCGATAGGACGCCGTTTGCCGGCCGATCGTGCCAGACATTACCTGATCACCTCTATGTTGGGAGATACGCGCAGAGAGCCGGAATCTTTGGCGAAGTCCAACACTCTTTCGGTCGCCACCGCCAGCGTTTCGGCGCTTGCCTGAATCGAAAGCAACAAATCACAGATGCCTTGGGTCTGCGACGTCATGTCGGAGCCCGATTTTACGACAGCTTCGGTGAAAGTCCGTGTTGCGCTGTCTATTCTCTCCAGCAGATGGCGCAGCAATTCAACCTGTTCCCATGCATCCGCATTGAAGAGATTGATGATCCGCGTCATCGAGTCGTTCGATTCCATTGCCGCGTTGAGCGCGGCGGAACTCGCAGCAGAGCTGGCCGCGACTTCCGCCCGCAAAGCGGCCAATGATGTCGATAAACGCTCATCCACGCCCTTTACCGCTTCGATCCCATCCCGGATCACCGCGGTTTGCCGATCTGCTTGCGCCGACAATCGGTCCACAGCAACTGTCAAGGATTGGATCACCGGATCGATATGAAAAGCGATACCCGGGTCCGGCGGTGGCATCCCCTCGAGTCTCTTCGTCATCTGTTTGATTGTTGTGGAGATGCCAGCGACGCCTTTAGACAATCTCTCCATCTCGATCTCCAGTTGCCGTGCCGTTGCGGCAAGCGCTTCGACCGTGGCGCTGGATGCATCCGCGATCGTGCCGGCTGAGCGGTGCGATGCGTCGTCAAGTGATCGCGCGGCCTGCGCCGCGGCCTGCGCGATGCGCGCCAAAAGTTTAGACGCTATTTCGTCGATTTTCTCCGATACTTGAATGAAGGAGTCCGAAGCGGCCTGCTGGGCGGAGCGCCGGACGTAGCCAAACTCGACGGCAGTGCTATCGAGCTCCCGCCGGACCCGGCGTGCCGCGTCGGCCAATTCCAACCGCATGATTCTCTCGACCTCGACCGGATCCTGACGCATCTGGTTAAAGACCACTCTGAGGGCGACGCCGGTAATCGTCGATCCGATCGCGATGCCGAAGTTTTGGACGATTTCCTCGGCCGCGCGTGAGGCATTGAACTGATAAAGCGAAACCCCGAGACTCGTGAGGGTGAACAGAAACCCCATGTAATAGAGATTATCACCGGCCTGATCGTCCCGCAGCCGGAGACTTCTCGCGAGCCAGATCAGCAATGCATAGCCGACCATCGTGAGCACCGGCACTAAGGTGACATAAATCTGGCCAATGCCTATGAGCTTGGCGACCATGATATAGGCCGACCCAGCCACGACGAAAAGCATGAAGACAATCGCGCTAATTCCGGAGGAATTGGCGATATCGCCCACGCTCCTGAGGCCTTTAGGCGATGGCCCCTGCGTCATTCAACCCTCGCCCTGAAGCTTGCTGGCCTGCTTGAAGCGGCCCTTGTTGTCACGGACCCAGTCGGCCCAGAATCGAATATGCTCGGCGGAGCTGATCGGCTTTGTGGTGACCCGCTGGATGTAATAGATGACGACCTCTGCGCCATGAAGATCGGTCTGCAGCTTCTTGTACGCCCGCGAGGATTTGTAGCGGCTGTAACTCAAGTCGCCGGTATATTGCGAATAGTCTGGTTCGTTTTCGAGCATGTCGGAGACCAGGACAAGCGACTTCGGGATCGCTTCGGCGGCACGCCCAGAGAATCGATCGACCGCGATTTGCTGAACTGTCTCCATGATCGGGGATGTCTTGCCGGGCACCGGCTGAAATCCTGCGCCTAAGGACTCTTCAAGCGGCAGGCGAAACCCTTCCAGCCACCGCTTCTTGGCTATGCGCGGGTTGGCGGTGTATTCGCTCAAGCCGGCGCCGTCGCCGGGATTGCACTTGGCGAAGATTTGCCGGCCGCCCGGCGTCATGGGATCGAGCAGCCTGAGTTCCAGCAAGCCATAGACAGGCACCGTCTCCGCCAAGTCCAGCAGAACTGTCCTGATCTCGTGCTTACCGATATCGGGAATTTCATCCGTCGAATCAAGGAGGACGACGGTCATCGAGCGCGCACCGTCCACGGGACAAAGCGAGGTCCGATCAAGGACCGGCGGACGCACCGCGGTAAGATAGACATACAAGCCGGCCGACAGCATGCTTAGCGCGACCACGGCCAGCGCGCCTCCGAGCATGTGTTTGCGGACGTCCGTTGGATTCCTGCTGCGCAGCCTATGCGTCCGGACGCGCAATGGCTTTCTCCTCTACAAGGTCGTCAATTTCACGGTAGCTAGCGAATGCCCGTTCGAATTCGTCGTGAATTGCCCGCGCCTGATCAACCAGAACAGCTTGCGACTCCTCGATCATGCGTCTCAGATCGTCCCCGGCCAAGATTGGCCGCGGTTCATGCTCAGGGGCGATTTTTTCGAGCGCGTAGGGAACGCCGAAGCGGTGCGGCGGCGGCGTCTTTCGCGACCGCTTATTGGCTTCGCGGTAGATGGAGAGAAGCGCATTGGCCGTCCGATCGAGATGCGCTTGATGGGCATCAAAAAGCCGCACGAGGCGGGCGCGGCCTTCGATAATCGCGTCATACTCGCTGCGCCGGACCACGAGATCGCGGTTTGCCTCCTCAAGGATTTCGATTGCCTCATCGCGGATCGCGAGAAGTGCTGCAATCAACGCGTTCTTGCGTCCGATATAGGCTTCGTAGGCGTTAGCCCGCCGCTTTTCCAGCATTCCATAGCCAGGATAGGGATCGAAGATGAGATAGGAATCACCGAAGGCGATCAACGAGCACAATATCCCGATACCGAACAACAGCCAGGATTTGATGTCGGTAATGCCGAGCGGAGCGGTGTGAAGACGCAGCATAACTTCATGCCCGGCGTCGGATATGAAGGACCCGGCCGCCTCACGGTAATGCGCGAGCGTCAGGTTGAGGCCGATGGCGAGCGTCAAATAGCCCAACAAAGAGAGCAACCCGATGAGTTTCCTGATGTAGTTACGATGGTTGAGCTCGCGCACGCCGATAGCTCCGGCGAGAAAGCTCACCCCGATGTTGAAGAGCGCAAATGCGAAGGCTTCGGCGCCACCGCCCACATATCCAAGCTCGCTACCCCGGGCGAGAAAAAATCCGTTGAGAAATACTTCAAAAACAAACAGCAGCAGGAGAATTCCGATCTTGAGCGTGAGACTGCCTCCCGCCGCCCAATACGCCGGCCGTGTCAGCCTGTGCCTGCGGCGGAACTCATCCCGCTCGGCCTCCACATCACGAAGATGCCGGCGCAGACTGTGGAGTTCATCCCGCCCCTGAGCGGCTTCCGCACGAAATTCGCTGACTGCGGCGGGCGCCGCATGTTGAATCGTTGCAAATTGCCTTTCGAAATCGAGGCTGGACAGCCGCTCCTTATAAAGCTGCAATTGGTCGAGGAGGATGCCGTGCGCAGTGTTCTTCTCCGCCTCCAAGCGCTCGACGATACGGCTTTCAACGTCATCGAGAACCGCCGAGTCCGAGGACGGCGCCTCGCGGGCACCGCGTTGTGCGCCCATCTTTCCGGCTGAAAAGTCCGCCCCGAGCTTGGCGATATTCAGAACCGGAAAAATCTCTAGCGAAGCACGATAGTCGTGCTGCTCCCGCCTCAGGCCACCAACCAAGCGCGCGAGTGCGGAGTTTGCCGCCAATTCCTTTGCTCCCACTGTTCAAAGGGGGGACGTCGCTTCCGCCCCAGCAATTCGCTCGCGACTCCAACACTGTAGCAATAAAACGCCTAAAATGGAGTCCCAATAAAATTGGTGACCCGATGACGGTGTCGCCATCAACATGTGTTTCAAGGCCAAGTGTACATCAACTCGGAGCAAGACATAGCGCTCGGCTGTCTCTGTTCAGCCGTAAGCCGCGCCGTGGATTGCAATTGCTCGGGCTTCCTGGGTGTAGTCCTTTTTTGCCCGCTCAGGCTTGATCAGCCGGCCGTCCTTAGCCTTGATGACGGCCTGGGTCCGGGTGGCGGCGCCGAGCTTATGGCGCCATTGTCGAGGCGGAATTCAACGTTCCGCTTCTCGGTCAGGCAGTTTGGCATGGGGCGAGAGTGTACTGGTGTCATATTCCGGCGGTATGACACCCTTCATCTTGAGCATCACCTCAACTTGATTTGACGACCATTTTAGAGTCTATAAGTCTACTGAAATGATAGATTTATAGAGCAGCTAACGTTCACGTTGACGCAGGTCGCGACCGCAAAGCATTAAGAGATATGACGCATCGGCTTTTGAAGGCTTTCACCTTTTTGAGTTTGGGCCTCTTCTGGCTTGCGGGAGCCGATGCGCGTGAGAGTGTGCCCGTCATAACCCCGCACGCCAATGTCACTCTCGTCAGCAATGTCGATAGTTTCGAACCGGGCGAGCCTTTCCGCCTTGGCCTGCGCTTCCAGATGGCGAAGGGCTGGCACATTTATTGGCTTAATCCCGGCGATGCCGGTGAACCGCCCCGTCTTGAGCTCACCTTGCCGCAAGGCGCTTCTGCTTCCGAAATCGACTGGCCAGCCCCCTTTCGCATCCCCGAAGGGCCAGTAATGACCTATTCCTATTTTGACACCGTCACTCTGCCCATGACCGTGACGCCGCCAGCGGCTACGGCGCCATTTACGATCGACGCCAAGGTGACTTGGCTGATTTGCGAGAAGATTTGCGTTCCCGAGGAAGGCAGGCTCCAGCTCGTTATGCCAAGCGGCAAGCCAGCGCCGTCGATGGAAGCCCCGCTTTTCGCGGCGGCCGATCAGCGGATTCCACGACCCTCGCGCTACATCGCTAAACTCTTGCCTGACGCGACCTTGGTTGTTTCTGGAGCTGAACTCTCGCCGCGCTCGGTGAAAGACGCGAGCTTTTTCCCGGACAAATGGGGTGCGATCGAGGATGCGGCACCGCAACGCCTCAAGGTCGAGAATGCAACTTTCTCGCTCGCACTCAAGCCAGCTCAAAGCTTTGATCCCAATCTGCCACTGTCTGGTGTGGTACGGATCGAAGATGCGGAAGGCAAAGAGAGATTTTTGTCTATCATCGCCGCACCAACGCAGACGCGGATCACGGCGAAACGGGCATCTCTTGCGCCCGCACCCCCCGCCCATAGCATCGCGCTCGCGGAGCCTCGGCCGGCCGCCGACATTGGCATCGCAACCATGCTTTTTTTCGCATTTCTGGGCGGCCTCATTCTTAATCTCATGCCCTGCGTTTTCCCGATCTTGGCGATCAAGGCTGTGTCGATCGCCAAACTTTCCGGTCATGAGCACGGCCGCGTGCGCCGTCACGCCGCCGCCTACACGGCGGGCGTCCTTCTCTCTTTTGCAGGGCTCGGGACGCTCTTGCTTTTGCTGAAAGCGGCGGGTGCCGCTGTTGGCTGGGGCTTTCAATTCCAGTCACCGGTTTTTGTCGCCGCCATGGCTTTCCTGCTCATGCTCATCGGCCTCAATCTATCGGGTGTTTTTGAGATCGGCGGAAGCGGCGTGGGTATCGGTAGCGGGCTTACCAGCCGTGGCGGTACACTCGGCAGCTTTTTCACCGGTTTTCTCGCGGTGCTGGTCGCGACGCCCTGCACCGCGCCTTTCATGGGCGCTGCGATCGCGGCTGCCCTTGCGGCGTCTCCCGCCGCTACGCTTGCGGTCTTGCTCGCACTTGGATTGGGCCTTGCAACGCCCTATGTGCTGCTCGCCCTCATTCCCGGCCTTGTCCGTCTTTTGCCCAAGCCCGGTGCCTGGATGGCGATCCTAAAACAAGCGCTTGCTTTTCCAATGTATGCGAGCGCCGCGTGGTTCGTCTGGGTCATCAGTCAGCAGACTGGCCCTGACGGGGTGATGGCCGTGGCAACGGGACTCGTGCTGGTTGGCCTCGCGGCATGGGTGATTGGCGTGACGCAAATCCGGCAGGCACGTGTTCGGTTGTTTGGGCAGGCGATTGCCGGGTTTGCTGTGGTTGGCGCCCTGGCTATTCTCTACGATATTGGCAATGCTCCTCCTTCTCTTGTCGCAACAGCCAGAAGTGCGCAATCTTATTCTCCTGCTAGACTGGCAGCTTTACGCGCAGAAGGGCACCCGGTTTTCGTCAACTTGACCGCTGCCTGGTGTGTCACCTGCAAAATCAATGAACGAGTCGCTTTGGCTTCGGACGCGGTTCAAGAAGCGTTTGCCGCGCGTCATATCGCCTATCTCAGAGGCGATTGGACGCGCGCCGACCCTGCCATCTCCGCGTTGCTGCATCAGCATGGACGGGACGGCGTACCCCTCTATCTGTTTTATCCCTCCAAAGGACAAGAGCCGATCGTCCTGCCTCAGCTTTTGACAGCTGGCATTGTCCTTGATGAACTCGACCGCGCCGGAAGCTGAAGGCACCCGAACCCGATGCGGCGGGCAATGCACTGGCCTGTGTTTGTGGAACAAAAAGGAGACGACTATGCCCCGGTTACTGCCGCCTTTCATAAGTTTGGCCTTGGCTCTCGCTGCGTCGAGCCTTGCCGTCATGCCGGGCCTTGCGGAAGCGCTGCATATCGGCCAGCCAGCGCCGGATTTCACCGGCACGGACAGCAATGGAGAAACGCTTCACCTGAGCGATCTGAATGGAAAGCCGGTCGTGCTCGAATGGACCAATAACGGCTGCCCTTATGTCAAAAAATGGTATTCGAGCGGCGCAATGCAAAAATTGCAACGCGAAGCCGCCACTTTGGGCTTTGTGTGGCTGACCATCGCGAGTTCGGCACCAGGCGAGCAAGGATTTGTCGATGCCGCCCAGGCTAACGATGACACAGCAACCCGCAACGCGGCGCCGGCCCGCGTGCTGCTTGATCCGCTAGGTAAGATCGGCCATCTGTATGGTGCCGAGACAACGCCGCATATTTTCGTGATCAGCCAGGATGGCACGCTCGCCTATATGGGTGGCGCCGACAGCATCGCTTCGACCCGCACTGAGGACATAGCGAAAGCCGAACCTTATGCGCATGAAGCGATTGAAGCCGTGGCGGCTGGCAAGCCTGTTCCGCATCCGGTCACGCGCCCCTACGGCTGCTCGGTCAAATATTCGAGCTGAGTGATCTCTTCCTAGAGTTCACTCAGCCAGGCTCGGGATCCATGAACTCTGGACCCAAGATCACGGCCCGCCCGATTAGAAGCGACGGAATGCCTGTTCGACGCGGTCGAGAAAGGCGCCCGCGCGCTCCTCGGTCATGTGGTCCATGTCGTATAAGGTCAGCATCCGGAAACTTGCCTTGCGGCCGGTCAGGGGCTTGATGCCGCGGGCAATCTGGCGGCGGACGGGATCGCCCATGTACAATCGCGTGATCCACCAAGGCGCGCCGGTCGAACTCACCACCCAAAGCGCGTTGACGTGAGTGAGCCGCGGGATCAGGGCGCCACTGCCGGAAGCGTGGTCGAAGGCAACGCCCGGTACGAGCACACGATCGAAGAAGCCCTTCAGGATCGCCGGCACATTAAACCACCATTGCGGAAAGATGAAAACGAGCTTTTCGGCCAGCCGGAGCCGGGCGACATAGCCGGCGACGGCCTTGCTATCATAGGGAATCGTGAAATAGCCGCCACGCTCGGCGCCGGTAAGGCGTGGATCGAAGTCGTCAGCGTAAAGATCAATCATGTCGACCTCGATGCCACGATGCTCAAGCGTCGCGCGGATGCGTTCTGCGGCGGCCCTGGCGAAAGCATTTTCGAGTGGGTGGGCGATGACCAAAAGCACACGCAAAGAGGGACTCTTCCGTTTCTCCCTTGCCTATCGGCGTGAACACAAGGGCGGTTTCTATTGAGGCGCAATTGTTAAACCGACATCCTCGCGATGAACAGATTTCGAGGCGGAGATTGCCGCTTCTGACGAGGGCTGGCAAGGTAGCGCGATCCGTGAACTGCAAAATGACGATCGCAAAATCATCTCCTTCTTTCAAAAGCCCTCACTCACATATGCCGCGTGAATATGAACACACTTACGGACGGAATAAGAACATAAACGCAGAGAGCGCGGTCTTATAGATACGAGGTGCGAAGTCTAAACTGGCAGCTAAACTCGATTGGGCTGTGATGCCTGATATCCGTCACGCATAGGGAAAGGAACGATGATGTCCACTGCGTTGAAAACTCTTGTCGCGTCGGCTCTCTTGGCGGCGAGCATGGCGGGGTACGCCGGCACCGCATCGGCCATGCCGGCCGTCGATCACCTTGCGATCAAGACGGCGCCGCCGGGAACGATCGAGTTCGTGCAATGGAGGGGATGGGGATGGGGATGGGGTGCTCCGGCGGTGGCCGGAGGAATTGTCGCCGGGGCTCTGCTCGGCAGCGCGTTGGCGACACCTTACTATTACGGCCCTGGGCCATATTACAATCCCTATTATCCGCGCCCCTATTATCCGCCAGCGCCGGCTGGCTATTACGCTCCGGGCTATGGTCCCCCGCCGGGCGGAAACGCGGTCGCCTACTGCACTCAACGCTTCAGGTCTTATGATCCAAGGAGCAGAACATATCTCGGGACGGACGGATATCGCCATCCATGCCCTTGAGCGCCGCAAGACTGTTGCTTGCAAACTGGCGATAAGTGGCCTTGATCTTCATCCGGCGCGGCATGGCTCTCCGCGCGGATAAGGCAGAGGAGATGCCCGGCTCAAGCCTTGCGGCAATCACCGGATGGGGTGAACTCAATAAAGCCGGATTGACGCGTGCAGATTGCTTATCGTTTAGCCGGTCCGCTTCACTATTGGACGCGCGCGATGCGATTGCGCTTGAAATCGCGCAGGATTTCACGGGCGGCATTGTGACCCGGCGCGCCTGTGACGCCGCCGCCCGGATGACCTCCCGAGCCGCACAAATAAAGACCTGCAATCGGACACCGATAATCCGCGTGGCCCAACATCGGCCGCGCCGAGAAGATTTGCCGAAGATCGAGGGATCCGTGGAATATATCACCGCCGGTAAGGCCGAAGGTTCTTTCGAGATCGAGTGGGGACAAGATCTGGCGCGCCAATACTGAACGCCGGAAATTCGGCGCATGATTATTGACCGTATCGATCATCAGATCGGCGACGGTCTCACGATGATCGTCCCATGACGAGCCGTCGGGCAGTTTCGGCGCGACATGCTGGCAGAACAGGCTCGCCACATGCTGTCCGCGTGGTGCAAGTGTGTCGTCGATCGTCGACGGAATGACCAATTCCACGATTGGATGGCGCGACCATCCAAACGAACGCGCGTCGAAATAGGCCCGCTCCATATAGGCGAGGCTCGGGGCAATGACGATGCCTGAAGCGTGGTGCTCCGCAAATGTGCGTCCGGGCAACACCGCAAAGTCCGGCAATTCGGAAAGCGCAACATTCATGCGAAACGTTCCCGAGCCACAACGCCAGTTTTCCATTCGCCGGCGAAATCCCTCGGGCAAAGTGGCCGAATCAACGAGGTCGAGGTAAAGCAGCTTGGGATTAATACCAGCGGCGACGGCCGCGGCACGGATGGTCTCGCCCTTGTCCGTCTCAACGCCCACGGCACGCCCACTCTCGACAACGACACGGCGCACCCGCGTCGAAATCCGGATGTCGACGCCATGGGCGATGGCGGATTTTGCCATGGCTTGGGTGATGGCCCCCATGCCGCCGATAGCGTGGCCCCAGACGCCTTGCTTGCCGTTCACCTCGCCAAAGCTATGATGCAGGAGGACATAGGCCGAACCCGGCGAATATGGGCTTGCATAATTGCCAACAATGCTGTCGAAGCCGAAGGCGGCCTTGATAGGCGCGCTTTCGAACCAGCCGTCGAGAAAATCGCCAGCGGAGGCTGCGAAGAGATCAAGCAAATCCCGTTGTAGGTCGAGTCCGAGGGCTCGAATTCTGTTGCCAATTCTGCCGGCCTTGATCAGTTCAGCGATCGCGGCGAATGGGCTCCCCTCTACGACATTCGGAGGCGTCTCAAGCACGGCGGCGCGCAACACATCGGCGACGGCAGCCAAGCGTGATTGATAATCGTCCAGACGATCCGCATCGCGTTCCGAGAATTTCGCGACCTCTCGTTTCGTTTGACCGCCGCCGATTTTCAGGAAGCCGCCATTGTCCAATGGCAGGAAGTTAGAAAGCGGACGCTCGACGATGCTCAGTCCATGAGTGGCGAGATCGAGGTCGTGAATGATCTTAGGGTTCAAGAGAGAGACCGTGTAGGATGCAACGGAATTGCGAAAGCCTGGACTGAACTCCTCCGTGACGGCGGCGCCACCGGCGACGGGACGCTGATCGAGCACGGCCACCTTCAATCCCGCCATCGCCAAATAGGCGGAGCAAACAAGGCCGTTGTGGCCGCCACCGATAATAACCACATCGTGCATCATTCAGCTTCCCAAAGGAGCGATGAACTGCCCTGACAATTCAAAACAAGACCTAGCCTGAGCCGCGGCTCCACTGCGCCCGGAGAGGGATGATCGTCCGGTCGAAAGGGCGGCTCTTAAAGAGATCATCAATGCTGCCTATTTGGCTTCGCATCCTTTCAAGCTGTATTCTCTTGCAACGATGCCGGGACTTGGCGGTTCGCAGCAGAGCCGCGCGCTGCTCGTGCTATTGACATGAAAAACTGACAAACGCGACAATAGTGTTTTACGAGCCACAGCACCCAAGGCCGATGATCCGATGGCTAAGCGAATTAATTTTAGCAAAACGGCGTGGGCTCGAATGATCAGAGTCAGACAAGCGTTAGAACCATCGGTCCGTTGGGTTTTTCACCTCTACTGGCGCTGGGCCCGGGGGATGACGCTCGGTGTTCGCGGGCTGGTGGTCGGTGCAGACGGAAAGATCTTTCTTGTCACGCACACCTATGTCCCCGGTTGGCAATTACCGGGCGGTGGGGTTGAGCCTGGAGAGACACTGCGCGAGGCCCTGGCTCGTGAGCTGGCGGAGGAGGGCAACATCGAGATCCTTGAGCCTCCCGTGTTTCATGGAATGTTCTTCAACAGCCGGATATCGCAGCGTGACCACGTCGCACTGTTTGTCGTGCGCTCCTTCCGGCAGGCGGCCGCTCCGGTGCCCAACTGGGAGATTGCAGCACACGGTTTCTTTTCACTCGATGCTCTTCCCGAGAAAACAACACCCGGTACGCGGGCCCGCATCGTCGAAGTCATGTTAGACGCACCGCGATCAGAACGGTGGTGAGGATAAAGGCAAAACGGCAGGAGCCGTGAGAGGCCGCATTTCATGCAATTTTGAAGTACTGCGCTCGGTTCAGTCTGCCTTGCGCATTCTACCGCCACCAATTCGCGGCGGAAAACTTCAACAGCAAGTGCAGATTTGGTTTCCGGCAGGGACAGGTCGCGTCACGGCTGGAAACTGTCGCGGGCGGAATCGACAAGACCTCGGCTCGTAATCACGACCCAGCCGGAACCTCGTCTTTCGATCGATCTCACCGTGCCAGCACCGGGAATAATATCGCCCGGCGCAACCTCGATCGACCCCCGCGGACTCTCGACGAGCGCAACCCCATCGTAAACAGCACGCACGACCCAGTTCGGGATCAGTTGCGGCCTGCTCGACGGCTGTGCAAAGCTTCCAGGCGGGCTTGGAATGCCCCTATCGGCGGTATTTTGGGACGGATCGATGGCGTCGCCGCGCCCACTGGCGTTTGTTTGTCCATGTGCGTATTCAAGCGGCGGCTTTGCCGGCGCGGTGGCAATTGGCGTCTGTTTCCGGGCGGCCGCCATTCCTGATGCCGAGGGTGCGCCAAGCGATGCGGCCGCGGGAGGCGCCGCGATCTGACGTTCAATGCGATCGAGCCGCGCGATAACTTGCGAAAGGATCGTAGCGGGTTCGCCGTGCATTTGCTCGAACTTTCCAGCAAGATCGGCCAGCGGGGCGCGGGTTTCGGTAGTCAGGGCATCAACACGCGTCTTCAAGTCTTCGAGCGCGACGGCATCCTTCTCAGACTGGCTCTGCGTGGCTCGCAAAGTCGCGACGCTCGCCTTGAGGGCCTGAATCTCCTCGGCGATTTCTTTCACCGCGCGGAGTGCCTCGGCACGCTCCGCGTCCTCTTGTAATGCGGCAGCTCCGGCTTGCGGCGATTGCCCGCCTGAAAAATGCGCTCCCGCCGCCCAGGCAAAACCAAGCATACAAGCTGCCACGGCCGCCTGCGTGCCATAAGCGAAACGCCGTCCCGATTCTGAGGGCCCCCTTGCCGGAGCAGCGGCAAAGTGATCCATTCTGTCCGGTCGAATTTGCTCTGCTCCTGGCTGTCTCGTTTCCTCGATGAAAGGAGTGGGCGGCAGGCTGGCCTGGTCGAGGCACATCAAGGCCGAAGCAGGGAGTGCTGACGGGATAATGCCGTCCGGTGCCAGCAGGACGATGATTTTGGGTATTGCATCGCCCAAGATCGTACGTGCGAAGCTTTGGCTTACCCCGACTTTTTTGGCAAGCTCGCTAATCATTTCAAAGCCCAGCGTCTGCTCAACCTCATCGCCGGAAAGCGGCACGGGGTCAGGTCCATCGAGCCAGGAAGCAACCTCGATGGCAAACCCGGCAGCCTTGAATTTATTCAGGAAACCCTCAAAACCGCCAGGCTGTCCAGAGATCAGGTCGAGTATCTCGTGAACAAGCAGTCCGGCTTTGGGCCCGAGACAGAAGCGCGAACCGATTTCCTGAATGAGCTCGTCAAAGGTCGCCATCTTACCTCGTCTCCTTCTCGATTACTGTCGGCTGGCCCCGTGCGTCTTGCCATATGAATTGGACGCTAGCCACGGCTCTCCTAACATTGCCCAAGACTATGTCATTTTCGAGTGAATTCAGCCCAGTGACGAGCGTCAAAGCGGATTGAAATTTAGAAATCCCAGCTTTGAGGACTTTAGGCTGATGAGAGGTAAAATCGACGAACATGACAACCCCCATCAGCTTGACTTCGCCCTAGGGCCAGGCCGTGCGGGGTATGGGACGGTGTTTGCGCAGGTCCGTCGCGATCAGCGTCCCGAAATGGTTCACTCGGCGCCCGAAAGCTCGAAATGAACCAAATATTGGGAACCGGTGCCGTTGTCGCTGATCTTCTTTATCCCCTGGCTGCCGAACCGCGATGGGATGACAAGCTCGCTGGCCGTGTCGCGCTGCTTTACCAATGACCCTTCCAACGATTCCAAGCGTAGAGCCCGTCGGCAAATCGATCATATAAGATGCGCGCGACAGGATGAATCACGGGCAGGCTAAGCACCCGTCCAAGCCAGACGTCGCCTGGGGTTCTGAGCCAAACTGCGATCGCGCAATCAGCGCCTATGTGCAGCCGGCCCTCTGCATCAACGGCATGCAGCCGGCGGCGCACATCATCGACCCCGGCGCCGAAGCGGGAAAGCACATCAGGCTCAAGATTAATGTCACGGAACTCAATTACTCGAGCCCTAGCTGCGCGGACAAGCCGGCGCTTCTGCCACGTGATGCCAGCGTCACAGACGGGGCATTTGGTATTGTACCAGACCGTGAGCTTCGAGTTCATTTCTGTCCTTGTCATGCGTGAGGTTCCCGGACCGACCAGTTTGCATTGGCCCCCTCATTCCCTGGGCGCGAGGAGGCAGCCACCCTCATCGAGCGGCCGGAAGGCATCGTGCGCCGGAATAGTCTGCAGCAGCTTGAGGTAATCCCAGGGATATTTCGACTCGGAAGGCTTCTTGACCTCGTAGAGATACATGTCGCGCAGGACACGACCATCGATGCGCAACTTGCCGTCATGCGTCATGAAGTCATTGATGGGCATCTCGCGCATCTTCGCCATGACGGCGTCTGAATCCATGCTGCCGGCAGCCTGCACTGCCTTTAAATAATGTGTGATAGCACCATAGACGCCAGCCTGCACCATGGTTGGCATGCGCTTCATCTTACTGAAAAAACGCTTGGCCCAGGCACGCGTCTTCTCGTTCTGATCCCAATAATAGGCTGAGGTCATAAGCAACCCCTGCGCTGTCCTCAGGCCAAGACTGTGCACGTCCGAGATGAACATGAGCAAGCCAGCAAGGCGCTGGCCATCCTGAATGAGACTGAACTCGCTCGCCTGCTTGATCGCGTTGATCATGTCTCGTCCCGAGGCGGCAAGAGCAACAATCTTGGCGCGTGACGTTTTCGCTTGCAGCAGATATCTGGAGAAATCAGATGTGCCCAGTGGCACCTTGACGCTCCCCAGAACGTTGCCGCCCTCCAACCTGATTACGTCGCCGGCATCTCGCTCCATCGCGTAGCCGAAGGCATAGTCCGCGGTTATAAAGAACCAGCTTTTGCCACCTGATTTTACGATGGCTTTCGCGGTGCCGTGCGCCATGGCGTAAGTGTCGAAAGTCCAATGCACGGTATAGGGAGAGCATTGGAGGCCAGTGAGGTCGGCGGATGCGGGGGAGGAGAAAAGAACGATTTTCTTCACCTCTCGGGAAAGCCGCTGCACCGCCAGCGCGACGCCCGAATTTGGTACATCGACAATCGCATCGACGCCTTCGCCATACCATTGACGAGCGATGCTTGTGCCAAGATCGGGGTTGTTGTGATGATCCGCAAAGATAAGCTCGACTGGCTTGCCGAGGACGGTACCGCCAAAATCATCGATCGCCATGCGCGCGGCCTCGACCGAGCCGGGGCCCCCGTGCGCGGCGTAAACTGAAGACATATCGGTGAGGACGCCAATCTTGACGGGGCGTGCCTCTTGCCCAGACACGCCGCCAGCTGACAGAACCATCGATACAATGGCGCCAATGACAGCGCGAAATTTCATCAAGCGTCCCTTTCCGTGTTCATCAGCAGACGGCGCTTCACGGTCTGGCTTCCGCCGGAACTGGCCGGACCTCGACTTTGCTGCCTTCTTCGAGATCGACGGGGGGATTGAGAATGACCTGGTCGCCGTTGGTGACGCCGTTGCGCACTTCGACTTCCCTGCCAAAATCGCGCGTGATCGTGATGATGTGCATATGGACGGTGCCATTCTCAACCACGGCAACATGCAAGCCGTCTTGATTGAAGATCACCGCGTCGGCGGGCACGATGAAAGAAGGCGTCTTGCGCGGGACCCGCAGTACCACCGTGCAATAGGTGCCGGGGGTCAAGGCGCCATCCGGGTTGGGTACGTCAATTTCGGTTAGGAGGGTTCGCGTTCCGGGTTGCAGCGCATCCGCGATCATTGTCACTTTGCCTGGGAAGGTACGGTCGGGCATCTCGGGCACGCGAACGACGGCATCGACACCGGGGGCCAATCCGAACGCCTGGTCCTGCGGCACGTAGAGCTGGATCCGGATCACATCGCTGTGCATCATCGTGAACAGAAATGTTCCGTTCGTCGCATCAGCCTGCACCAGGCTGCCAACGTCAACGTTTCGCTGTGTAACCACTCCGTCGAAGGGAGCGACGACTTGCTGATAGAGCTTTTGCTGCCGCAGCACGTTGAGTTGCGCCTGCTGCGCCTGAATATTGGCTTCCGCGACTTGCGCCGCGTGCTGCTGCGCCTCATACGTCAATCGATCCGTATCTCCTTGCTGTTTCGTTGCCCAACCCTCCCCGACAAGGGCGGTCGTGCGCGCGTTGGTGACGCGGGCGAGCTCGCGGTTCGAACCGACCTGCCGCAGCGAAGCCTTCGTCTGGACCAGGGTTGCCTCCGCTTGCGCAATCTGGTCATCGACTTCGGGGGCAGTGATTTCCACCAAGGGCTGTCCAGCCCTCAAGCGGGAGCCGATGTCGACATAGCGCTTGCTAATGTAGCCACTGGCCCGCGCATAGATATTCGCTGCGTCAAACGCGCTCGTCGTTCCAGGCAATTCCACACGAATAACGCTGCCACTCGCTGCCACGGCCTCGGTACGGACGCTTGGCACGAAATTCCGCCGCTGCTCCGCCGCGATCATAACTTGCTGGTGCTGGGCGTAGTGCCGCCACACACCGAGGCTCAACGCCCCGGCGAGCAGCAGCAGAACAGCCAGTCCAAGCAGCCTGGCGCGTGAACGGCCTCCCTTGCTTATGGGAAATTTCGGCTCGTCAGGTTCAGGAGTACCGCGCTCCGGTAAGTTCTTATCCGGAGACTCGAGTAAGGGCGCTTGACCTATATCACTCATCGCACTTCCTCCGTGAACACGCCATGAGCTGGCTTGCCGTCATTGCCTTTCCGTAGCACGGCGAATAAATAAGGCACGACACACAGGGTTGTCGGAGTGGCGAAGAGCAATCCACCGATGACGGCACGCGCCAGGGCGGCGTTCTGCTCCTCGCCGGCCCCACCGATCGCCATTGGGATCATGCCGACGATCATCGCCGCCGCCGTCATCAGCACAGGCCTGATCCGCGTCCGTCCCGCGGCGATTGCGGCATCGAATGCCGGTGTGCCGGCAAGCTGCTGCTCACGCGCGAAGGTCACAAGCAAGATGGAGTTCGCCGAGGCGACGCCGATGGCCATGATCGCGCCCATTAGAGAGGGCACGCTAAGAGTCGTGCCGGTGACATAGAGCATGGTGAAAATGCCGCAGAATGTGGCCGGCAACGCCAGGATAACGACGAATGGGTCGCCGAAGTTCTGATAGTTCACGACCATGAGCATATAGACGAAGACCGCGGCGAAGAGCAGCCCGATGCTCATATTGTCGAAGGCTTCATTCATGCTCTGGATCTGGCCTATGACCTCAATCGAATTGCCCGGCGAGAGCTGTTTCTGCAGGTCCGCGACGATGCCGGAAATGTTTTTGGAGACACTGCCGAGATCGCGGTCCTGGACGTTGGCATAGATCTCGTAGACCGGCTGGATGTTGGCCTGGTTCGCATTGGTCGGAATCGAGTCACGTTTTAGGGTCGCAACATTGCTGAGCATCCCCGGCACCGGATCGCCGGTGAAGGCCACTGCGGTGCTGACCGGCGTATTGACCAGTGCGTTCATCGAGTTCACGAGGTACTCCGGTGTTTGAACCGCGATATAATAAGGAATTCCATTGCTCGGATCGGTCCAGAAATTGGGTGACACCTGTTCGGACGAGCTCAGACTGACATTGAGATTTGTGACGATCTGATTTGCGGTCAGGCCGAACTGGGCGGCGCGGCTGCGGTCAATATCCACGAAAAAATCCGGGGCAGCGACTTCTTGCTGGAGATGGGCGTCGGCGATTCCAGGAATGTCAGCGATCCGGCGCTGCAATTCATGGGCGATCCGCAGGTTTTTCGCCCGATCGTAGCCAACCGTCCGCACATCGATCTGTGCCGGTATGCCGAAATTCAGGATTTGGGTTACCATATCCGCCGCCTGAAAATAGAAGATATCCTCGGGGAATGCGGCCGGGAGCACCTCCCGAAGCTTGCGGACATACTCGGCGGTTGGCGCGTGACCGTCCTTGAGCGAAACCTGGATTACGCCGTCATTGACGCCGATTGTTGTCCCGTCCGCAAAGGCGAGATTATAGAGACGTGCAGGCAGCCCAATATTGTCGACGATCAGATCCACCTCGTCCTTGGGAACGACCTCCCGAATCTTGTTCTCGACCGCCTGGAAGATTTGTTCGGTCGTCTCGATTCGGGTGGCCG
>CAYTRB010000042.1:0-22552 GCA_964440215.1 uncultured Methylocapsa sp.
AAAGAACTTCTTCTTCCTCATTGCCGGGCTTGTCGAGAAAAGCCGTGTCGCCCGCTTCGGCACGCATGCCGAGGTGAATGAGCATGGTGGCATCGCCACCGTCGTCCAGAATGAGGTTCGGCGTCCCGCCGTCGCTCCATTCGAAAATTTTATGTGTGTAATCCCAATAATCGACCAGACTTTCGCCCTTAATGGCAAACACCGGCGTGCCGGTCTCGGCGATCGCGGCGGCGGCATGATCCTGGGTCGAATAAATATTGCACGAGGCCCAGCGAACATCGGAGCCGAGCGCCTTCAAGGTCTCGATCAGAACGGCCGTTTGGATCGTCATATGGAGCGAGCCCGCGATCCGCGCGCCCTTTAGCGGCTGAATCGCGCCATATTCAGCGCGGGTCGCCATGAGACCAGGCATCTCGGTTTCCGCGATAGCAATTTCCTTGCGGCCCCAGGCGGCGAGGCCGATGTTGGCAATGGCATAATCATGCGTCGTATGGGTCATGGGATCTTGGCGCTCCTGAATGTGAATTTGGGGTCTATATCAGGCTCCAGCGCGCGAAGCAATAAAGATATAAGCAAGTCCTTATGTATTGGCAAATCCCAGGAAGCGCAGCCTGTCTCTCACACGATTGGTTTCGTCCATTTCAGGACCGGGTTTCGCGCCGCACGGGTCTCGTCAAGGCGGCGGCGCGGCGCATAATGGGGTGCCCCATCAAAGCGCCCGGTTTCGCCGCGCAGAACGGCGAGTGCGAGATCGCGCACGGCCGCGATGAAAAGATCAAGCGAGGCTTTCGATTCCGATTCGGTCGGTTCGATCAGCATCGCCCCATGGGCCACGAGGGGAAAATAAATCGTCATTGGGTGAAAGCCTTCGTCGATCATGGCCTTGGCGAAATCGAGCGCTGTCAAACCGGTGCCCTTGAGCCATGATTCGTCGAACAAAACCTCATGCATGCAAGGCCGATCGCCGAAAGGCTCCGACATGAGATCCTTGAGATTTGCCCGGACATAGTTCGCGTTGAGCACGGCATCTTCGGCGGCTTGCCGCAAGCCGTCGGCGCCATGCGACGCCATATAAGCAAAGGCACGCACGAACATGCCCATTTGCCCGTGAAAAGCGGCGATCCGGCCAAAGGCGCCAGGCGCTTCGCCGCGATGCTCGACAAGGCGCAAGCCGCCTTCTTCCCGGCGTAGAAAAGGCACGGGTGCGAAGGGTGCCAGCCGGGATGAAAGGACGACCGGCCCCGCCCCTGGCCCGCCGCCGCCATGGGGTGTCGAAAAAGTCTTGTGGAGATTAATATGCATGGCATCGGCGCCGAGATCGCCCGGACGCGTCTTGCCCATGATCGCGTTGAAATTCGCCCCGTCGCAATAGAAATAGGCGCCGGCCTCATGGACCATGGCGGCGATTTCAACCACATCCGTCTCGAACAGCCCGCAAGTGTTGGGATTTGTCAGCATTATCGCGGCGACGTCTGGCCCGAGCTGGCGTCGAATTTCGGCCGGGTCGAGTGTGCCATCGGGACGCGCTGGAACCGCTCGCACCTCAAACCCAGCCGTCGCCGCCGAGGCCGGATTGGTGCCATGCGCCGACTCCGGCACGAGGACTATTCTGCGGGTTGCTGCCTCTCCCTTGGCCGCAATCGCGGCTTTGATCACCATCATGCCGCAGGCCTCGCCATGCGCCCCTGCCCTCGGTGACATGGCGACGGCGTCCATCCCGGTCATGACCATCAGCCAGCGGCCAAGCTCGGCAATAACCTCAAGCGCGCCTTGCACCGAAGCTTGCGGCTGCAAGGGGTGAATATCGGCAAAGCCAGGCAGCCGCGCGATTACCTCGTTGAGACGCGGATTGTGCTTCATCGTGCAGGAGCCGAGCGGATAAATCCCGGCGTCAATCGCATAATTCATCCGCGAAAGCCGCACATAATGACGCATGGTCTCGGGCTCGCTCAAGCCCGGCAGGCCCGCCGGTTGTTGGCGTTCGAGCGTGCCTAGCCTGTATTCAAAAGGAGCAGGCTCATCGAGATCGACACCGGTATTCTCCGGGCGGCCAATTTCGAAGATGAGCCCTTCCTCGATTTCAAGGCCGCGATTGCCGGTGAAGGTTCGAGTTTCCTCCGCCGGCCCAGCCACCTCGATCGGCTGACCGTGCCGCATCAGCATGACAAAACTCCTTGCAAGGCTACCACAAAAGCCGCGCGATCGGCCTCCGTGTTGACCTCCGTCGAAGCAGTGAGAATGAGATCGTCCAATCCCTTGTCCGGCAAAAGCCGCGAGACGGGCACGCCGCCGAGCACGCCCGCTTCCGCCATGCGCTCGACCGCAGCCGCCGCGTCGCCCGCAATCTTGATCGTGAATTCGTTGAAAAATGTTGTGTTCAGCACCTCGACGCCCGGAACCGCCGCAAGCCGGCTGGCGAGAGCGACCGCATTGGCGTGATTGATCCGGGCAAGGCGCCGCAGGCCCGCGTCGCCGAGCAGAGTTAGATGTATCGAGAAGGCAAGACTCGCTAGACCGGAATTGGTGCAGATGTTCGAGGTTGCCTTGTCGCGCCTGATATGCTGCTCGCGCGTCGAAAGGGTCAAGACGAAGCCGCGGCGGCCCAAGGCATCCACTGTCTCGCCGCAGAGACGCCCCGGCATCTGGCGCAGATATTTGGCCTTGGCGGCGAAGAGCCCAACATAGGGACCGCCGAAATTCAGGCGATTGCCAATCGACTGGCCCTCGCCCGCCACAATATCGGCGCCCATCGCTCCTGGTGGATGGATGAGGCCGAGCGAGATAGCCTCAGTGAACACCGCGATGAGTAGCGCGCCCTTTGCCTTGCAGTGCGCGGCTAATTCGGAAAGATCGCGGAGATTGCCGAAAACATCCGGGCTTTGCATTACGACGCAGGAGGTTTCACCGTTGACAAGAGCGCCGAGATCCTCGGTTGCGAAGACATCGGGTGGAAGTACCAAAGCCTCATCGCCGGCCATGCCCGCATAGGTGCTCACGGCCTCGGCATAATGCGGATGCAGGCCGCCCGATAGGATGGCCTTGCGGCGTTTGGTGATCCGGTGCGCCATCGCCACGGCCTCGACCGTTGCCGTCGATCCATCATAAATCGATGCATTGGCGACCTCCATGGCGGTCAAATTCGCGACCTGGGTCTGAAACTCGAAAATGGCTTGCAATGTGCCTTGCGCAATTTCCGGCTGATAGGGTGTGTAGCTTGTAAGAAATTCGGAGCGCTGGATCAAATGATCGACTGTGGCGGGGATATGATGTTTGTAGGCCCCCGCTCCAACAAAAAAAGGTACCGAGCCCGCCGCCACATTTTTTGCCGCGAACCCAGAGAGCAAGCGTTCGACCTCCATTTCGGTCTTACGATGTGGCAGATCGAGATCGCGGGCGAGACGTTTGGCCTCCGGTATGTCGGCGAAAAGCGCATCGATTCCAGCGGCGCCGACGCGGGCCAGCATATCGGCGCGGTCCTCGTCGTTTAGAGGGAGATAACGCATCTTTGCTTTCCTCTAAGGTCGCGTGAAGCCTTGCGAGAGACGATGACCGGGTCGACTGGCAGCGGCCATCCTTTAGGACAATTCTTCCACAAATTCGCGATAGGCAGTTTCATCCATCAGACTGTCGAGTTCGGCGGGATCAGTCAGCTTGATTTTCAAAAACCAGCCTTTGCCAGAGGGGTCCTCGTTGACGAGCCCGGGTGAATCAGCAAGCGCGCTGTTGATCTCTACAACTTCGCCCGACACCGGCGCATTGACCTCAGCCGCCGCCTTGACACTTTCGACGGTGGCGGCCTCACTGCCCTTCGACAATGTCTTTCCGATTGAGGGAAGTTCGACAAAAACAACATCGCCCAATTGGGCTTGCGCAAAATCGGTGATCCCGATGATACCGGTATCGCCTTCGGCACGAATATATTCGTGGCTCTTTGTGTAGCGTGTGGTGGACATCAAATACCCCTAAAATATTGGTGAGGCACAAATGGCATTGGCACGATCTTTGCCGTGAGCGGCTTACCGCGTGCTATCAATGAAACTTGGGTTCCGAGTACGGAATAAGCGGCACCGGCATAGCCCATCGCGACCGGCCGGCCGAGGCTCGGCGCAAAGCCGCCCGATGTGAGGCGGCCGATGATTTCGCCATCGCACGAGACAATGTCTGAGCCTTCCCGCGCCGGTGCCTTGCCCTCAAGCAAAAAACCGACACGCCGGCGCTTGGGACCTTGATCGATCGCCCGCTTCACTTGGGCATAGCCAAAAAAACCGCCTTCTTCGCGCCGGCGTTTTGAAATCGACCACAAGAGCCCAGCTTCGACCGGACCCGTCGTGCGATCAATGTCATGACCATAAAGACAAAGGCCTGCTTCTAGACGCAGCGAATCGCGGGCGCCAAGGCCAATCGGGCGAACCTCTGGGTCCGTGAGCAATGCCCGGGCGAAGGTGAGCGCGGCGGTCGCCGGAATCGATATCTCAAAACCGTCTTCGCCGGTATAGCCGGAGCGCGAAATGGCTAGGGCATTGCCCTGCCATTCCAAGCTTTTGGCCGACATGAAAGGCATCGCCGCAATGCTTCCAGCGGCAGCGGACGAGAGGTGCCGGTGCAGAACCTCCGCAGCTCTCGGTCCTTGCAAGGCAAGCAAGCCGCGATCATGGAGAACAGCCAATTTGCAATCCGGCAATTCGGCGGCAAGGTGAGCGAAATCTTCTGCCTTTGTGGCGGCATTCACCACCAGAAACAAGCGTTCGCAGCCGCCTTCATCATTGAGCCGCGTTACCATTAGATCATCGAGAATATGGCCATCGGCGTCGAGCAATTGCGTGTAGCGCATCTGCCCTGGAGCAAGGGCCGCTATGTCGCCCGGTATAAGCCTCTCCAGGCGGCGCACGGCATGAGGTCCAGCAAGCATCGCCTGGCCCATGTGCGAAACGTCGAAGAGACCCGCCCGCGCCCGCGTATGAAGATGTTCGCTGATGATGCCTAAGGGATATTGCACCGGCATAGCATAACCGGCGAAGCTGACTATGCGGGCGCCGAGACTACAATGCAATTCATAAAGAGGTGTGCGATCCAGATCGCCAATTACGACGTTGGAAACGGTGGCTTGGGACTCAGACATCAGAATACCCTGACACACAAAGGAGTGGCATGTGCTCGACGGCAAAAACCGTCGCACTTTGCCCCCTCTGTCCCGAAACCTGAAAGATTTCCTTCATTCGACAAGAGTTCTCGAACGAAGTTACCTCCTTCGGTGGATTTTCCATTTGCAGTGGAAAATCGCTTTCCAGAGTGTCATCCCCAAGCGGTCCGTGGGCCTGAGCGTTTCCGGGGCGGTTGCGCCTTCGGCGCCAGCCCTCCGCATCACGCGTGAACTGGTCTCTTCCGCTGTGGTCTTCTGATCTGACAGTTTGAGACTTAGCGCATGAGGCCTGTTTGTCAATGCGGTGCGCGTACGTTCACACAGGTCAATAAATCCAGATTTCACACAAGGTCGACAAAACCAGGATTTTCGCAGCACTTGCACTTCGCCCGCCCCCGCCAAAAAGACCGGTTTCCGGTGCGTTCGCACAATTGGAAAGGCTGCTGGCTGTATGAGGCTTTATAAGATTTTCACCACCAATCGTACCAAAATGTTTCACGTGAAACATTTTGGTACGATTATCCGCTGAAATCGGACAATATTAACGTTTGGCACCTTTGTTTGCAGGCTTGTCCTTGTCCTTGTCCGCGCCCGTGCCCTCGTCGATGCCGACCTTGATCGAATAATCGTCCTCGGCGTGGTCCTTGATGAATGGCACATGGAGCGGTTCGGAGACGATCGTGAAATCTGCTTCTGTCCCGCCAGCGGGCACCGTCACAGCGGCATGATAAAGCTTACTTGTAATGGGCTCGTTGTTATGTTCGTTGAGGACGGCCATACGCACAGGCACGCTAAAGCTGCCAGGGCTTCCGGCGGGTCCGAGCAGGACTCTGCCTGCGACACCAATTTTGATCGCGAGTTTATCGCCATCAAGCGTGCATTCTCGCGCGGTATCGGTGAGCGAATATTGATGCCGCAGATTGGCGCTCGAAGGTGGTGTTCCGGCATAATCCTGGCTCGCCGCGGTGCCTTCGAGAATAAGGACTTCAGGGCAGTAGATATGCCGGACCTGTGTTCCAGGCGCTGCCGGAGTGTCGTTGCTCTTGAAACCCAGTTGATGCGCGAGAGAGGAGAAACCGGTGTCGTTAGGCGTGTCGAAATTTCCGACATGGCTGTTGCCGCCGCAGCCGGCGAGCCCCAAAGCCGTGGCCGCGCCCAGGATGGATTTTCGCGCGCGGCGCAACCGCCGCCGCCCCATCAGCGTCTGGCCAAAATCACGGCAAAGCATCGAAGCCTTCCTTAAATCCAGCTATTGTGAGCGGTATGCCGGTTCCTTCTTCGGGTGTTTGAAAAATGATGAAGGTGGCCATTTGGCCGCTTTTCATTTGGCCGATCAGTTTTTCTTCCATGACGACCTCGGCCACGCATCCGGTCGGAAGACAACGTACGAAACCGGCCCGTCCGACATCGATATCGTCGATCTTGAGCCCCAGTCCGGAAGGAAGCAGCACCCCAAGCGGGGCAATGACCCGCAATAGGTAATTTTTTCCATCGGCAGTCTTCAGAACGATGACAACAAGGTTGATGTTGGGCTTGTCCTCCGCGGCGACACTTTGCAAAAGAGCGCATTGCTCTTTCGCTGCGCCAGGCGGTGTTTCGCACCGCAGTTCCCAATCTCCATGCTTGGATTTCACGACGCCTTGACAAAGAGCGGCAGGCCCGCTCGCCAAGAGCCAAAGACCGGTAAGCGCCAGCAAGAAAACGTGCCGTGCTCCCCTCGCGTTCATAAATTCGATCGCCCGCGCCACGGATAAGTCCTGTCTAATTCGGTATGGATCTGCCCCTCGCCCGATACATTGAGGACGAAGTATTGCAATCCTTGATTTTAATTCGTGCGGCACTGGTTGAGAACTGCCTCACGGCTTTTCTATGGTGACGCTCGCTGCACGGAACAGGATTCACAGGGGCTGTTGCCGGGATAGAGTTTGCTCTCGACCATGATCGCTTCGAGAGGAATCGCTCATAGTCTCTACATCTTTGTTTTTCCTCAATATCTTATCCAAAAAGTCCGCTCCCTTTTGGGAACATGCTTAAGGCCGAAAGGCCGCTGCTGGATCGTCCTGTTATTAGTGTGTTCCGGGCCATGGCAATGGCAAAAGCGCGTCTCAAGCTGGGTTATACAAAGGATCGGCACGGCTCAAGCGAGGGACGATCGTCGTTAACCGCTAAATCGCGGCGGTTTCTTGACCAAGACAAGTGCCCGCTGCCGACGCCGGATCGCTGTATGGACGCGCGTTGCGAAGGTTCGGGTACGGCGCCAAGGCACTCCCCCGGAACATGCGGCGGATTCGCCGTCCTCTGGTCGGGGTCGGCTCATCACGCATTTCGCGCGGTGCGCCGCAATGCCTTCCACGCTTTTCGAGCGGGTTGAAAAAGGCTTCGCTTGATCGAATCGCGGAACGGTGACTGGTGCGGCGGGGTTGGGGTCAGCCCGATCCGACGGAGCCAATAATTGGCCTGATAAATATTTGCCGCTATCGCGTCGCGATAGTGGAAGTTGATGTTGAGAGACACGGACACCTCAGGCCCATTCTGCACCCAATGGGGTGCGCCGACCGGTATGTGGACGCCTTGCCCGGGCTGGAGTTCGAAAACGGTGGCGCGGTTTTGGTATTCAGGTTTGTATATCGCGGCGTTGTTATCCACGGCCCAGAACCGTTCGATCTCGGCTTCAGTCAGCACCTCTCGGTCGTTCCGATCGAATACGCTAATCGTCTTGCAGCCTTGAATCTGATAAAGCCAACTACATTCACGGTCGATGTGGTAGGGGGTTACCCGGTGTGGAGAATTTATGAAGACCAGTGCATTGCGCTCCTTCATCACGTTTCCGAGGTCTTTCCCGGACATGGCGACGATTTCGTCCATGCAGGCTTCGAGCAGCTCCGCATATTCAGGATCTTTTTGCGCGCTCCGCAGGACGATCCACGCCTTAGCCGTATCGAGCCGCTGCATGACTTCTTCGACTGGAATGTCGCGGCCTGGTGCCTGATCCCAACGCTGACCCACCTGGATGTTTCCAGAGTCGAGGTACACATCACCCGTATCCAGGGCAAGCTGCCGGGTGAGTCTGAGAAGCCGTTCCGGCTTAAACAGCGGATGCTTCGACAACCGGTGGGTGAAAGCGAAGCAATGCCGGTCGAACTCCTGTGCGAACAGGACCGGGTCAGCTTCTAAAAACGGTTCTTCGCTAAAGGCTTTAGTCATTCTTCTACAACTATTGCTGACGAGAAAAACTTTATATATTTTACCTTAGCTGCGGTTGCGGCGAAAGTATCTCTATGTTTGATGGCATTATATAATTTGATGTTTTTCTAATAGCCGGGAATTGACATTTATGATTGGCCCGCTCAGCAGCAAATTATTGCGTGATCCGGCCAATACAGAGTAAGGACATGGGGTTTCGTATTCGACAATGGTACAGCTTTTGAGCCTTGCTATATTTTGCTAGCTAACGAATGATATATCACATTTCTTTTTTCACATAAATCATAATTGATTCTCCTATATTTCTAATATGGGAATGTAAAATATTTTCTTTTTAGTATAGTATTCGAAAAATTAGAAAATCACCCGTTCTTTGTTTTTTGGCCAATGATTTTTGGGACGATTTGATGCGCGGCAACGAATTCGACAACGTGCCCCAGTGTTTTCTAAGAATGGCAACGGAAAGGCCAAATTGCATCGCTATTCGCAGTGCCACGCAACAGATAACTTATGCGGAACTCGACACAAGAGCCGAAGCGCTCCGCGGCCAGCTTGCCGCAGCCGGGGCGGTGCAAGGTGCTCTCGTCGGCATATTCCTCGACCGGTCCGTATCTGCCATCATTTCATTCCTCGCGGTGCTGAAAGCCGGCGGGGCATTCGTGCTTCTCGACCCAGGCTGCCCCCCGCAAAGCATTCTCGATATCGTCCAGCGGCATAAATTGCCATGTGTCGTTTCGAACGATGCGACGTTAAGGCGCGTGCCCCAACTTGCCGCAACGGTTCCGCTAATAATCGATATTGACGCAATACCGCTGACCGGAGGCGCCGGGGAGCGTGTTCAATCCGCGAGAATTTCTGGCTCGGACCCCGCTTGTGTCATGTTCACCTCTGGCTCGACGGGAGAGCCGAAGGGCGTGGTTATCCCGCATCGAGCCATTATCCGGCTTGTCAAAAATCCTGGTTATATGCTGTTTTCGGATGATCAAATCTTTTTGCAAGCCTCGTCCTTGACGTTCGATGCATCGATTTTTGAAATTTGGGGCGCGCTGCTCAACGGTGCCGAGCTGGTAATTCCAGCCGCAGGTTTGCTTAGCCTCGATGCGATCGCCGCCGCCGTCGAGGAACATGCCGTGACAACCCTGTTTCTAACCAGCGGCCTTTTCAACCTTATGATCGATCAGTGCCCCGCCCCGCTCCGTAAGCTCCGCACTCTGGTCTCGGGGGGTGACGTAATGTCGCCCACGCATGTCGCCAAGGCGGTCCGCCTCTTAGAATCAGGTCATTTTATCTCGGTTTATGGGCCAACCGAGAACACGACCTTCACCACCTGCTTTACGGCGCCGCCGGATTTTCCTGCCGGCGCGCCAGTGCCAATCGGCTGGCCCGTCGCTGGCACGGTTTTGCGGATTCTCGATGATGCAATGCGTCCCGTCCCCGAAGGCTCGGCGGGGCATCTCTACGTAGGCGGGAATGGGCTCGCGCTCGGCTATCTTAACGCTCCCGAGCTTACGCGCCAAAAATTCATCGAGGACCCTGTCGCGCAAGATCCGGCGCAACGGCTTTACCGTACTGGTGACCTTGTGCGGCGCGACGAGACAGGTCTGCTGCATTTTCTTGGCCGCATGGATAACCAGATCAAGCTGAACGGCTGCAGAATCGAGCCCGAACACGTGGAAATCGTGTTGCGGCGGCATCTCCCTCTGAAGGACATCGCCGTCGTCGCTTGTAGCTTGCCGAACGGCGCCAAGCATCTCGTCGCCTTTGTCGTTCCGCTCCCAGGCGCCTCCCTCTCCGAGGCGGCTTTCCGGGAGGCCGCAACGAGCCATTTGCCGCCACATATGGTCCCGGCGCGCATCGAGGCGATCGATGAGTTTCCACTCACGAAGACCGGCAAGATTGACCGCCTCGCCCTTAGCCGCCTGGCGGCAAACGCGAGGGCCAAAAAATCGTCGAACGCCCATTATGCCACCCCGATCGAGGCCACGCTGGCCGATCTGTGGCGCCGCCAGCTTCGTTTGGAAACCGTCGATGTCGATCAAAATTTTTTCGATCTCGGCGGCACCTCCCTCCAGCTTCTTGGCGTGCATGCCGAGCTCGAACGGCTTTTTCCTGGACGGCTTTCAGTCCGGGATTTGTTCGATCTGCCGACGATCCGGCATCTGCAAGCCCGGCTATCAGATGTGCAAACGGCTGACGTAACCGCGGGCGCTGCGGCACAAGCCGCGTTGCAGCAACGGGCGCGACGGGGTCGTGTCCTTTTGCCAACATCCCGCGCATCCTCCGCCAGAGGTGATTAATGTCCGCCCAAGATGTGCTTCCCGCCATCGCTGTGATAGGGATGGCCGGCCGCTTCCCTGGCGCGCCGACACTCGAGGCCTTTTGGGACAATCTCCACCGCGGCGTGGAATCCATCACCCATTTCCCTCCAGGCGAGCTGGAAGACGCCTTCGGCCGCTCGGTGCAAAACCAGCCAGGCTACGTGCGCGCAAGATCCATTTTGGACGGTGTGGAGCTTTTCGACGCGGAATTTTTCAATTTCCTGCCTCGAGAGGCGGAACTGACTGACCCGCAGCAAAGAGTCTTTCTGGAAATCGCCTGGGAGGCGCTGGAAAGCGCCGGTTACGATCCCGCCGCCTTTCCTGGCGAGATCGCTGTCTATGCCGGAAGCAGCATCGATACCTACCTTCTTTATAATGTCCTGAGCGACCGGCGGCGGGTCGAGCATTTTACTGGCAACTATCAAGTCGCGGAATATCCAACTCTGGTCGGAAATGGAGCTGATTTCATCGCGACGCGCACAGCGTATAAGCTCGATCTGCGGGGTCCGGCTTTAACTGTGCAATCGGCATGTTCTACCTCGCTCCTTGCGGTTGCGGAAGCGTGCCAATGTCTTCTCGATTATCGCGCCGACATGGCGATCGCGGGCGGCGTCTCGATTACATTCCCGCAGAAGCGCGGCTATCTCTACCAGGAAGGCGGCATGGTCTCCCCCGACGGGCATTGCCGCAGCTTCGATGCGCAAGCCGCCGGGACCGTATTCGGCAGCGGCGCGGGCGTCGTGCTGTTGAAGCGTCTCGATGCCGCGTTGGCTGACGGCGATCACATCCGCGCCGTCATTCGCGGCAGCGCGGTCAACAATGATGGCGCCAGGAAAGTCGGCTACACGGCGCCGAGCAGTGATGGCCAGGCGCGGGCCATCGCCCTCGCCCATGCCGTGGCGGGCGTGACCGCCGACACCATTTCCTACGTCGAATGCCACGGCACAGCTACTCCGCTTGGCGATCCGATCGAAATTAGCGGCCTCACCAAGGCGTTTCGCGCAACAACCGATCGCAACGGGTTTTGCGCGATCGGCACGGTCAAAACAAACATCGGGCATCTTGACATCGCCTCCGGTGTCACCGGGCTGATCAAAACCATTCTTGCGCTTGAAAATGAAAACCTCCCCGCAACGCTTCATTTCAAAACGCCAAACCCGAACCTTGGCCTGGAGAACAGCCCGTTCTTCGTCAATGCGGAGCTCAAAGCGTGGCCACGCGGTGAGAAACCGCGCATCGCGGGGGTCAACGCCGCCGGCGTGGGTGGCACCAATGTCCATCTGATCGTGGAGGAAGCGCCGTTGCTCCCGGCCGCCGCCGCAACCGGCCAGGATGAGGACACCGCGCATCTCATTGTTCTGTCGGCCCGCGATGATAAGGCCTTGGCGGAAGCACGCAGCCGCCTCGCGGCACATGTTGAGATGCATCCGGAAAAGAGCCTCGGCGACATTGCGTTCACATTGCAGTCAGGCAGGCGTGCTTTCAGTCATCGCTTCGCCTTGATCGCAAAGGACAGGCCCGACTTAATCGAAAAGCTCGGCGGCCCCGGCAAGGGCCGGACGGTCGCCACCCACCCGCCGAAGCTGGCCTTCCTGTTTCCTGGCCAAGGCGCCCAATATGCCGGCATGGGTCAGGCTCTTTACCGGCGCTATCCTATCGTCGCGCAAACGATCGACTACTGCGCAGAGGTTCTGGAGCCTTTGCTTGGCCTCGATCTGCGCACGGTGCTTTATGGCGACCCGGCGGTGGCCGGGCAACAGCTGCAGGCAACCGCACTTGCGCAACCCGCTTTATTCAGTGTCAGTTATGCGGTTGCGGTCCTGTGGCGCAGCCTTGGAGTTGAGCCCGCCGCCGTGCTTGGCCATAGCATTGGTGAATTCGCCGCGGCGGTAATTGCAGATGTGATGCGGCTCGAAGACGCCCTGAAGGTTGTCGCCGCGCGCGGTGCGATGATGCAGGAGCTGCCGGAAGGAGCGATGCTCGCCGTCATGCTGATGGAACCCGAAGTAAAAGCCGGTCTCCCTGCCGATCTCTCGATCGCGGCGGTCAACGCCGAGGCCATTTGCGTCGTCGCGGGAACGCTCCGTGCGATCGGCGCTTACGAGGAGGCGTTAACGGCGCGCGGCATCGGTTCGCGGCGGTTGCGGACTTCGCATGCCTTTCATTCAGCCATGGTCGATCCGGTGATCGAACCGCTAGCGGAGATCCTGCGGCAAATTCCTCTCAACGTCCCCCGCATCCCTTATGTCTCCACCATGACGGGACGCTGGATAACGGCCGAACAGGCGACGGACCCGCTGTATTGGGCGCGGCATTGCCGCGAGACCGTGCGCTATGCGGCGGCGATCGAGAGCTTATGCGAAACCGAATCGCCAATTTTACTAGAAACCGGACCGGGCCGGACGCTGTCGAGCCTTGCTCGCCAGAGCCAAGCTTCGCGCGGCAGGCCTATGATCGCGGCATCGCTGCCAGATCCTGCCGAGCGGGGCGACGCGGACGCGGTCTTCCTCGATACGCTTGGACGCTTGTGGTCCGCCGGAGTGGCACCGGATTGGCATGCGCTGTACGCCGGCAAACCGAAGCGGCGCGTCAGTCTGCCTACTTATCCGTTCCAGCGGAAGCGCTATTTTATAGATGCCCCAAGTGAGGCTCCAAGCGCTCGCCCAGTCGCGGCTATGGCTTTTGAAGGAAATGCCATTACCCCAATGGTGAACGAAACATTGCAACCGGCCTCCGCTGATAAAATTGGGCAACACGCCGAGCCGCAAAAGCGGCAAGCGGCGATGAGGGCGGAACTTGCGGCCTTGCTTGAGAATCTATCGGGCATCGACGTTGCCAATTCGCCGAGCCGCACAAGTTTCCTTGAACTCGGCTTCGATTCCTTGTTCCTTACCCAGGCGAGCCAAGCCATCAAGAGCCGCTTCAATGTCGCCGTGAGCTTTCGCCAGATGATGGGCGACCTTCCAACCCTCGATGCCGTGGCCGAGTATTTAAACCTCAAAGCGGAAAACTTCGTGGTCGAGGCCGCGCCAACGGCACGGAGCCGGGACGAGGACAGCCCTGCCCTTCCATTTCTAGAGGCCAGCCAGGCACAAGGCTTCCAATCTCTTTCCGTCCCTCCTGGGCAAGGCATCGAGCAAATCATGGCGGCGCAGCTCGCCAGCATGACTGATCTCATCAATCGGCAGCTCGAAACCTTGCGGCAACTGGGCAGCGCCACTCCTTTGCCCGGGATGACCGCCACAGCGATAGCACTGGTCGGGCAACTGGCTCCATCCCCTCTTCCAGAGAAGCCGCTTGCCGAAAAGAAGCCTGCCGAGTCTTTCGGCCCCTTCAAACCCTTCGCGCAATCAGGCGGCGCTGATCTCGACGTGGAGCAAAGCCGTTTCCTTGCTGATTTGATCGCACGCTACACAAGCCGCACGGGCGGTTCCAAGGCAATGACCCAGGCCTCGCGGGCTGTGCTCGCCGATCCCCGGGTCGCGGCCGGATTTCATCCGGAATGGAAAGAAATCGTCTATCCGATCGTCACCGTCCGCTCCGAGGGCTCGAAGCTTTGGGACGTCGACGGCAATGTCTATATCGATCTCTTAAATGGCTTCGGGCCGACCGCCTTCGGTCACGCGCCCGATTTCGTTCGTGACGCGCTGATCGCGCAAATCCATCAAGGTTTCGAATTAGGGCCGCAAACGCCTCTCGCGGGCGAGGTCGCAAAGCTCTTTTGCGAACTCACGGGTAATGAGCGGATGACATTTTGCAATACCGGCTCGGAAGCTGTGATGGCGGCCATGCGCATCGCGCGAACGGTGACCGGACGCAACAAAATTGTCTATTTCGCCGGCGATTATCATGGTCAGTTCGACGAAGTTTTGGCTCGCGGCGCGGTTCGCGACGGGGTTGCGCGGGTGTTTCCGATCGCTCCGGGAATCCCCTCCGAATCCATCGCCAACATCACCATATTGGAATATGGGACAAAAGAGAGCCTTGCCTGGCTCGAACGGCACATGCATGAGCTGGCGGCGGTGATGGTCGAGCCCGTGCAGAGCCGGCGGCCGGACTTCCGTCCCCGGCAGTTCTTGGAAACCGTGCGCGAGCTGACCGCGAAAGCCGGGACTGCATTCATCTTCGATGAAATCGTGACGGGTTTTCGCGTCCATCAGGGCGGCGCCCAGGCTTTGTTCGGCATCCGCGCCGATCTCGTCACTTACGGCAAGGTGGTCGGCGGCGGCATGCCAATCGGCATTCTGGCCGGTAAGGCCGCGTTCATGGATGCGCTTGATGGCGGATTCTGGCAGTATGGCGATGACTCCTATCCGGCCGCCGGCGTTACCTTTTTCGCCGGCACTTTCGTGCGCCACCCGCTCGCGCTTGCCGCTACGGGCGCGGTGCTGAAGCACTTAAAGGCGGCCGGACCAAGCCTCCAGGAAAGATTGTCCGAGCGTACTGGCTGTCTTGTTGACGATATCAACGCCGTCTTCGAGCGGCATGACGTGCCGACCGAGATTCATAATTTTGGATCGATCTTCTTCCTCAAATTTCCGCCCGAATATCATTTCGCGCCGCTCTTCTATTACCTGATGCGGGAACGGGGCATTCATCTCCTCGAAGGCTTCCCCTGTTTCCTGACGACCGCCCATGACGATGATGATTTGGCGAAAATCGTCGAGGCTTTCGATGCCGCCTCTGCACAAATGATGGAGGCGGGCCTGTTTGGACGGCCATCGGAGGGATCACAAGACCGTCAAGGTCAACTCACCGAAAGCCAGATGGAAATTTGGTTAAGCGCCCAACTCGGTGATGCCGCATCCTGTGCCTTCAATGAATCGATTACACTCGATTTGTGCGGGAAGCTTGATCGGCAAGCGCTGCGGAAAGCCGCGCGCGACCTGGTGCAACGCCATGAGGCGCTGCGCATCCGTTTCGCTCCGGCGGGCACGAGCTTTGCCGTGGCGCCAGCGGCTTCGCTCGCTTTCACGATTGTAGCGGAGAGCGAGGCGCCCACTCTCGACGTGCGGCTTGCCGAGATCGTTGATAGCGAGGCGGCTACCCCCTTTAATCTCGTGGAGGGGCCGCTGATCCGCTTCACCTTAGTGACGGACACGCGCGAAGACCGCCATAGACTAGTGATCACCGCCCATCACATCATCTGCGATGGCTGGTCGATGAACATCGTTTTGGAAGAGTTGGGAGTCCTCTATTCGGCCCGCCTCAACGGAACTACAGCAAATTTGCCGCAACCGCATGGATTTTCCGATTACGCGGCACGGCATGGGACGCTGCAGCCGGAGGCGGAGGCGCATTGGCTGCGCCAATTCGCGCAACCACCGGAGCCGCTTGCTCTACCGATTGACCGCCCGCGTCCAATGCTCAAAAGTTTCCGTGGCGATACGCTACGTGGAACAATTGAGGCGACCCTGTACGAAAATGTGAAACAGAGTGCCGCGCGCAGCGGCTGCACCTTGTTTGCGGTGCTGCTAACCGCCTATCAGCTGCTGCTTGCCCGCTTGAGCGGACAAAACGATATCGTCGCTGGCATTCCGGCGGCCGGACAAAGTTTGCATGGCGATGGCCCGCTCGTCGGCCATTGCGTCAACTTTTTGCCTTTGCGAAGCCAATTCACCGAGGGAATGACCTTCACCGAGGCGGCGCGCAAAACCCAACAGTTGCTGCTCGATGCCGCCGATCATCAAAGCTACACTTTCGGGTCGCTCGTCCGAACGCTCGACTTGCCTCGCGAGGTCAACCGGCTCCCCTTGATCGAAGCCCAGTTCAATCTGGAACGGATCGAGCAAAATCTCTACTTTGATGGTCTTACTGTCTCGGCCGACGCCAATCCCAAGCGCTTTGTGAATTTTGATCTGTTTTTTAATGTCGTCGCGGAAGATACCCGCCTTATCGTCGATTGCGATTACAGCACGGACCTGTTCGACGCGGCAACGGTCGGGCGCTGGATCGGCCATTACCGGACGCTGCTCGTAGCCATAGCAAGCGATATGGACCAGGAAGCCTTGCGGCTGCCGATCTTGACGCAAGCGGAGGAGAATGCGCTCCATGCCGCTTTCGCTGGGCCGGTCCGTCCCGTCCCCGAACTCACTATTCATGAGTTGGTTGATCTGCAAGCGACAGCCAGTCCAGACGCCGTCGCGATCCGCTTCGAGAACAACACCATCACGTATCGGGATCTCGTGGCGCGCGCGGACAGGCTGGCTAGGCGGCTCATCGGCGCCGGTATCGCGCCCGAAACGCCAGTCGCGATTTATCTCGACCGGTCGATGGAATACGTCGTCGCCATGCTCGCCGTCCTCAAGGCAGGCGGCGCCTATGTCCCGCTGGATCCGATCTATCCGCCCGCGCGTCTTCACTCGATCATTAGCGAGGCCGATGTCAAAATCGCCTTGACATCGGCGAGTCTCGAAGACGACATCAATACAGCGGTTCCAGTTTGCATCACCTTTCACGACATGGGCGCGGAATCAACGGAGGCGCCGCGGCCAAGCCTTCCGCGGGCTCATCCAGCTGATCTTGCTTATCGTATCTTCACCTCCGGCTCGACGGGCCGGCCAAAGGGCATCGATATCGAACATCGCTCTGTCGTGAACCTCTTGACAGCGATGCAGCAAACGCCCGGCATTCGTGCGTCCGACATCTTCCTCGCCGTGACGACGCCCTGCTTCGATATTGCCGCGCTCGAAATCTTTTTGCCATTGACGGCCGGTGCGCTGCTCGTCATCGCGAGCCGGGCCGACATCATGGACCCGTTGCGGCTGGTCTCACTGATCCGCCGATCCGATACGACAATCATGCAGGCCACTCCAGCCTTGTGGCGCATATTGCTTGAATCGGGGCTTGATCCGAAAGAGCTTAAAATTCTATGCGGGGGTGAGGCGCTCGACCGGAAGCTCGCCGGGGATCTTGGTACTGGCGACGTATGGAATATGTACGGACCCACCGAAACGACAATCTGGTCGCTCGCGCAAAAGCAAGGCTCGGGTTCCATCGATTTCGGCCGGCCAATCGCGAACACCCAAATGATAATCCTCGATGCCGCAGGCAATACAGCGCCAATCGGGGTGGCGGGCGAATTATGCATCTTGGGCGCAGGGCTTGCCCGGGGATATTACAAGAATCAAGAGCTAACCGCGCAAAGTTTTCGACAACATTCGCTTGGTGGCACGAAAGAGCGAATTTATCGCACCGGCGATCGTGCCCGCGCTGTTGCGAATGAGCGCTTCGAATTGCTTGGGCGGATCGATGCCCAAATCAAATTGCGCGGGTTCCGTGTCGAGCTTGGTGATGTCGAAGATGCTTTAAGACGCGTTTCGGGCCGCCCGGAAGCGGCGGCCGCCCTCCATGGCGATGATCTTGTCGGCTATATCGCCGCGCCCGAGGATGCTCTCGGGCAGATCATGGATCTGCGGGCCAGACTGCGTGAGGAATTGCCGGATTATATGGTCCCCGCGCAGATCATCCGTCTCGACGTGCTTCCACGCACCCACACCGGCAAGATCGATCGCAAGTCGCTGCCTTTGCCTCAATCCACTCACGTGAAGCGGGTCATCGTGGCGCCGCGTACATCTGTGGAAGCAAAGTTCGCCGCTCTTTGGGCGAATGTTCTGGGGAGCGAAGAAGTCGGCATTCACGATAATTTTTTTGCGCTCGGCGCGGATTCCATCGATCTGTTCCGCATCGCGGCGCGGATGCGGGAGCTGGGCTTTAATCTCGATGCCTCTGACATGATGAGGCATCCAACGATTGCCGAGTTGGCGTTAGCCGCCGATAAGCAAGCAGAAGAGCCACAAGGCACAGCAAAGGCAATTGTGCCTTCCCTGCAAAGTTTCAGGCGGGGGGCTGGCCGGAGCCCCACATGACTTCGTCCTATGGAGTTGTTGACCTGCCCGAACCCGCCGATCAACGTAACAGAGAACTGCAATTTCCGTGCTCGGCATCCCAGCAGCGGTGTTGGTTCATCCAGGCGCTCAGTCCGGAGAGCACGGTACTTAACATCGCCTTGCGTTGGGAAATCAAGGGTGCCTTCAGTGCTTCGACGATCGCGCAAGCGTTTCAGACGATCATCGACAGGCATGAGATCTTGCGCACGAGATTCGCCGAAAAAGACGGCGACCCCGTGCAAATCGTAGTTGATCGCTATAGCTTTAATATCGCTGTTGTCGATCTTACAATCATTCCCGAGGCGAAGCGGGTTGATCAGGCGGTTGCGCTAGGCAGCCTCGAGGCGCGCAGGCCTTTTGATCTGAGGCAATTACCCTTGCTCCGCGTGACCTTGCTGCGCCTATCCGCCGATCATGCTCTCTTGCTGGTCACTGTGCATCAGATCGCGTTCGACGGATGGTCTATTCGAAATCTCGCCGATGAGTTCGGCACAATCGCAGCAGCGCTTGACGCCAACCATCCTCATGGCCTCCGGGAGCTGCCTCTGCAATATGGCGATTATTGCCTTTGGCAAAAAGCTTATCTCGCAAGCGGCTTCGAAGCGGAGAGTATTTATTGGACAAACAAGCTCGCAGGCGCGCCCTATTTCGAAATTCGTCCGGATCATGAGCGTCCGGCTCAGCCGAGCAACGGAGGCGAGATCCTCGCCATCATGATGCCTCCAGCACTTGGCGACAGATTGGAAGAGGCCGCGCGAAATCACAATCTGACTTTGTTCAGTTTCGGCTGCGCAGTGACTGCGGCGATGTTGCACCTCTACAGCGGCTGTACCGATGTGATTTTCGGGACCCAGATCGCCGGACGCGACGAGCCAGATCTCGAAACCATGATCGGTGTATTCCTCAATAATCTGGTGTTGCGGTTCGATGCGTCGGGGGACCCGGCCTTCGAGGAATTCCTCGACCGGGTGAACGGAACGATTCAGGAGGCCGTGATCCATCAGCGGATGCCGTTCCACAGATTGGTTGAACTGCTCAATCCCCCGCGCGACCCCAAACGCACTCCGCTCATCTGTATTGATTTCAATGTATTGCGCGATGTCATGGACCACGGAAGGTACGGCGGTTTCGAGCTCACGGGACAACCATCACTTTCGGCTGGCTCGCTCTATGATCTCAATTTTTTCTTGGTCCATTGGCCGAGCGGCTGGCGGCTGGCTGTTGAATTCAATACGGACCTTTATGAAAAAAAAACGGTCGAAGGAATGCTTGAATTTCTAATAAGCGCCTTCGAACTCGCCATTTCCAATCCCAGAGCCAAATTGTCTACTTTGGTCCCGCCTGCGCGAGAGGGTCTTGCGCACTCCATAACCGGCGGCGATTTGGCCGCGACTGGCTTTTCCCAGCCGGCACCAAGCGCCCTGTCTCGCGGTGAGCCAAACGATATCGAAACAAGGATGATGGAGCTTTGGCGGGAAATCCTTCAAGTTTCGGACATCGGCCCTGCGTCAAATTTTTTCGAGCTCGGCGGACATTCTCTCATGGCCATGCGGCTTGTGAACAAGGTCGCGAGCAGTTTCGAAGTTAAAGTCAATGTCATTAGCCTTTTTCAAGCGCCGACCGTACGGGAGTTTGCTGCCCGCGTGTCCAGGACCGAATTGCCGCTCGAAGCTTGGAATATCGTTGAGATTCAGCCACTGGGCGAGAAGACGCCGATCATCGCCATAAACAATACGATGATCTATTATAATCTCGCCCGGGCGATCGGGACGGACAGGCGGTTTCTCGGCGTTCAGCTGTTTGATCCCAGCAATCCCCGACAATTACCCAGCCGTCCCCTGGACGAGATAGCGAGTGATTACGTGCGCCTCATACGAGAGGCGCAACCACGCGGCCCCTATATCCTATTTGGACTCTGTGTCGCGGGAATCATCGCCTATGAAGTGGCGCGCCAATTGAGGCTGGCTGGAGAGCGGGTCGCGCTTGTCGTGATCGCTGACGCTTGGCTGCCCAATTATTTGAAGCGGCTTCCTCTTGGCCGGCGTGTTCTGTTCCGCTTACGGTACGGGTTCCATGTGCTCACTCACCGTTTGGCGCTCATTCGAAGCGGCAAACTCAAGATTGCAGAGGCTCTTGCCGCCTATCGCGTCGTACGTGGGAGTAAGATACTGAACCTGCTGTCCGCGCTACGCCTCATTGAAGACCCTTCGAAACTGGGCAAGGAAGACTGGGTAAACCGGTGGTTTTTGCCGGCTGTCGAGGAAGCGCGAGACAATTACGAGGCATCCGTGTCCACAGGCGATGTGGTACTCCTCCAGAGCGAGGAAATGGTCACCAGCTTCGTCGATCCCAATATGGGCTGGTCCAATTTCGTCAGGGGCCAGCTCTTGCTTTACCGGATCCCTGGCTGGCACACGGATATGTTCCAGGATGAAGGCGCGCCCCTGATCGCCGAGCATCTTCGGCCTCTGCTCGAGCGGGTGGATGCGGAGTGCGATCACGCGATTGCAGCCGAAACCTCATCCGATTGAGCCATGCGGATGCGCATCTCCTGCGCTCCGTCCGTCTTCATACCTGGGATCGAGGAATTAGGAGCGTGTCGCATTTAGGTTGACTTGTATCCGGCATTTACGAGGTAGTTCGAGCATTCCTGTGGTGTGATGGTATCGAGGGCTTCAGCGACGGCGTTTTCGACGGCCTCGACGCTTCGGCCCATAGCCTTTCGCATCACATGCTTGATCTTTGTGAAGGCCTGCTCGATCGGATTGAGATCGGGACTGTAAGACGGCAGGAAGAACAGCCTCGCGCCGATCGCTTTGACCATGGCGCGCACTGCCTTGCCCTTGTGACTGTTGAGATTGTCGAGAATGACGATGTCATTAGGTGTAGTAGCTGGTATTTGATCTGACAGACGGCGTCTTTTGAATGGTCAGTCGTAGTTGTCTGATGTCGTTAGGCAGCGATCATTTTTTCTCTCGCGATCGGGATGGCGTCAAGGAAAGTTTGCAATGGTGTTTTACCGAAACACCAACGCCCTTGATGTGGCCTATCTTCATTGTAACTTCTGACCCATTCATCGAGATCTTCCTGCAGATCCGCGATCGAGACGTAGACTTTTTTGCGGAACGCCACACGATAGAACTCGTTGAGAACCGTCTTGTGGAAACGCTCACAGATACCATTCGTTTGCGGGCTCTTCGTCTTGGTTCTCGAATGATCAATGTCTTCCACGGCAAGATAGAGCTCATATTCATGATGCTCGGGATTGCCGCAATATTCAGTTCCCCGATCGGTCAGCACGCGTGAGAGCTTGATTTCTTTTTCCTCGAAGAATGGGACGGCCCGATCGTTCAACAAATCGGCCGCCGTGATCGGCGTCTTGCGATCATAGAGCTTGGCAAACACAACCTTCGAATAGGTGTCGATGAAGGTTTGCTGGTAAATCCGGCCAACACCTTTCATGTTGCCCACATAGAAGGTGTCCTGAGCGCCGCAATAGCCCGGGCATTCGCTCTCGAATTCGCCGTGCGCTTCCTTTTCAGTCTTGGCTTTTTCCAAGGCGATAACCTGGGCTTCGGTCAAAAGCAGTCCTTCCTGCGCGACCTTGGCTTCCAGCGCTTTCAATCTTTTCTGCATCGTCTCGAGATCATGCCGCAGCCAGACGCCTCGCACGCCAGCTGGCGAGACCGAAAAACCAAGCTTCCGCATCTCATTGGCGACCCGGATCTGGCCATAGGCCGGTTGCTCCAGCGCAAATTCGACAACATGCGTCTCAATCTCGGGCGCGACCCGGTTCGCCACAATCGGCTTCTTGCGGCTGATCTCTTGCAGTGCCAGATCACCGCCTTTGTCGTAGAGTTCCTTGAACCGATAAAAGCTATCGCGCGAATAGCCGAGCATTTTGCAGGCCTGGCTGACGTTACCAAGCTGCTTGGCAAGCTCCAACACTTTCACCTCCGGCCTCTCGCAGAACGGTGCGTGAACCTCTCGATTCACACCGC
>CAYTRB010000043.1:0-22106 GCA_964440215.1 uncultured Methylocapsa sp.
GAGAAGCTCGAAAGGGCCAATCGACCCATTGGGGGGCAGGAATTGACGAGCCCAGCGGCCGACTTCGTTCCCCGGATCTGGTTGATGGCGGTCGATGCAGTAAGCGAGGTCCGGCATCTCGTCTGTGCTATAGGTGACCGGAAAGGTCCTTGCGGTATCCTCTATCTCGAGATCGGCGCAGTCCATGGGCGAATGCTCGAGATGCACGGTGCTCTCGAAGCACAGCTTTTTTGCGCGCCCAGAAAACCGCGCGATCCCCACATGATTTCCGAATGCGTCCTGAACGAGGCGCAGGCTCTTCGGCTCCGGGGTGATCTCGAGATGCGCCTCGATCACTCGTTGATCGTGGGAATCGCGTGGACGAAGCATCATTCGGTGCTCGCCAAAGGTCACCGGCTGCTGGTAGCGATAGGTCGTGACGTGGCGAATGGTCAGCGAAGGCATGATGGCTCCACGATGAGATCATGCATGATTCACGCCAATTCGTCAGTAGGATCGGCTCGAAAAATGTCGAGGTCGACCTTTGCGGTATAAGACAGTATAAGATCGCCGACCGGAGCCACAACCTGCGTGTAGCGGTTTCTCAAGTCCGGCACCGTGTAGAAGTTGTGTGGGCGCAAGGCGGCCGAGGTTGGGAAGAGAAGGATCGCTCGTCTCCAAAAGCACAAAACTTGCGAAGCGAATGTCCAAAACTTCGTTCTCGGACCCGGAACAGGCCGTTCCGTTTTCGGCACTCTCCGGCCATTCGTTGCATCAGATCGAATGTCGGCTCGTGGTGCTGAGTGTAACTGCCTGCACGGTTCGCTTTAGGCAGCTATCGGAGGCATTGCGGAAAACATATGCACGCCGCGAGCCTTTCTCCGGTTGGCGCTTGGCTAACTTCCAAAACGCCTACGGTTTGTCTGCTTACAGAGGACATCAGGTAAGTGGATCACTACCCTCTTTGATGGATTGGCGGTAGTCGTTGACGAAGCTTGAGGATGCCCCGCCAAGGATCTTGTTTGAGAGACGAAAGCCGGTGCGGCAGGTTACCGACTGTGAAGTGGTCCGACCGAAGTCCGGGTGACAATTCGTCCCAATCGAGGGGTGTCGAAACCGACGCCCGCGGCGATGCCCGCGTTGAGTAGGCTGCAACCGCGGTCGCACCGCGGCCGTTCCGCAGATAATCGATATAGATGCGAGCGGTGCGTGCGCGCTTCGCAATTGTGGTGACGTAACGGTCTGGCCTCTCCTTGGCCATTTCATCGACTATCGTTTTAGTGAACGTCTTGACCTGATCCCACGTGGCCTCCGGTTCGACGGGGACCACGAGATGGAGCCCTTTCCCTCCCGAAGTCTTGACGAAGCTTTGCAAGCCAAGTGCAGTGAGCCTGTCGCGAACATCACGGGCAGCTTCGGTTACGGCTGCCCAAGAGATATCCTCGCCTGGATCGAGATCAAAAATCAGACGATCAGGCTGTTCAAGATGATCGATGGCCGATCCCCAAGGATGGATTTCGACAACGCCCGCCTGGACGAGGGAGATCAGTCCCGTAAGCTCATCAACCACAATCATCGGTTCTTTGTCGCCGGTATGGACGCGGCGGACACTATCGTCCAGACCTTGCCACGGATGCTTGGCGAAAAAGCACTTGGCTCCCGTGCCCGAGGGGCACCGCAGCAGACTCAACGGACGGCCCGCGATATGCGGAAGGATCCAGCTGGCAATGTCGGTGTAGAATTCGGCCAGCCCCTGTTTGGTGATTCCCGCCTCTTCCCAAAGAATCCTTTCCGGATGCGTGAGGAGGGTGCCCATTGGAGCAAGCGGAACTTGTGCTTTCGATCGCTTCTGCGGTGACTCCAAAACGATTTCATCGGCCGCTTTGTCATCCCTAAGCCCCTTGAACGACGCCGCCCGGAGCAGTCTGTCTTGCGTCCAGCCGCGATATTCGATCTCGCAGACGAGGCGCGGCTCAGTCCATCGGACGCCTTTCTCGACGCCGGCCGGAAGCGGTTTTCCTAATCTCGGCTTTGTCGAACCGATTTTCTCGACTTCATCACGCAGCGACCTCGATTGGTCACTGGACCACCCTGTTCCGACCCGGCCCGCGTAAATAAGGTTTCCGCTGTCGTGATAGCCCAGTGCTAGCGACCCGATGGATCGGCTGCTTATCGTCGAGGGAACGTAGCCCAGGATTACGAACTCCTGGCGCTCGACGCATTTGCTCTTGAGCCAATGGTCGCCGCGGCCGGAGCGATATGGCAGGTCCATCCGTTTGGAAATGATCCCTTCAAGTCCGAGCCGGCACGAATGTTCCAACATGGTTGGCCCGTCCACATCGAGATGCTCGCTGAAGCGAATGGGCGAGTCGGCTGGCAGGCCGGCGACGAGCTGTTGCAGCAATTCTTTACGGTCCTTGAGTGCCGATTTCGTCAGATCGTAGCCTTCGCAATAGAGAATATCGAAGACGGCATAGCGGAACCGGTCCAGACGGCCAGCCTTCAGATCGGCCTGCAGAGCGTTGAAGCTCGAAATGCCGCTCGCATCCTCGACAACGATCTCCCCGTCGATCAGCGCCGAGCCAAGGCCGAGCGCCTTCAATGCATCGGCTATGCTGCGAAAGCGTTCGGTCCAGTCGAGTTGCTTGCGCGTTAGTAAGCGGATGGTGCGTCCGTCGATCCGTGCCTGTATGCGGTAGCCGTCGTATTTGATCTCGTGGATCCATTTCGGGCCCGTCGGAGGCTTTTCGCATAGAGATGCGAGGCTAGGCTCGACGAAAACCGGCAGCAGTCCCGTTCGAGCGCCTGAAAGTTTGCCAATATCCGGAAGGATCGCTTTTCGCGCTTTCGCGACCGTGGTTCTGGCCGCGTGATCTTGGCGCACTTCTCCCGCGGCTTCGAGCTCTTCGTTGGTGCGGCCGCTGAGCTGCGATGTCGTCGCCTCGTCGGTGATTTCCCGATCACCCGCACGCCGGCCGAATGCGTCGTCCGATTTCATGAGCAGCCACGGCTCTGTCTTTTCTCCGGCTTTGGAGCGCATCCGAACCAGGTGCCAAAGCCCCTTGAGCCGCGTGCCGTCAAGCGTAAACGCAAGATGGCCCTTCGCGAGCCCCTTCTGGGGATCGCCCTCCGGTTGCCATCGGCCGCGGTCCCAGACGATCATCGAGCCACCACCATATTGATTTTTCGGAATATTGCCCTCGAAATTGAGATATTCGACCGGATGGTCCTCGGTGCGGACCGCAAGCCGCTTCTCACCGACCGTGAGGCTCGGACCTTTGGTGACCGCCCAACTTTTCAATACGCCGTCCAACTCCAGCCGCAGGTCGTAATGCAGACGGCGCGCCGCGTGCTTCTGCACCACAAATTCTCGGCCATCGCTGTCGTTCCTGGAAGCGACTGGCTCCGGGGTTCGATCAAAATCGCGCTTCGCTTCGTACTCTTTGAGCGACTTGTTTGCTTGGACTTGGGTCGCTTTTTCCGTGCGGACCGTCACGACTGGCCTCCTTTAACAAGTCACAAAAGTGTGCCGCAGCCACAGTTCGATACGATCGAGCACGGCTTTATAGGTGTCTTCCTGGGTGACGCCCGCGCGCTTCAACACCTTGAATGAGTGGTCGCCATTTTCTACGACGTAAAGGTCGGCGGGAGCTTTGAGCGTCTTGATGATCGGCCGCAGCTCGTCAGGTGTGCCGAAGGCATCGCGCGAACCTTGAACGAACAACATCGGGACAGTGATGTCCGACAAATGCTTCGCCCGAAGCTGGTCCGCTTTGCCAGGAGGATGCAGCGGGTACCCAAGGAACACGAGGCCCTCCACATTAAGGGAACTGGCCGCAGCAATCTGCGAAGCGATTCGTCCGCCCATTGATTTACCGCCAATCGCCAACTTAAGACGGCCGATTTTTGTGTGCCGAACCGTCTCGATCGCTGCCCGAAAACACGCTTCGAGGTTATTGTTCGTGTCAGGAACGCGCCGGCCCTGCTCGGTGTACAAAAAGTTGAAGGTAACCACGTTAATACCGCGTGCCGCCAGCTCCGTGGCAGATCTCACCATGAAACCACTTGTCTGACCGGCGCCAGCTCCGTGCGCAAGAATCAATGTGGCACAAGCCTGGTCCGGCTTCGCTGCAGGGTAGACATTCGCGGTCACTCTCTGGTTTGGGGTAATCTCGACCCGCATTTGTTCAGGCATGATTCGCGCCCAATTCTGGGATCAAGGCGGCTCGGTGCGCGCCTACGATGCCTCGCTTGCCATCTGCATTTCACACAATTTCAATGCACGTTTCGCGCGTTCGGCCCACGCCGAAGTGCGGTCGTGCTCGAGGTAGCGCCTCCACCAAATCGCCGCTTCTTCATGCTTGCCAACCCGCTGCAGCAACAATGCCATGTTGAACATCGCATCGGCGTACTGGGGATCGGCATCCAGTGCACGCCTCTGGCAATCAACCGCCTCAGTAAGACGGCCACTTTCATCAAGCATATCTGCCAGGTTATGCCAGGCCGGAGCGAAATTCGGATCCGCCTTCACGGCCTGCCGGTAGGCAGCCTCCGCCTCCACAATGCGCCGCGCATACCGGAGCAGATTGCCGAGATTGAATCCCGCCGCCGGATCCTTTGGATCGAGTTTCATAACGCGCCGGTAGAGGGTTTCTGCCGAGCCGAGATCGCCGGCCTCCTCGGCGGCTTGGGCCTGAGCGAAAACTCTGTCGGCATCGGCAACGTCCGGCTTGGTAACCGGCAGCACGAACTGCCCTTTTGAATCGGTGCGGCCCTGGACCTGCTCGACGAGAAGTTTATCCGAGGATTCCGGAAACAAGCGCAGGTTGGAAAGCCGCGCATCGGGGAGCCAGTTCCGAATATCCCGCAGGCTCCGAGTGATCACCGAAAACATGATCCCTGCGTCAAGCAGCTGCGCCACCTGACGGGCCGCGGCGAGATCACGGAAGCCGTAAAGTCCATCCCGAACCTCGATTAAGCCAAACATCGCAAGCTGCTCGACCACGTCTGCCGGTAGTTTGCTCAGGGCCGAGAGCTCAGTGGGTGAATAGGTCTTCGCCTGCTCCTCCGGCGAGGATTTGCCAACCCATTCCAGGAACCGGCGCTCGCTGACGATTGGAATTCCGTAGGATTTTGCTGTGGTCAGGCTCTTCGAGGGCTCTCCATCATCCTGGAGTGGCCAACCGAGTTCGCCAACGATCAAGACCCGGGTAGCTTTGGTAACCCTATGGTGGGGCTTTCCCCCATGCTTGGTGACGAGAGCGAATGCATCCGCCCTTTTTATCGACGCAAGCCGTCCGGTGAAGGCGATGACCCCGCCCTCAAGCGACGTTGCGTCCGGTTCGCACTTCGGCTTCAGCGTCCTGTCTTCCTCTTGGCGGTCCCGCCTGCACTGGCCCGGGCTTTCGTACTTGCTGCGGCCGGCTTCTTCTTCGTGTCAGCGCTAATACTCGCTCGTAGTGCATCCATGAGATTGATGACGCGGTGGGATGCGGGCTCTTCCTTCGGCGCCTCGATGGCGCGGCCAGCTTGCTTGGCTCTGAGCAGTTCGACTAATGCAGTCTCATAATGATCGACGAATGTTGAAGGGTCGAAGTGGGATGTCTTACTGTCCACGATGTGGGCGGCCAGCTCTTTCATATCAGCGGGCAATTTCAAGTCCGATATATCCTCGAAATAGGCAGCTTGATCGCGGACCTCATAGGGGTAGCGCAGAGTCGTTGCGAGCAGGCCTTTGTTAAACGACTCGAGCATCATAACATACTCGCGCCGCGAGATTACGACACGGCCTAAAGCGACCATCTCTTTTTCGCGGATCGCATCGCGGATGACGGCAAACGCCTCCTGACCAACCTGGTCTGTGGGGGCAATATAATACGGGTCGTCGATATAGCGATCGTCGATTTCAGATCTCGGGACAAAGGTGTCGATCGTGATGGTGTGGGCGCTTTCGATCCGGATCTTCTCAATCTCCTCGTCCTCGATTTGGAGGTACTGGCCATTGCCAATCTCATAACCGCGACCAATGTCCTCCTTCTCGACCGTTTCGCCCGTCTCGGCGTCGACGAGCTGCTGCTTCAGCCTGTTTCCGGTTTTCTTGTTGATTCGGTTGAACGAAATTCGTCCCGAGCTGGAGGCAGCCGGATACAGAGCGATCGGACATGAAACCAAAGATAGCTTGAGGTAACCCTTCCAGGAAGCACGCGGGGCCATGGAACGCTCCTTACGCGAACGGACACCGGCCCGGATCCGCGTCCGGGTCGAAACAACGGGATCATAGCAAATATTTGTGGTTGGCCGAAACCCTCACTCGGCTCCGGCGAAAGGCCCCGGTCACGGCAGTGCGGAGATTCTTCCAATTCATCGTGACCTAGGTCACTAGAAGAACCTTGCCGATGTTTTTACGGTCCTGGAAACGTTGCGCTTAAAATCTCAACCGATCGGCGCTCGCTTGTAGCAATAGCCTGGGCCTCGACGGGTTCAACCAAACTTGGGTCATTATCCCCGGTGCCAGTCTTATTCACCCGCTTCGAGATCGGCCACATGTGCAAAAGGTCGTTCGGCGCGGGCCGCAAGAACTCAAGACCGACCTTTCCGGTTAGTAGCCCAAGCCACCATGGTCGCGCCAGTCGAGAAAGACCGGCATACCGTCATGAATGGCCCACCGTCACCCAACGATGCCCATACAATCAAGGGTTCCGAAAAACATAGACCCATGCCTTGCGGCATTCTTCCGCGCAGGCTTTGCATGCAGCGCCACACGCTACGCACTCCGGGATATCCGGGAATTTCTTGCATTCTTTTTCACAATCCGCGCAGATCATCGATACTGCCCTTCCGAAATGCCCGGCGTGGGCGGAATTGACGGCGGTAAGGCTCTGAAGAGCCCTGCAAGCTGCTATCAATTGGTAAACGGCCGCGGCGCAACCAGCCATGCTAACATCTCCCATGGACAGCATGCCAAAGCAGTGTCTGAGGCAATCGCCGCCGGTCTCGACGCAATGACCAGCGGCATCCTGCACAGCTTTGAACTTCGCCGGATGCATCGATTCGACACTAATTTCCGCAAGAGCTTGAGAAGATGTGACCGCCGCGACCGCGGCTCCGGAAACGGTCGGAAATTCGTGAAGGTGCATGATATTCTCCCTTCTTGCGAAATCATTGGCGCACGAGCGATGGCTTGGGCGTTTTCAAGTGTCCAGCTTGCTTCCAGGTAGGTGGTGATGCCGGGCAGGCTGGGTTAGCTCATAAAGCTCGACCAGTTCGCGCCAAGTGTAGGATTGGATGAAGCGTCCGCACACGGCCAGCCTAATCCTCTGGTATGCTTACCGGTTGCTTACTAGGTGTCAATTGTACATCTTAGATTGTGTGGAAATTATAGTATAACTTATTGTTTTAACTGGCAGGAGAGGAGGGACTCGAACCCCCAACCCCCGGTTTTGGAGACCGGTGCTCTAACCAAATTGAGCTACACTCCTAGGCGCGCGCATTTTTAGCGTGAACACCCGTGCCAGCGCAAGGGCAGTTCGGCACTCCTCTCGCCGGCCGCCGGAGCGCGAGACCGGACCCCTCTCGTTACAGATGGACAGTGTGGGGGGTTCTATCGTTGCGCAGCGTCGCGAACATGCCTGTGTGCTGATGCCATAACAGCTAAGGCTAGGGAGGCGACTTGAGCTTTGAACGGCGACTTAACGAGGGGCGGCTAGCAAGGCTGGACTTGTAGCCGGTGTTGGCGAGATCGGCCCAGATGGGACAAATTCACCCGTCAACACCGCAATCGATATCGTCGATCTTTTCTCAGTGATCCTATCGATGTAGGACGAGAGCATTGCAATTCGGTGGGCTCTTTGGTGCCCCATGCCACGCAGGGGTAAGCCGCGGCGCCGATTTACAATGGTCTACTATTTACTTTGCGAAGGCGGTTGAAGGGACGGCGTCTCTTGTGAGGGAATGTTGCACGCCCCCAACGACAAAGCCAAAATGGCTAGCACCGAAGCCAAAAAGCGTCGCACCTCCCTAATCCTATTAGGCCGAACGAACGGTATCTGGTCCGCTCGACCCATTTTATACATGTCAATTTAAGGGTGCCGCAAGACCTTTGTCGGCCGCCGCTGACCGCGAGCGCAGGGATGACACAGGATACAGAAAAGCCCGGACGCGCACCATCCTGGGTGCTTCACCGCCGGCCTCCAGCCCTTGCAACGCCTAAGACGACAAGCTTATGATTGTGCTCCAAATATGCAGCTGCCGATCGGACGGCATTCAAACATATCTTAGAGTCGCAAACATGCCCGCGTGCTGATGGTACAAAAGGTGGCAATGGAAAGCCCACCAACCTGGATTGTTGGCATCGAAAGCCACGGTCACGCTCGTTTTCGGAGGCACCAGCACGGTGTCGCGCAAGGCGCCGGCAAAGCGGTCGCCATTGATCGCGACAACTTGAAATGTGTGACCATGGAGATGCATGGGATGCGGCATCATGGTTTGATTGGTGAGCACAAGCTCGACCCTTTCGCCCTCGGCGGCGCTGAGGGGCGGGACATCCTTGTTCCAAGCCACATTGTTGATGGACCATTGGTAGCCTTGCATGGCGCCGGTCAAATCGATCGCATGCGTCCGGTCGGCCTTGCGGTCCGCCAAGGGCGCGACGGCTTTCAGTGAGCGCTCGAGATCGAGATTGAGCGGAGGTGATGCCGCGGCCGCCATGTCGAGAATGCGGGTCACTTGTCCATTCCCAGCCTGGAGCACGATGCCGGTCTGCCTGCGCTCGCCTTCGAGCACGGCGACCACCGGATAGGCGGCCGCGGTTTTGGGGATGGTCAGCGCGATGTCCAGCCGCTGCGCGACGGTGATGGGGAAACTGCGCCCGTGCACCGGTTGCACAGGACTTCCATCTACGGCGATAAGATCGCCTTCGAGCTGGCCGAGATCGATATGGTAGGCGCTCATCGAGGACGCGTTGATGATCCGCAGCCTGACCCGGGCGCCGGTTTCGACCTTGACCACCTCCGGATCATCGAGGGTGCGGCTATTGGCGAGAAAAGCATCATACTGAACATCATTCAAATCCGGCGCGCTTGACTTTGCCGGCATCGCCATGTCCTGCATCCCCATTTCCTGCATGTTCATGTCCTGCATTGTCATGCCGGGCATTTCCATATTTGATGCCTGCCGGGCCTTAAGATCCGCATAAATCATTTCCGGCGGCGTGAAACTGAAATCGGAGAGCTCGATGATGATGTCCTGATCGCTGGAGCTCTCGTCGGCGTCCCTGATGATCAGCGGCGCCGACAGCAACAACTGCTCCTGAAATCCATAATGCGAGTGCATCCAATAGGTGCCGCCGACACGCAAAGGAAAATCATAATCAGCACTCCCGCCCGGCGGAATCGCGGGTCCGGAAATGCCCGGAACGCCGTCTTGTTGCCAGGGCGGCGTGAGGCCGTGCCAATGGATGAGACTCGGCTCTTCGATATGGTTTTCGACCCGGACGCGAAACCGCTTACCCACCTCGGTGGTGATCCCGAAGGCCCCGCCGGGCTGGCGGATACCAAGTACGGAAGCGGATTTGCCATTGACCTCGATGCCGCGGCGCTCGATCCGCAGCACAGCCGGCGCGGCGCCGCCCGTCTCCGCGTGCGGACGCGATGGTACGCCAGCCGCAAGAGTTCCGGCAAGAAAGCCACGGCGCGATAGCATCAAACCCTCCGATGGGATCTATTGCGGATTTTCCAGGCTAAACGTTTCGGATGTCTCGTCATAGGCGAAGAGTTCGCCATAGCGGCCCCAGTTCACCACGCTCTTCAAGGTCCGGTCGGCATATTCATCCGACATATAGTCCTCGAGCTCCTCCAAGAAACGGACCGCGCGGGCGGTATGGGCGGGCCGCTCGTCGAGCACCAGTTTGATCCGCGCGGCAAGGGGCAGATAGGAGAGCAGATGATCGCCGAACAGCTTTTTGCGCACATCGACCTCCGCCTCGGCGAAGCGATGTCCGGCGGGCGTTAATTTGATGTCGCCTTCCTCGATCTCGGCGAAGCGAAGCAATTGCAAGGTTTCGGCGACGGGGAAGAGTTCGTCGACTTCCATCTGCAGACTATCGGCGAGCGCCGGCAAATCGGCGCGGCCCAAATAGGGTTCGGCGGCGATTTCCTCGATCATGCCGGCAAGCGTATTGGTCGAAACGCGCGGCAGAGCCATGCCGAAGCCAAGACCCGGGAAGGCGCCCTCACGGCCGTGCGCAGCCGGCGCCGGCCGTTTGGTCATGAGCGCGTAGATCTTGTCCACCAATTGGCGGAACTCGGGATCGAGCCGGTTGCGCGGATGATGCAGCTTCACCTGAATTTCAGCGGCGATGCGGCCGGGATTGCTGGACAATACGATGATGCGGTCACACATCAGCACCGCCTCCTCGATGTTGTGGGTGACCATGAGGATGCTCTTGATCGGCATGCGTCCCTCGACCCAGAGATCGAGAAGGTCGGTGCGCAGGGTTTCGGCGGTGAGCACGTCGAGCGCCGAAAAAGGCTCGTCCATCAAGAGAATGTTGGGATGGACCACAAGCGCTCTTGCAAAGCCAACGCGCTGCCGCATGCCGCCGGACAGCTCCTTCGGAAAGGCGGATTCGAAACCGTCGAGTCCGATCAGATCGATTGCTTTCAAGGCGCGTCTTCGTGCTTCATCCTTGGTCACCCGTTTTGCCCGCAGGCCAAGCTCGACATTGGCAAGCACGGTGAGCCAGGGAAACAGGGCGAAGCTTTGAAACACCATGGCAACGCCATCGACGGGACCGCCCACGGGCTTGCCAAGATAGCTCACCTCGCCGCTGGCGGGGAAAACGAGGCCGGAGACGATGCGCAGGAGGGAGGATTTGCCGCAGCCGGAGCGCCCCAGCAGGCCGACGATTTCATCCTCCTTGAGGATCAGCGAAACATCGTCGAGGACGGCCGGGCCGAGCTCGCCCGATCCGGTCTGATAGCGCTGCGAGACGTGTTTGACTTCGAGCAAGTTCTGCTTGCTGGCTAAGGATGTTCGCGCCGGGTGGTCTTGCATGAAATCACCTCAATCGAGCCGCAGGCGCCTTTCGGCGAGAGCGTATAGGGGACGCCACAACAGGCGGTTGAACATAATGACGAAGATCGACATCATCGCGACGCCGAGCACGATTTTCGGATAATCGCCGTCCGCGGTCGCCTCGGCAATATAGGCGCCAATCCCATGCGCCGACACCGTGTCGTTACCCCATTTCACATATTCCGCGACGATCGACGCGTTCCACGATCCTCCCGAAGCGGTCAGCGCTCCCGTCACATAATAGGGGAATATCGCCGGAATAATCACATTCTTCCACCAATTCCAGCCGCGAATGCGAAAATTCGACACCGCCTCCTTGAGATCATTCGGGAATGCCGTGGCGCCGGCGATCACATTGAAGAGAATGTACCATTGGGTGCCGAAAATGATCAGGAAACTCAGCCAGATATCGGGGTTCAGGGAAAATCTGACAATCAGAACGACGGCGATCGGAAAAACGACATTCGCCGGAAACGCCGCCAGGAATTGCGCGAGGGGCTGAACTTTTTCCGCAAGGGCCGGCCGCAGGCCGATCCAGACTCCAACCGGCACCCAGACCAAGGTGGCGAGCGCCAAGAGCAGGATGACGCGGACCATGGTGAAGATTGTGTAGAGCACGCTTTGCAAGACATCGCTCACACTGAGTTCTTGGCGCATATAGTCAATGATGAGCCACCCTGCCCAAATCGTGGCAAGACCGATGAACACCACCCACACAATATCGATCACGCGGCTGAGCGCGGGGCTTTGTGATCCGGGCGCGGAAGTGCGAAGCGGCAGCTCCATGCGCAGGAGCGCGATGGCCTGAAAAAGCTCCCCCGGACCGCGCATCAAAGCGCGCATCCAACGGGTTCTTGCGAAGACTTGCGCCACGAGGGACTTCTCTTGGGTTTGCCCGGCCGAAAGCTCGACCCGGAAACGCGCCGCAAAAGCAACCAGCGGCCGGAACAGCAATTGGTCATAGGCGATGATGACGGCCAGCATTGTTATGATGGCCGCGAACACGGCATCGATGCGCTTGTCCTCGATGGCAAGAGCGAGATAGGAGCCGATGCCCGGCAATTTGATCGTCGTATCGCCGACCGCGATCGCTTCGGAGGCGACCACGAAAAACCAGCCTCCCGACATCGACATCATCATATTCCAGATGAGCCCGGGCATCGCGAAAGGCGTCTCAAGCTGCCAGAACCGCTGCCACCACGAGAGACCAAAACCACGCGCGACTTCGATCAGATCGCGCGGCACGCTGCGCAGCGATTGATAGAAGGAAAACGCCATGTTCCAGGCTTGCGAGGTGAAAATCGCAAAGACCGCCGCGCATTCGGCGCCCAGGATCGAACCCGGGAAAAGCCCAAGAAAGAAGGTCACCGTAAACGACAGGAAACCCAGGATCGGCACCGATTGGAGGACATCGAGCAAGGGAATGAGGACGAGCGCGGCGCGCCGGCTCTTGGCGGCAAGCGTCGCGTAGACGAAGGTGAAGACCAGCGAGGCGCCGATCGCGGCGAACATTCGCAAGGTCGTGCGCAGGGCGTAATAGGGCAGCAATTTATAGTCGAGTGAAACAACCGTCGATTCGGGCGCGGTCAAGGGCAAGGTCACCCCGTGCGAGACATGGGTGACCGCAATGAAAGCGGCAAAGACGAGCGCAAATGCAAAAAGATCATAGTGGTTGGGAAGCGCCTTGCGGCCAAGCGAGGTGAAGGCAACGAATCGAGACTGCATGGCGGACTTTCACGTAGGATCAAGGAAGGCGGGCGGACAAAAATGCGGTATGGCGGATTTCAGGCCGGGCCTGACCGGAAACCGCCGCAGCTTATACGCTCGTTGCGGCACATGAAGATTAGATGACAGCCAAACGGCAGTCAGACTGCCGCGGCTGCTGCGAGGAGCCCCCGGGACTTTGCGCCGCGCTTGTCGTTCACGAGCTTGCCCGAAGTTAACCAAAATGAACCATTTAGAGCGAGACGGCCGTTTTTTTGACTTTTTAACGACATATTACGGATTATGAAATAATTTGACGGTGTTTAGGGGCGGGCTCTGACGTCGATGCACAATCTTTCCCGTTGGTTTTTTATTCTCGGCTCATTCTCTTGGCTTGGCCTCGCGCTGCTGGCCGGCGGCTGCGCGGGCAGCGTCTCCGGCGGCGACGATCTTTTTCCGGGCCCGTCGGAATATGAGGTAGGCGGCATCGATGTCTCTAAATATCAGGGTGACATCGATTGGACCAGTGTGCACGGCGCTGGGGTTCGCTTCGCCTGGATCAAGGCGACCGAAGGCGGCGACCGCGTCGATGAGAGATTCGCCCAAAATTGGGCCTCGGCGAAAACCGCGGGCGTGCCTCGCGGTGCCTATCATTTTGCATATTGGTGCAGACCCATGTCGGAACAAGCGGCTTGGTTTGCCAGGAACGTGCCCAATGATCCGGACGCCTTGCCGCCGGTGCTCGATGTCGAGTGGAATGGCCAATCAAAAACCTGCCCAAAACGCATACCGCGGGAAATAGCCTTGGCGCAGATGAAAATCATGCTCGCCGCGCTGGAACAGGCCTATGGGAAAAAGCCGGTGATCTATACGTCGATCGATTTCCATCGCGACGTCATGGAAGGGGAATTTACCGATTACCCGGTCTGGGTCCGCAGCGTGAAATGCCATCCGTCGCTCAAGTATGGCAATCGCCGCTGGCATTTCTGGCAGCATACCGCCGAAGGCCATGTTGCCGGCATTCGCGGCTATGTCGATCGCAATGCCTTCAACGGCACGATGAAGGAATGGCAAGCCTGGCTCGCCAACAACAGATCGCTTGCCGAAAACAAAGCACCCGGCGCGCGCGGCGCTTCAACGAGCGAAATAGCGCGCGCCGATTGATAGCCTTAGCCGCTCTTAACCGGCAGCTTTTTCTTACGATTGAGATCCCAAAAATAATATCCAAATGAGGCCGCCAGAACGATTCCGGCAAAGCCGAAAACAAGGGCCCATGTGTGTGACCCCTGCGCGACGCTGACGATGAGCCGGCCTGACATGGTCATGTCCTTGCCGTCACTGACCGTCACCAGGACTGCATATTGGCCTGGCTGATCGAAGTTGGCCGGAAGTGTGATAACCCCTTTCGGATAAATCTTCGGCGGCAGATAGGCGAGCGTGACCGGACCGAGATTGGCTGCCGCCACCGCATCGGCGCCTCTTACGATACGAACCTCCGTCGTCATGTCGCGAAGTTCTTTCGAAATCGCTGTCAGCGTGACCACGGCAGCCCCGGGGAAGGGGATGGCGGGGCATGAGTCTTCCGTTGCGCCGGCTTGATAGACCGACAATTGCATCTCATGCATGCCGGCCATCAGCATGCAGCCCATATTCATGTTCATATCCATGAAGCTGGTATCCTGGGCTTCCGCCCGCGCTCCAAGGATAGCAATTCCCAAGATCAAGGCTGCCGCCAAACGGCCCATACCAAACATAAGTGAATTTCCTCCCGGATATTGGTTCGCTCGGTGGGCTGCGTTGTACTGAAAGCAGGGAACTTTGCCAACCGCGCAATTTATGATGGGGCCCATTACACCGCCTCGAATCGAGACAAAACCTTTTCAGCGATCATGCGGGCGATCGGGATCGCCGATGTCGCGGCGGGCGAGGGTGCATTGCACACATGCAGCATCCTGGCGGTTTCCGCGAAGAGAAAATCATGCACAAGGGTGCCGTCGCGCAGCACCGCTTGGGCGCGTATGCCGGCGACACCGGGTTCGAGATCGGCGAGCGACAGATCCGGGCAATATTTGCGGCATTGGGCAAGATAGGCTTGTTTCCATAAGGAGTTTCGCATCTCCTCGACGCCTGCGGCAAAATGCATTCCGATGACTCTCCAAAAACCCGGAAACGCCAAATAGTCGAGTACATCCTTTGGCCTGAAGGAGAATTTTTCATAGCCTTCGCGGGCAAATCCTAGCACAGCGTTGGGGCCGACGATGAGTCTTCCGTCGATTGTTCTGGTGAGATGAATCCCGACAAAGGGAAGTTTTGGGTCGGGAATGGGATAGATCAGATGCTTGATCAAACCTGCCCGCGATTTTGGCAAAGTATAAAATTCGCCTCGAAACGGCACGATCCGATGATTGATCTGGAGACCGGCCATTTTGGCGAGACGGTCGGATTGAAGTCCGCCGCAAACGATCAAGGACCGCGCCCGGAAGCTTCGCTCAGCGGTCGAGATTTCGACGGCGTGCGCATCTTCGCGAATGGCTGCGACTTTGCTGCCGAGCGCAATCTCGGCTCCCCCGGCCGTGACGATTTTCGCGAAGGCCGCGGAGACCAGTTTGTAGTCGACGATCCCCGTTGCAGGGACGAGCAGAGCGGCAAGGCCTGTGACATTGGGTTCGAGCCGCGTCAATCCGGCGCGATCGATCCGTTCGGCCGCGATGCCGTTTTGCTTGGCGCGCTCGAACAAAGCCTCCATGGCGATTCGCTCGCGCTCGTTGGTGGCGACGAGAAGCTTGCCGCAATTTTCGAATTTTATGCCCTGTTCCACGCAGAAAGCTTTTGTCGCGGCAGCGCCTTCGCGGCAAAACCGGGCCTTTAGACTTCCCGGCGCATAATAGATGCCCGCATGGATGACGCCGCTGTTGTGCCCGGTCTGGTGCCTCGCTACGGCGGCCTCCTTTTCCAGAACGACGATCGAGGACAGTGGCCGTGCCCGCAAAATTTCGCGGGCGGTCGCGAGGCCCACGATCCCGGCGCCAACAATTGCAAAATCATAGGTCATGCGGCGGCGTGCCTTGCAGGAGCCTGCTTGAGAGCGCGAACGTCCAAACCGGCAAGTGGCGCCGGGTACAGTGAAAACCCGCAAGCACTGGTATCAATCGCTCTTGTCCGGAGCAGTTTTGCTTGCGGCCTCGAAGAGCTGGCGGAATTTTGAAAGTGCGGCGGGATCGGCGTCCGAAATGGCCCAATATTCGGTGCCGCCGTCGCGCCAGACTTCGACCGAATAGCCTTCGATATTGAAAGCCGGTTGGGATGGCGCGGCTCGCTCGGGCAGGGCGGTCAGACTGATATAATGTTCATTGTGCCGGTAGATCAGGACTGGCGTGGGGGCGCCGCCGATAACGTCGATCCGGCCGCCGGCGAGCGGAAATCCTTGCGCTGCGAAGTCCAGAACCTTTGGCGCCAGCGCAAAACGTGTCGCAAACCATGGTTTGACCGTGTGGCGATCGGACGACGCGATATCGAAGGGCTGGCCGGACAGAAGCCCGCGTTTGTGATCGGCGATCAGCGTACCAGCAAGGGTGGTCTCTTGAAGAGAGGCGCGTAGCGTTAGCCAAGTCGTAGCGCTGCCAAGCCCCGCAGCCAGGACGGCCGAAGCCGCCATGGCCCGCCAGGGCGGCACCGCACGGGGTGCGCGAGGCGTGATGGAAGGGGAAGGCGCGGCCATCCTCGCGATACGGTCGCGCAGGGCTTGCGGCGCCACCGGCTTGACGAGTTCCCGGCGCATGACGTCGCGCAGCGTTTTCAGACGGCCATATTCGGCGGCGAGGGAAGCATTTCCAGCCAAGCGATGTTCAAAATCAAGCATATCGGCGGCGTCGAGTTCGCCGTCGAGCGCGGCTTGGGTGAGAAGGATGTCGTCGACGGCGGTCATTTGTTCTGCTGGCTCCCCAAGGCCGCCATGAGGAGACCGCGGGCGCGGGCGAGGCGCGACATGATGGTCCCCAAAGGCACGCCGGTTATTTCGGCGATCTCACGATAACTTAATCCATTAATGTCGCGCAGCACGAGGGTTACCTTAAAAGGCGGCGGCAAGGCGCCGATCGCGCGCTCAATCGCCGCGGCATCGGCTTTTTCGATCAAGGCCTCTTCCGGCGTCGGGGCGCCATCGGCTGGCGCTAAAGCTTCGATGTCCTCCGTGACCAGCAGCGCTTTCGGCCTGTTGCGGGCCATCCAGGTGAAGGCGGTGTTACGCGTGATGGCAAGAATCCAAGCACGGGCGTTGCCGCCACTATATTGATCGAGCCCGCGCAGCGCCCGCAAACAGGCTTCCTGGACGATATCCTCCGCGTCGGCGCCGTTGCCGGTAAGCCAGCGGGCCAGTGCATAGGCGTCGTCGAGATGAGGCATGACCACGCTGGCAAACCGTTCATTCGCGGAGGGCTGCGTCAAGAGGGAGCCTATTTTGATGTTCCGGGTCGCTAAGATTCGCCTCGGCGACCTTATCACCGCATGGCCGCTCCGGGCTGGTTTTCCGCGAGACTCGCGAAATTTTCTGAGAGGTTGATGTTTCATCCATCAGTTTCGTCCGGTTTTAGGGTCCAATCGGACAAAACTGTTTCACGTGAAACATTTTGGTACGATTGCGGTCTGCGCAAAGTGACGTTTGCAATGCGGCGCCAAGTCCGGCGCGGGGGTTTGGGGCTGGCGCAATTCCGCGATAGGATTAAGCTTTGGCCTTGTGATTTTTTTTGAATTTTCTTTCTGGCAATGCCGGAACACGGTGCCTCGCAGCATTGCCGGAAGCAATCTCAGTCTCCTTAGTGTTTCCCTGCCATGGCTTGGTCGATCGATTCTCTGATCTTGAGAACGGTGTTTGCATCACAGCCACGGCTTTGGGCCGTTGCTACAGTGGAGACTCGCCGGAACGCCCATTTATTCCCGGTGCCTGATGAGTTTTTGCTGCCGATGCCAATCACCGGATGAAATTCGACGCTTGGTACCCGCACGACAAATGACCTTTTTCGACCCAAATGTATGGAATTTCAGTTCACAATACTCGCTGACGGAATTAACCCAAGACATGGGGGCGCAATGACGTTTCAGGAGGGTTATTTCATCGCGGAGAAGCACCGTTATAAGAAATGATAACAAGCCACTATTGACATACAATCAAATCACATCAACACTGCAACTCTGGCGGGTATTTTAGTCATTTAGTTGCTCCTGAAACCGTTGCACCCAACGCTTGAAAATTTAGTTCGAGCGAGACCTGATCCGCCTGCGCACCGGCGATGTGCGCTTTTGAGGTGCAGTTGGGATCGGCATCATGCAAAAATTATTGGCTGCTACTTTGGTGCTTTGGTGGTTCTGGGGGTGTGAAGCTAGCGCGCAGACGAGCCCGATGTACTGCTATGGACAGTACGCTCTTTGTGCAGCATCAACTTGCATGCCAACTGGACGCGAGATTACGACGAGGGTCGTATCCACCAGTGGCATATTGATCGGATACCGCAATTACCCAGAAGCCGTCTGCACGTGCCCGGTTCTTCAAGGAAAGTTTCAAGCGTCGGGCGCTGATTTGGGTCAAATGCAGGGGAGCTGCGCACAGCCGGATGTAGGATTGGTATGGTCGTTATACAGCCCAATGCCTCTGCCGCAGGCGTTCAACTACAATCCTTACGCTGGCACTCAATCGCGGGTGCAGGTATGCCCCGCCTCCCCCAATCGCTCGTTTGCGAATTGTTTCGGGTTCAAATGCGCCCTGAACGCCGAGAGAGTCAACGGTGTGCTCCTGGCGACTTGTCACTGCCCGCTCGACGACGACATGTACGGCAACCCAGTGCCGAGAGGTAGTACCGCTTTCAAGAACGAGGCCGGACAATGTGACCCAAATTACTGCTCGCTTCTGCCAGTTTCGGTGCCGTATTCGCCAAGTAACTCAGGGGGGACGTGCCTCGGAACGCCTCCACCCTTGCCACCAGGGTAAGGTTCCGCTGGAAGGATCCCTCGAGACGCGAGCCGTGTCCTTTAACTGGCACGTGCGAGCGCGGCCCCGTGATCACGAATGGCGGTCGCGGGGCGGCGTTTGCCGGCGCCAGAGGATGTCACCATCAAAAGTGCAGCCACCGCTTGATCGTCGGATTAAATCGTCCCTTGAGTTCCGATTCCTGCGGGAGAGACATATCCCTCAGCCCGGAATAGCGGTCCCTAAGCTGGACGAATTGCTCCTGCAAACCGGCTGGACAGGCCACGCGTCCCTCCATATCGAAGACCAAGCGATGTTCATGCCCTTCATTGGCAAGCGCATCACCAATGATGTAGCTCATGTCGCGGACAATCGCTGATTTGTTGAAGCAGATCATATAGGGACCCCGGTGCATGGACAGCCCCTGCACCGGCTCCACAACGCCCAAAATATCGCCCGCTTCCAGAAAGGCCTCGCGATCGGCAATCCAATATTTTATATTGGCCTGATTGATGAATTCGATCGCTTGATCGTTCTTCATCGCTGAATAATAGGCAAGCGGTCCAACAAGTCCTTCGGTGTGTAAAAACGAATAATCATCGCCGAGAAAAAACCCGAATGAACCGGCCCTGTCACCCATGGCAAGCATCGTTCCGGGCGGGATTTTCGACTGCTTAACCCAATCGGCCAAATCCAGGTTGGCCTGTTTATAGCTTTGCGGAATGGGGAGCAGATTGCGTGCCTGATTGACCAGACGGACTGTGCTTGACACATAGGTCAGGCCTCCCGTCAGACCAATGATCAGCAATATTGCCCCATTGACCAGCCCGGCAGTCAGCGGCCTGCCAAGTTCAATATATCCTATCGAGACCTCAACAGACTCGAGCAAAACATAATATGCAAGCAACAATGGGCCCCAGAAATACCATGCCCACAACGGCCAGCCAGAATTCACTCCGTAATACAGTGCGCAAAGCGCAGTCGCTATGGCGCATACAATAATCTCTGAAACAAACTTAAGTTTTCGAAAAGGGACCGGAGCAATGACTGATATTAAAAGGAATATTGCAAGAATAAAAACCGCCCGCATGGACTGCGAGATATACTGAATCGATACGCTCCAGTTTTCCAATATGACCGAATGAAGCGACTTGATCAGACCGGAAACTGGCAGCGGTGTTCCAAACAGCTGGACATTGAGGGCGCAATAAACCGCTATCACCGGCACAATAATCAGATAGGGCCTAGGATCGATCTCGCGGCGGGTTACAAGAAAATAGATGTCCCGCGCAACGACCAGGGAGAGCGCATCCAAGCGCTCGAGAAACAGAATCGAGCCAAATACACCGCGCCCTACCCATGTCTTCGATGTAAAAAACAGAATTGATGTCGCCGGTATTGCGACTGTTTCCATGCCTAATAGCGTTACGCCCTGGTACCATATCGAGACAACAATGGCAGGAAAGGCTGAACCATATTTGATTTTTGAAAGAACGACGAAGATCACGATAAATACAACAGACAGACCATAGCATTCGAGCATCAGACGCTCTTTTTCCGTTCCAAACAGGCTGGCCGTCACCGACAAAAGCACGGTCCAAAGCGGCTGATAGCCGTTCGTCTCGTACGGCGGCAGAAACGAACTCACACGATGTTCGACAAGATTTCTGACAATCCCCAGGTAATAATAACCATCGTCGGCAATCAAGTTGACCCAGATTCGCGGCGTAGTTTCCGTAATCAGCCAAATGTTGATCGAGAAAATCATGACCATGGCGATCACAGCAAGTACATCGGCAGACAGAAGCAACCGGCTGGTCAAAAGGGAGCGTTTTTGAAAAGCCACCACCACGAATCGATCCCCATACCAAAGAATTATTTCGAGATATATTCCACGTCGCCAAGATATTTTTTGTGGCCATTGCCGGCCACGCCGCATCGCTTAGAGACTACTGAAACGGCGGCGGTTGCCGCGCGCCGGGGAACGTGCTAGCGCGGCCATGAATAACAGTCTCCGTGATCGCGAAGAGCGGTCGCGGATCAGAGGACAGAAGGGCGTGCTCGCAGGACAATTCGCACTCGTCACCGCCGCTATCTTTACCGGCGCCGCCGTATACGTCAATGTGGTGGAACAGCCCGCCCGCTTGCGGCTCGACGATCGCGCCCTCCTTGCTCAATGGAAACCCGCTTATCAGCGCGGTTTTGCAATGCAAGCCCCCTTGGCGCTCCTCGGTTTTATTCTTGGGATCATTGCCGCCAGCACCACAAACATGGACTTGCGGTGGCTGGTGGGAGCCTTCTTTATTTTTGCTAACTGGCCTTTCACGCTCCTCGTGATCTTGCCCACAAATAAGCGTTTGATGGAAATCAAACCGCTCAATGTCGGCCAGGAAAGCCGCGAACTGATCGTCAAATGGGGCAGGTTGCATGCGGTACGGAGCCTGCTCGGAGCAGCCGCGACCGCGCTTTATCTTTGGGCCTCGCTGTCATAGAAGGGGATGCTCTTCTGCGTCTACACGGATTCGTCCGAACAAGCGTGGTTAGATTGACTTTAAAGTCAGCTGTTCGCTACACACCGATACTAGAGAATTAGAGTAGCGTGGCCTCGTAGCATAATTGGAATTATTCAATGAAAATCCGTATTTTTGGCGCGGCGCTCCTGCTGCTGTTTACGTTCACTCTCTCCCCGGCCGCGGAAGCCGAAAATGCAGCGGGGGTGGCTGCTTTTCACCTTGGCGGGCAGGTGAAGAATCCGTCCGATTTCGATTTGGCGAAGCTGGAAAAATTGCCTGCGGCAAGTCAAAAGAGCGGTAGCCATGAGTATACGGGTGTTTTGCTTTGGGATCTCCTGCAATCCGCCGGAGTGATTTTGGATCAAAGCATAAACAACGATATTTTGCGTATCATCGTGATCGTAACGGGCAGCGACGGATATGAAACAGTCTTCAGCGCCGGTGAGATCGATCCTGAATTTGGCGGCCATCAAATCCTGGTTGCCTACGAAAAAGATGGACAGCCGCTCGGGCCGGACCGCTTTCCGCAGATTGTTGCAGCAGGGGATAAGAGGTTCGGCCGTTTTGTCTACAAGATCGTCAAAATAGAAGTCCGCGACGCTGGAAAATCATCCCCGAAACCTTAGCAGATCTCATTTGGGGGAATGATCACGCCAAGCTGATTTCGACCGGCACGTGATCGGAAGGCTTGTCCTCGCCGCGCCTCTCCTTATGGATCGTAACCGCGTTGAGCCGGTCCGCCGCCCGCGGTGAGAGCAGCAGATGATCGATGCGGATGCCCTTGTTGCGCTGCCAGGCGCCCGCTTGATAATCCCAGAATGTATAAAGTCCAGGTTCGTCGCTCGTCGCGCGCATGGCGTCGGTCAGTCCCAGATTGA
>CAYTRB010000044.1:0-22032 GCA_964440215.1 uncultured Methylocapsa sp.
TCGCTTGCGACCTTGGCGTACAGCCGCCGAGACCGGCCGGTTTTCCGCGACGAATTGATCAGCGCGCTCGTCATGCTCGACAAAAACGGCATTGCCCGCGCGGTCATGAAAGGGTCCTGGGCCGGCGCCATGGGCGGCCCGCAGTTCCTGCCATCGGCGTTTCTCAAATATGCGGTCAGTTTTGCAGGCGCTGGTTCTCCCGACATTTGGAACAATCCGCTCGATAGCCTCGCTTCGATCGCGAATTTTCTGCGCCAATCCGGCTGGCAGCCGGGTCTTCCCTGGGGGATGGAAGTGATCCTGCCCAAAAATTTCGGCTATGGGTCCTTGCATCAAAGTTTTGCAGCCTTTGCCGCGGAGGGTGTCAAAAGCGCCGATGGCGGAGGATTTCCGCAAGGCGAGGCGACATTGTTTCTGCCATCAGGCGCGGCGGGTCCAGGGTTCCTTTTGTCTGCGAATTACTGGGTGCTCAAGGCTTATAACAATTCGGATTCTTACGCGCTGTCGCTTGCGCATCTCGCCGATCGGATCAAAGGCGAGCCCGCGCTCCACGGCGATTGGCCAGAACGAGAAGTCTTTTTAAGCCGGACGCAAAAGGCGGAGATTCAGCGCCTGCTGGAAAAGTTTGGGCTTTATCATGGAGACATCGACGGCCGTTTCGGGCAGGCCTCGCGCGATGCGATCCATGATTTTCAACTGAGCGTCAAAACCTGGCCGGCGGATGGCTTCGCGACACCGGAATTGTTGGATCAACTTGCGGAGGCAGCCCGCCGTAAGCCCGGACAATAATTTGGCTTAGGGTTTGTCCTTGGCTTCGCCGCTGCGCCAAGCTGCGTTAGCCGCCTCACGAAACGAGTCAAAGTTGCCCGCCGCGATGGCGCGGCGCATGTCCTCCATCAAATCCTGGTAATAGGCGAGGTTGATCTCGGTGAGCAGCATCATGCCGAGGATCTCTCCCGATTTGACGAGATGATGCAAATAGGCACGGGAATAGATTTTCGCCGCCGCGCAAGAAGACAGCGGATCGGCCGGGGCAGGATCGCTGGCATGGCGGGCATTGCGCAAATTGAGCCGCCCAGCCCTTGTATAGGCAAGGCCGTGCCGCCCGGCGCGCGTCGGCAGAACGCAGTCGAACATGTCGATACCCCGCCGCACACTCTCTAGAAGATCATCCGGCGTGCCGACGCCCATGAGGTAGCGGGGTTTTTCGTCAGGTAGCCACGGGCGTATGCAATCGACCATGGCGAGCATGATCTCCTGCGGCTCGCCGACGGCAAGACCGCCGAGTGCGTATCCGTCAAATTCCAGGTCCACGAGCGCCTTGGCGCTCTCCGCCCGCAAGGATTCGACGGCACCGCCTTGAACGATGCCGAAGAGGGCGCGACCAGGCTTGCCGGCAAAAGCCGCCTTGGAACGCTCCGCCCATCGCAGCGACAAAAGCATGGCGCGGCGCGCCTCTGGTTCGGGACAGGGGAGCTTGACGCATTCATCGAATTGCATTGCGATGTCGGAGCCAAGGAGATCCTGAATTTCCATCGCCCGCTCGGGGGTCAAGAGATGCGGCGCACCGTCGATGTGCGATTGAAACATCACGCCCTTTTCATCGAGCTTACGGAGTCTAGCGAGCGACATGACCTGAAACCCGCCGGAATCGGTCAGGATCGGCCAAGGCCAATTCATGAATTGATGGAGACCGCCCAGCGCCGCGATCCGCTCCGCGCCTGGCCGCAGCATGAGATGATAGGTGTTGGCGAGCACGACATCGGCGCCAAGCGCTCTCACCCTTTCGGGATGCATCGCCTTGACTGTGGCACCGGTACCCACAGGCATGAAGGCGGGCGTGCGGATTTCTCCCCTCGGCGTCGTGATGCGGCCCGCCCGTGCGTTCCCATCCTGGTGTGTAACCTCGAAGCGGAAAGCCGTTGTCACGCGCCATCCTCCGCCCTGGCCGGAAACAGCAAACAGGCGTCGCCATAGCTATAGAACCGGTAGTTTTCCGCGATCGCATGCGCATAGGCTTGCTGCATGGTCTTCAGTCCGGAAAAGGCAGCCGCAAGCATGAACAGTGTCGAACCCGGTAGATGGAAATTGGTCAACAGCACATCAACCGCCTTGAATCGATATCCGGGTGTGATGAAGATCGATGTTTCACCGGCAAAAGCTTGGATACTTCCATCTTGCGCCGTGGCGGATTCGAGAAGGCGCAGACTCGTCGTTCCGGCCGCGACGATCCGTCCGCCCGCGGCGCGCGCGCGGTTCAACGCTTCGGCCGCTACCTGTGTGATCTCACCCCATTCGGCGTGCATTTTGTGGCCTTCCGTATCACTGGCCTTGACCGGCAAAAAAGTGCCCGCGCCCACATGAAGCGTCACTTTTTTAATGGAGACACCGCGCCGGCCGAGCGCTTCCACGAGCCTTGGCGTGAAATGCAGGCTCGCGGTCGGCGCCGCGACCGCGCCTGGTTTTTGCGCAAATAGGGTCTGATAATCTTGGACATCCCTTTGTTCGGCTGGCCGCCGGCTAGAGATATAAGGGGGCAGGGGCATTTGCCCGATCCGTTCGATCGCTTTGTCGAGGGCTTCGCCTTTGAGCGAGAACTTCAGCACGATGTCTCCCTCATCGCCTTTTGAAACCACCTCGGCATCGAGAGTTTCAGGATTACATGCCGCGCTGTCCATGGCAGCGAAGCGAATGATCTCGCCTTGCTTCAGTTTTTTGCCCGGCCGCGCGAAAGCGCGCCACGTGGCGTCCCCTTCGCGCTGGAACAAGGTCGCCTCAATCCGGGCCGAGGCGTTGGCGCGGTCGCGAGACCCTTGCAGCCGCGCAGGAATGACGCGCGTATCATTGACGACGAGGACGTCATTTGGCGCGAGTTGACTGGGCAGATCGAGGATGGTGCGGTCCTCGAAAAGCGGCGTGCCCAGTGGCCGCACAAGGAGGAGCCGTGCCGCGTCGCGCGGCTCAGCGGGGCGCAGAGCTATACGTTCGGGAGGGAGATCGAAATCGAAAAGATTTACGCGCATGCTGGCCAAATCGTGCACACGAGCGGGCAACATTCACGGCCGGCGGCGAAGAGCTCCGGCAAAACAAGAACCAGGTGCCAAAACGGCCCGGTCATTCTTGGGGGGTGTCAATCAATCGTCGCGGAAACAATTCTGTCGGGATCGCGAACTGGTTCGCCGCGCTTGATCTTGTCGACGTTCTCCATGCCCGACGTCACCTTCCCCCAGACAGTATATTGCTTGTCGAGAAAGCGCGCGTCGCCAAAGCAGATGAAGAACTGAGAATTGGCGGAATTCGGGTCTTGCGCCCGGGCCATGGAGCAGGTCCCGCGCACATGCGGCTCGGCGTTGAACTCGGCCTTGAGATTGGGGTATTTCGAGCCGCCAGTCCCGGTCCCGTGCGGACAGCCGGTCTGGGCCATGAACCCCTCGATTACGCGATGAAAGGCGACGCCGTCGTAGAACTTTTCTCCCACGAGTTTTTTGAGGTGGACGACATGAGCTGGCGCGAGATCGGGCCGCAGTTCTATGACGACCGATCCTTGCGTGGTCTCTAGTTTGAGCGTGTTACCCACTTCCGGCATGCCGGCCTCCCGGTTGGATTTTCTGAGGCCCTGCCATAGACGATGCGGCGCCCGAGGTAAACCACACGAGACGGAGGACAGGTAAACCTGCCAGGGCCTTGCGCAGCCGGGCCGGGGTCGCTGCTTGAGAAGAAAACGGAGTGTAATAAAAAGCGAAAGAAAGAATTCCCGCACGCCAACTGGCAGACGCGCGGGAACCAGACAATATGATTGGTCAAATTCAATTGAATTTAGGGCATATTCGCCAGCGCCCCAACACTCTCCGCTGCCGCGGTAATCAGGTGATAGGCAAGCCACTTATCTCTCGGCAATTGCCTCGCTGCCCTGATCGTTTAGGGACAATGCCCTGGCAGGGGATGCCGCGCATCCCCCAAGTGGGAGTAGACAATATTTCTCAATTCAGGCGGGAAAAGTGCGCTTTGCCGGAAATCCGCGCGAATCCAAGCCCAAATTTTGGCGACGCCAAAGCTGCACCCCGCGGAGCAGCAGTTTTTCAAGTTTTGTTACAGTCTATATCATTTTGCGCTCTCGCAGCCGCAGACCACGGGGCGCTTGCGGTGCAGCCCCGCCGCCTTGGTTTATTTCTTGGTTGGTGCAGCACCGGCGGCGATTTGCATTTTGATGATCTTATCCGGGTCGGTCACCGCACCATTGTCTTCCTTGGCACCTTTCTTGATCTTGTCGAGGACATCCAGGCCGGAAACAACCTGGCCCACCACCGTGTATTTGTGATTTAAAAACGATGCGTCGGCGAAGCAGATGAAGAACTGCGAATTGGCCGAATCCGGATCTTGCGAGCGGGCCATGCCGACGGTGCCACGCTTGAATGGCTCGGCAGAAAATTCAGCCGGAATATTGGGAAGGTCAGATTTGCCCATCCCGGTTCCGGTGGGATCGCCTGTTTGCGCCATAAAGCCGTCGATCACACGATGGAAGACAAGACCATTGTAGAAGCCGCGTTTCGTCAGGGCCTCGATTTGGGCTACATGTTTAGGGGCGAGATCGGGGCGCAGCAAAATCGTGATCCGGCCGTCCTTCGTATCAAGATAGATCGTGTTTTGGAGGTCTTGCTCTGGCGCGGCAGGTTTCGCACGCAAGATCGAGGTGCCGCCAAAGGCCAAGCCCAGCACCAATCCCAAGGTCAAGCCAGAGCTGATCATCATCCGGTAAAGCGTCATTCGGTTTGATCCTTTGAAACAATTAAAATGAGCTCATCCTGGTGCACGCCGTTTGGCGAGCGCTTTCGCGACCGCAGCGGGGACGAATGCCGACACGTCGCCGCCGAGCCCGGCGATCTGCCGCACCAATGTCGCGCTAATGTGACGGACCGAGGGCGAAGCGGCCAAAAACACCGTTTTGATCTCCGGCGCCATCACCGCGTTCATCGCCGCCATACGCATCTCGTCGTCAAAGTCCGTTCCATCGCGAAGGCCGCGCAGGATGAGGCTCGCTCCGGCGGCGCGAGCGGCTTCCACTGCAAGGCCGGAAAACGTGCGCACCGAAAGCTTACACGCCGGAGCCACGAGTAGGTCATCGAAAACGGTCTCAAGAAGGAAGGCGCGTTCCGCGGCGCTGAACATCGGCGACTTGCCCGGATGCACGCCGATCGCGACGACAAGCTCATCGCACAAATCTCTGGCGCTTTCGATGATATCGACATGACCGTTGGTCAGGGGATCGAAGGAACCCGCATAGAGTGCAACGCGGTTCATGCTCACTCCCTAACCGGTGCGTCCTACCGGGACCACCTCAGTTCACGCCAAGCTTTTTCTGCAGGCTGGAGGAGGATGTCGTGTATTGGAACGTCAGCCGCTTGCCGGGGTAGACATAATGGTAGATTTTTTGTGCCGCCAGCGCACCCTCGTGAAAGCCACAAAGAATAAGCTTCAGCTTGCCTGGATAATGATTGATGTCGCCAATTGCGAAAATGCCTGGCACATTAGTCTCGAATGTGGCGGTATCAACCGGAACGAGATTTTCGTGGAGGTTCAAACCCCAATCGGCGACTGGGCCGAGCTTCATTGTGAGCCCGAAAAAGGGGATGAGGCTTTGGCAAGGAATTTCAGCCAGCTCACCCTTGGCATCCTTGAGGGTCACTGAGGAGAGCTCGCCCGCTTCGCCAGTGAGTGAGGAAATCTGGCCAAGGCGTAATTCCATGCGCCCCGAAGCGACAAGGTCCCGCATGGCCTTGACCGAATGGGGCGCACCGCGAAACTCGTCGCGCCGGTGGACCAAGGTTAAATGCTTGGCGACGGGCTGCAGATTGAGAGTCCAATCGAGCGCCGAATCGCCGCCGCCGACGATCACCACATGTTTTCCGCGAAAATCTTCGATTCTACGCACGGCGTAGTGGACGGATTTTCCCTCGTAGGCGTCGATGCCCGGGACTGGCGGTTTCTTTGGCTGGAACGAACCGCCCCCCGCAGCGACGATTACGGCCTTGCACTCAAAGCTTTTCCCGGCGTCCGTGCCGACGCGGAACGATGGCGCCTCGGCGTTCCCTAAAACCTCCAAGGTCTCGACCATTTCCCCGTAATGGAAGGTTGGGTGAAAGGGCTCGATTTGCTGGAGTAAGGCATCGACCAATCCTTGCCCAGACACTTTTGCAAAACCAGGAACGTCATAGATCGGCTTCTCGGGATAAAGCTCCGCGCATTGGCCGCCCGGCTTCGGCAAAATATCGATCAGATGGGCTTTGATATCGAGAAGGCCAAGTTCGAACACAGCGAAAAGCCCGGCCGGCCCAGCGCCGACAATGACGACATCAGTTTTTATACTTTCACTCATTCCTTGCTCCGGACTTTCATCGAAAAGAAGTTGTTTCTAGACGCCATCCGGTGCGATTTCGCAACGCGCAATTTGCCGCCAGGAGACACTTGGGATCGTGAAAAATTCCACTCCGGCAAAATCTCTTAGCCCTGCCGGTCCGGCGTGGTGACGACGAGCCCATCGAGTTCCGCCGAGACTTTGATTTGACAGCAAAGCCGCGAGTTGGGCTGAACCTTATAAGCAAAATCCAGCATATCTTCTTCTTGGTCGGACGCTTTGCCCGTCAGCGTCACCCATTTTTCGTCGACATAAACGTGGCATGTCGCGCAGGCGCACCCACCGCCGCATTCGGCGGTGATCTCGGGGATGCCATTACGAATGGCGGCTTCCATGACCGTAGAGTCTTCTTGCGCCTCGATAGTCCTGGATTCGCCAAAGGAGTCGATATATGTGATTTTGACCATGGATCCTGCATACCGCCTTCGCCGTACAGCAAACGAAGGCCCTTGTCCGTGAGGGGAGGGGCAAGTCTATATTTATCATAGTTTCACTAATCAAGTGCCCTCGTAATAATCTAAAGGTGTTCTATGTCCTACCCGCCATGGTTGCGGCAAGATACATAGCCAGCTCTTGTAATCAATTGTACAAACTGGGGTTTCCAACTCGCCTGCATCGGCTTATCCGGGGTTTTCCGCTGGGCGGATCCTGAGGCCAATGCGCCATAGGCCAGACACCCGCCCACGAGCACCAAACTCACGGGGATGGGGCAGGCTAAGACATTCAATCGCGTCCGGCGACTGTCCAGTCAAAGAAGATTCACAGGAACCTTGAGATAAGTGACGCCATTGTCTTCCGCGGTGGGAAGCTGCCCAGCCCGCATGTTGACTTGCACGGAGGGGATGATAAGCCTCGGCATGCCGAGCGTGGCGTCTCGCTGCTTTCGCATCTCGACGAACTGATCCTCGGTGATGCCATCGTTGATCTGAATGTTGTGCGCTCGCTGCTCGGCGATCGTGGTCTCCCACCGGTATTCGGCGCGGCCGGACGGCAGATAGTCGTGGCAGACGAAGAGGCGCGTTTGCGGCGGCAGCGCGAAGATTTTCTGGATCGACCGATAGAGCTGACGCGGGTCGCCGCCGGGAAAATCGCATCGCGCCGTGCCGTAGTCCGGCATAAACAAAGTGTCGCCAATGAAGGCTGCGTCACCAAAAATATAGGTCATGCAAGCGGGCGTGTGCCCGGGTGTGAAGATCGCGCGGCCGTGCAGACCGCCAATCGCGATCTCGGCGCCATCTTCGAATAAAGCGTCGAATTGGCTGCCGTCACGCCGAAATTCGGCGCCGGTGTTGAAAACCTTGCTGAAGACAGTCTGTACGATTGTGATCTTGGCGCCAATGCCAATCTTGCCGCCGAGACGTTCCTTCAGAAACGGCGCAGCCGTAAGATGGTCTGCGTGCGCATGAGTTTCCAATATCCAACCGGCGCGCAAATCCCGGCCCTCAACAAAATCCGCTATCGCTTGTGCGGAAACCGTCGAAGTGCGCCCCGATTCCGGAACGTATTCAAGAACCGGATCGATGATCGCACAGGCATCCGATTGTGGATCCTTAACCACATAGCTCAGCGTATTCGTCGACTCGTCGAAGAACGCCTGGACCTCGGGATGCATGGTCACCTCCCCGCCCGAAAGACGACTCCGGCCGGACTGACGCGACCGCCGCTTCAAACTCTGCGAAAGGCTGGACGTGAGCAATCATGGCAAATATTTCGGGCAGCTATTTGCTATGTTGATCGCACCCGCGCCGGTTTAAGAGCCGCCTCGCAAGTTAAACGTTCAAGGGTTCAATTCGCTCTTCCTCTCGTGATCTTAGTAGCGGTAGCGGCTTGCCATGTGCCGCTGCCAATTGCGCAATTGTTTTAGCGGCGATGTGCGCCGCCGTGGAAGCCACCACCGCGCACGGCGCCACCACGGTAGACGCCGCCGTGCCAAGCGCCGGCTCCGTGCCATGCGCCGGCTCCGTGCCATGCGCCGCCGTTCCAGGCACCGCCACGCCACGCGCCGCCACCGCCGCCCCAGCGCCAGCCGTTCCACCCATAGCCGCCACCCCAGCCGTAGCCGTATCGCCAAGGATAGCCACACCAATAGTAGCCAGGCCCGTTCCAGGCATTGCCGTACCAGCAATAATTATAGCCGCCCCAAAAAAACTGCACCTCTTCCAACGGAAGAGCCTTGTTTGTCACCTCGTTCAGGCCGGCGTTGGGAAGGGATCCCGCCTGGGCGCTTCCACCGATCCCGGCACCGCCAGCAATGCACGCGGCCGCGGCTGCAACAATCATCAACCGGCGCATATTTATCTCCTTGAATGTTCCAATCTTAGCGCGTGACCCTTCTTCGGCCTTTTCTATAAAACTTGGGCGGTTTTGCGAAAAATCAATCGAATTCAATCGAAAAATGCGCCATATCAATGGAGAGAACTCAGCCGCCGGTCTTTCGGGCGCGTTTGGCCAGTGTCCGCAGCCGCAGGGCGTTGAGCTTGATGAAGCCCGCCGCGTCGCGATGGTCATAAGCGCTCGCACCTTCCTCGAAAGTTACGAGATCCTGATCATAGAGTGAGTAAGTGCTTGAACGGCCAACAATGAAGGCCGAACCCTTGAACAGTTTCAGACGCACCCGGCCGGTGACGAATTCTTGGCTGCGATCTATGAGAGCCTGCAGCATTTCGCGCTCCGGCGAGAACCAAAATCCATTGTAGATGAGCTCGGCATATTTCGGCATCAACTCGTCCTTGAGATGCGCGGCGCCGCGATCGAGCGTGATTTGCTCGATCCCGCGATGCGCGTAGTAAAGGATCGTGCCGCCGGGCGTCTCATACATGCCGCGTGACTTCATGCCAACGAAACGGTTTTCGACGAGATCGAGACGCCCGATCCCGTGCGCGCGGCCAAGCCTATTCAAATACGCGAGCAAAGCCGCTGGCGGCATTGGTTCGCCATTGACGGCGGCAGCGTCGCCGCGCTCGAAATCGATTTCGACATATTCAGGTTCATTTGGTGCATCCTCCGGATTGAGCGTACGGGAATAGACATAATCCGGTACTTCCTGCGCCGGGTCTTCCAGCACCTTGCCTTCCGAGGAAACGTGGAGAAGATTGGCGTCGACCGAAAACGGTGCTTCGCCGCGCTTGTCCTTTGCGATGGGAATTTGGTTTTGCTCAGCGAAAGAAATGAGCGCGCTGCGCGATGTTAAGTCCCATTCCCGCCATGGTGCGATCACCTTGATGTCGGGCTCCAACGCATAATAGGCAAGCTCGAAGCGCACCTGATCGTTGCCCTTGCCGGTCGCGCCGTGAGCCACCGCGTCGGCTCCCGTCATGCGGGCAATATCGATCTGTTTCTTTGCGATCAATGGCCGTGCGATCGAGGTGCCGAGGAGATAGAGTCCCTCATATTGGGCATTGGCGCGAAACATCGGAAAGACATAGTCACGAACGAATTCCTCGCGCAGATCTTCGATAAAAACATGCTCCGGTTTTATGCCGAGCAGAAGTGCTTTTTGCCTTGCCGGTTCAAGTTCCTCGCCTTGGCCGAGATCGGCGGTGAAGGTTACTACCTCACAGCCATAATTTGTCTGCAGCCATTTGAGGATGATCGATGTATCGAGGCCGCCCGAATAAGCGAGCACGACTTTTTTGATGTCATTTATTTTACCAGCCATTGAGAACTCGCGGAGGTTTAAGAAACCGCGCGACTATAGTGGCGAAGCCAGGCCATGCAAGTGCGCTCATGACGCGCTTCCGAATTGGCGGCGGCCCTGGCGCATTTTTTCCTGCCTTTCGCCAAACTGACCGCCGTATCCGCCAAATCATCATGGTTAAGCTGCGTTTAACAAATTGGTTTCAGTCTTCCTTTCGCATTGGCTCCCGGTCGCAGCTCCCGGGCGCTTCGAAAGGATGAAACCATGCGTTCAAAAGTTTTCGCACGCGGCGTTGTAGGGGCGGCGGCAATGGCATCTGTTCTCACTCTTGCGGAGCGCGCCACTGGCGCCGACTTCGACTATGGTGGGCCTTCTCCGGATTTCGTCCAAGCGCCGCATCAAGACAAAGTTGAATTTGCCAGCGGCTGGTATGTTCGCGGCGATCTTGCCTATGCTGCAGAAACCTTTCCCAAATTGTCGTCGGTCTTTACATCCGATCCATCACTGTCGTCTGCTTATACCTTTGACCCGTCGTCGTCCGTACTCAATACTTTTAGCGCGGGTGCCGGATTTGGGTACAGGGTCAACAATCGGTTCCGGACAGACATCGTTCTCGATTATCGCTCGACGGTCCAGGCCGGGTGGAACGGCCCGTCGATAACTTGCACGACCGGCCTCACGACCCTCCCCTCTGGGCAAGTGGTTGTCTCTGCGCAAGATACCTGCACCAGCCATTTTAATACCGAAATTCACCGCTGGGATTTGCTCGCCAATGGTTATGTCGATATCGGGTCATGGGGCGGCTTCACGCCCTATGTTGGGGTTGGCGCCGGCGTCACCTGGGCGCAGACCAAGCAGTCGGTCAATTGGACCATGAGCAATAATTTGCCTTACCAGATCACTACCGATGGTTTCTACTTCAATCTCGACCGCAGCCTGGGGCAAATGAACTATCAATTTGCCTGGGCGGTGATGGCTGGAGTGGCGATTGCGGTGACGGAGCAAGCGCAACTTGACGTTGGCTACCGTTTTCTTGATCTTGGAAATGTCAGCGGCATCTCGGGCGTCACTGGCGCGTCCGTGACACAGAGGGTCTTCGTTAACGAGCTGCGAGCCGGCGTTCGCTATATGATTGATTAGCTATCTGAGCCGTGTATTCGTTAGGGGTCGAACATACCGGACTTGAAAAAGTTTATCGACCTTTTTCGAAGCATGCTCTATGGGACTTGGCGAAGCGGCCGCCACAGGGAAGAGGCGGGGATCGGTGGCTTGTCAAAGCTTGCGGATTGTTCTCCAGTCAGGACCCGGCTTTCGCATCGGGTGCGCGGCCGGCCGGAAGAGGACCCTATGGCATGCGGCGTCTGATCATCGAGGAGCCCTATTCCAAGGCGGCATTGCTAAGCCGGCGCCTAGCGGTGTTTTCGCTCGCCGTTGCCGTTGTGGGCATCCTTGTCGTTGGGCGGGGCCTTGACCTCCTTGCAGTGCTTGGCGGATCCTTGATCTTCGCCTGCGCCGCGATCCTTTCCGCGATATTGGCTTTTGTGGTGATCTGGCGCAGTGGCCGCAAGGGTGCTGGGCAGGCCTTAGCGGGGCTCGTTCTCGCGACAGTGCTTTTGGCTTATCCTGCCTATCTCGGGCAACAAACCCTGCGGCTGCCGCGTCTTCCGGATATTTCGACCGATCTCGCCAATCCGCCCAATTTTTCTCTCTCTCGCGAGGCGCTGGCTGCCCGCGGAGGCACCACGCCTCCAAGCGTCGGCATTGCGCGGCGGAAGGCACAGCTTAAGGCATATCCACAGATACAACCGATTCTCCTCGATCTGGACGCACCGGAAGCCTTCGAAGCCGCAGTGAAAGCGGTGATAGCAACCGGCTGGAAGATCGTCGAACAGAAGCCGCCGGGAGGCCGCTCCGGGCTTGGCCATATCGACGCGATCGCCACCAGTTTTATCCTCGGCTTTCCCTCCGATATCACACTAAGACTGAGACCGCTCGCCGGTCAGACGCGAATCGATATCCGTTCGGCATCTCGCTTCGGACCTCTAGATTTCGGCGCCAATCCGCGCCATATTGCCAATTTCGAGGCAGCCCTGACAGCTGTAGTCGACAAGAAATGAGCGCGATGGAAACATCGCCACTAGTGTAGCGAGCCAATTCAATAGCGAATCGAGTCGCTAAAGCATCTCGATTCGATTTTAAGCACGCCTAGAGCATGATTCTAAAGAGTTGCAGACCTTTTGGATAAGATCGCAAGCTGCCATAGTTTAGGTAATTTCCCGATCGAAAAAAATCGAGTAGCTTTTTCGGAGCATGCTCGGTCTATGCTGGTCGATAGATGCCGCCAAGCGCCGCCTCTCCTTCCATTCTGACGAGCCCTCGCTCCACAAGATTTTCGAGATGCGCAAGGACCGAAAGGGCCGCCGCGTTTGTCAGCGCCGGGTCAAGACCTTTGTAGACATTGGTAACGATCAGGGGAACAGTAGTGTCTCCGGCGCGGAGCCGTGAAAGGATCGATTTTTCGCGCATACGGCGATGCTGGATGAGCGCGCGCACGAAAATGTGAGGCGCCTTCACCGGGCCGCCATGCCCTGGCCAGTAAATTTTCTCATCGCGTGCCAAGAGCTTTGCCAGCGAAGCCATGTAGTAGCGCATCGCGCCATCCGGGGGCACCACGACAGAGGTCGACCAAGCCATCACATGATCGCCCGAAAAGAGCGCGTTTTCTTCTGGTAAGGCGAAGGCTTGGTGGTTCATCGCGTGGCCGGGAGTCTCGACGCAGATGAGGGTGAAATTCTTTCCTTCGACCGCATCGCCGTCGCTCAGAATCACGTCCGGCACGTAACCAGAATCATGCGCCGCATCGATAGGATTCCCGGCAGCCCGTCGTCTGAAATCATGTGGCGCGCAGCCGAGAATCCTAGTGCCCGTCGCGGACTTGAGCGCACGCGCTCCTGGGGAGTGATCCTTGTGAGTATGGGTGACAACAATTGCCGTGATGGTCTCGCCGCGCAGGGCTGCGAGTAGCGCGATCATATGGTCTGGAAGATCTGGACCTGGATCGATGATCGCCACTTCGCCCGTGCCGACGACATAAGTGCAGGTTCCGGTGAATGTCATTGGCCCGGCATTGCCGGCAACCATTCTGCGGACCAGAGGCGAAAGGTGGACGAGTTCCCCTGGCGTTCCGGAGAAGGACCGGTCGAAGGAAATCTCTCCAGCTTGCGCTGCACGGGTGAACCTGTCACTCATTCTCGCCTCTGAGCCTGACATGAGCAACCATATACTAACAGCGTCTTCGGATGGAATGAACTCACGAGATGACCTTCCCCCGATTCAGGGGACACCGGATCGAGCGATTTGGCGCTCTGATTGTTCGGGCGTGATGTACCCGAGGGCGGAATGAAGCCGCTGACGATTGTGGCAGTTATGCCAAAATGGGAGCCGTTAGGGTGTCGCGCCGCGGCTGCCGAAGCGCAAACGCAGTCGCGGCTCCACGCGGGCGTGGCGGAATTGGTAGACGCGCTGGACTCAAGAGTGGTTTGGCTACCAGGCGGTGGTTGGTCGCGACATTATGATAATTCGTTTGATTTTCGGTGTTTTGTTGATTAGGTCGAGGGCCGTCGGATCGAGTCGAAATCACGCTAGGTGCAGAATAGTGCAGAGCGCGAGGGGGGCTATCGGCGGCTCCAAGCGGGCGTGGCGGAACTGGTAGACGCGCTGGATTCAAAATCCAGTTCTGGTGACAGAGTGTCGGTTCGATTCCGACCGCCCGCACCAACAAGGTTGAGGTCGAAAGTTCGCATCCCTGTGTCTGTTTCAATGTCTTTCAGTTATTTCTGTAAGTTAAGAGCTGCCGGTCGGAGTCAAGTTTGATGAGAATTGTGTCTGGAGTGTTGACTCTGAGGGGATCCTACGCTGCAGGAAGAAAGTTGTGTGTAGTCACGTCGCAGGTTTGGTGGCACTCTACCCGCATTGACTGACGTCATCGCCATCTCCATGCCTGCGAGCACAATCACCGGCATTCCTTCTCGATCGCGAGCGCCACCAGAAGATTCAAGCCACAGCGTGAAGCCTCAGCGAGGCGAGACGCGTCATCTTGGGGCTTGTTTACAACCGACATAGGCGCTCCCGCGCTTTGACCTTGATTGTGTCGATGTGGAGACGCGCCAGACCCGTTCGGAATTTGGCTTCATCGCTAACATCGAGCAAACCGTCACCGATGATCTTGGCCTCTTCGCGCGGTTGAGCTGGCAGAACGGTCAGACGAAATCATGCAGTTTACCGACATTGATGAGAGCGCATCGTTCGGCGGCGTGTTGAAGGGAACGTCATGGGGCCGCCCCAATGATCGAGTGGGCCTGGCTGGCATCGTCAACGGGCTTTCAAGCAATTATCAGGCTTTCCTTGCAGCAGGCGGCCTTGGCCTCATCATCGGCGATGGCGCGCTCAGCTACCGGCCTGAGAAAATCGTCGAGGCTTATTATTCGGTAGGCCTCACCGATTGGGCGGCTATGACTTTCGATTATCAATTTGTCGCCAATCCCGGTGACAATTACATGCGCGGACCAGTCTCGATCGGCGCCGTGCGGCTGCATGTGCAATTTTGAGCACCATCCGCCGCACTAGAGCATCGGACGCACAACCGAATCCATATCCAGCCGCAACGCGAATCTGTTTAGACACTCACCTCCTTATGAAGGTGAATAGCGATCCGCGCCTCCCGGGAATCCCCTTCGATTCAATGTGAGAATTCACCGCTTTAGCGCGGAATTGGGAGGAGGGAACGATCGCTTCGCGCCGAGGAAGCCGGGCATTCTAACATGCCATAGATGCCTAACATGCGACAGATACACAGTGAGCCCCGGTGCATTCAAGCAACTGCGGGGCTCTGCTTCGGCTCTGCGAAGCGATCTGTGATTTATGCAGGTTCAATCGCGGCTAACACACGTTTGGCCTTCACGGGCATTACCGCATGATGATATCAAATTGTCGGCAGCGGCGTTTCGGCCCGGCATTTTAGGCTTTCGCGTCACCGTGACCCCACGCCTGTTGGGGTCGGTCACATTGGCCCGGTGGAGTCATCGCTTCTCCCTTGCAGTGGAACCGATGGGTTGTCCGAAAGAAGGCACCTTCTGCTTCCAACTGGCTCTTGTGAGCAACGGTGGTAGCACAGAAATGATCGGCTTCTTCCGCGGTTGTGTCAATTTTTTTTCATTCCCTTTTGTGGCAACATTGTCGCACGATGATAGCTCTCACGGACCGATGATCCAGCAGGCGTGAGCATGGCACAACTCAGCGACGCTTTTAGCTTAGCGCTTCCGATCATCCAACAGCTGCGGTCGAAAGTGACCGCTGATTTTGCTGGATTCGAATCCAGGAGCGAACGGGCTTTTCCATGAAGCCGCCGCTCTATCGCCGCTTACTCCAATAATGCCGGTACCGCTGGCCTCCATCGACGCGCTGATGCGGCGCACCAGAAAGCGGCCCATTCCCGCCGGCCGCATGCTGAATGAGGACGCGCTGGGCTTTGGCTTGGTCCTCGCCGTTCTTTCAGTCATGACCTTGGGTATTGTCGCCAATTGGCCCGCCCCGGCGGCGCGGGTTTATGTGATCCGGACGGGCCCAAGGTGGATCGGCGCGCGATGCAGCTGTTTAGATTTTCGATCCTCTTTCTTTTCGTGCTTTTGGCGGAAATTGCCGGCGAGCGGGCGTTCGCCATTTCGACTTCAAACCTGGCAGGGTGAATCCATGAAGACGAAGAGGTGAGTTGAAATTCACGCCGCGCGGCTCATTTACATTACCGCGCTCAGCATCGGAAAGCTGGTTCGCCATGGAAGTTCATAACGGCACCTCATAGAGGCAAGGATGAATTAGGAATGGCTACAATCCTAGCACTCGTCCTGGTTTTGATCGTGATCGGCTCGGTGACGTTCCACTTGCTTAGCCCGTGGTGGTTGACGCCGATTGCTTCAAACTGGGGCTACATCGATAATACGGTCATCCTCACGTTTTGGATTACCGGCTTCGGTTACATCGCCATCATTTTGTTTATGGCCTTTTGCGTGTTTCGCTTCCGGCACCGGGCAGGAAGGCGAGCCGCGTACCAGCCGGAAAACAATAGACTGGAGTGGGCCCTCGCCATCGGAACAACGGTGGCCGTCGCAGCCCTGTTAGGACCAGGCCTGTTTGTTTGGTATCAATTCGTCACCGTCCCGGAAGGCGCGGCTAAGATCGAGGTCGTGGGTCAGCAATGGCAGTGGAGCTTTCGTCTCCCCGGGAGAGATGGCCTGCTCGGCACAACCGATCCACGCTACGTTAGTTCGGACAATCCCTTGGGTTTGAATCCGAACGATCCCAACGGGCAAGACGATCTCATGATCGTCGCCGACGACTTGCACCTGCCGCTCGGCAAACCGGTCAAGGTTTTGCTCCGCTCCATCGACGTCATACACGACTTTTATGTCCCTGAGTTTCGTGCCAAAATGGATTTGATGCCCGGTCTCGTCACCTACTTTTGGTTCACCCCGACCAGGACCGGAACATTCGAAGTTCTCTGCGCGGCATTTTGCGGCGTTGGTCATCCAGAGATGCGGGGCAGCGTCGTGGTTGAGGAGGAGGGTGACTATCAGGCCTGGCTGCAAAAGCAGCAGACCTTCGCGCAGTTAACCGGGCACGCTAAAAAAGTAAATCTGAGGCAATAATCTTGGGGAGTGAGAACCTTCGCGCTTGAGACTCCAAACTCTTTGAGCCGCGTCAGAGAGCCTCAGCAGCGAGGAACGAGGAGAACATTCGATGGTCGATATTGGCACAGTCGAAGTCATCCCGCCTGCCGAAGTCGAAGACGTAGAGCTTTACCATCCGAAGAGCTGGGTGACGAAATACGTCTTTTGCCAGGACGCCAAAGTCATCGCCATCCAGTACTCGATCACGGCGATCAGCATCGGATTGGTGGCGCTCGTGTTGTCGTGGTTGATCCGGCTGCAACTGGCGTTCCCGGGCACCTTCTCCTTTATCACCCCGAGCAACTACTACCAATTCATCACGATGCACGGCATGATCATGGTGATCTACCTGCTCACCGCGCTGTTCCTGGGAGGCTTTGGCAATTATCTCATCCCGCTGATGGTGGGCGCCCGGGACATGGTTTTTCCCTATGTGAACATGCTGAGCTATTGGGTCTATTTGCTCGCGGTGCTGGTCCTGGTGGCGAGCTTCTTTGCGCCGGGCGGGCCCACCGGCGCTGGCTGGACCCTGTATCCACCCCAGGCCATACTCGCGGGCACTCCAGGGCAGGACTGGGGTATCATTCTGATGCTGGCTTCCCTGATCCTATTCATTATTGGCTTCACCATGGGCGGCTTGAACTATGTGGTGACGGTGCTCCAGGGCCGCACACGCGGGATGACGATGATGCGTTTGCCCTTGACGGTATGGGGCATCTTCACAGCGACTATCCTTGCACTGCTGGCCTTCCCTGCCTTGTTCGTTGCCTCCGTCATGATGCTGTTGGATAGGGTTCTAGGGACGAGCTTCTTCATGCCTGCCATCGTCCAGGCCGGGGAACACCTGAAATATGGTGGAGGCAGTCCGATCTTGTTCCAGCACCTCTTCTGGTTTTTCGGCCATCCTGAGGTTTACATCGTCGCCTTGCCTGCCTTCGGCATCGTCTCCGACCTGATCAGCACTCATGCGAGAAAAAACATATTCGGCTATCGCATGATGGTGTGGGCATTAGTGGCAATCGCTGTCCTCAGCTTCATTGTTTGGGGTCACCACATGTACATAAGCGGGATGAATCCGCCTTTCGGATTCTTCTTCGCGACCTCGACGCTGATCATTGCCATCCCAACAGCCATCAAGGTCTACAATTGGGTGCTGACCCTGTGGCGCGGTGACATCCACCTTACCGTCCCCATGCTGTTCGCCCTGGGCTTCATTGTCACGTTTGTGAACGGGGGAATCACGGGCTTGTTTCTCGGCAATGTGATTGTGGACGTTCCGCTTTCAGCCACGATGTTTGTCGTCGCCCATTTTCATATGGTTATGGGGATCGCGCCCATTCTCGTCGTTTTCGGGGGGATCTATCATTGGTACCCCAAGATCACCGGCCGGATGTGGAACGAGAGGCTCGGGCAATTTCACTTCTGGGTCACCTTCCTTGGCGCCTATTTGATTTACTTCCCGATGCACTACCTGGGGTTTATCGGCGTACCGCGCCGGTATTACGAGTTGGGTGAGACGGCTTTTGTCCCACCATCGGCCGCAACGCTGAACGTTTTTATCACCGCAGCGGCATTGATTGTGGGCGCCGCGCAGGTCGTGTTCTTCTTTAATCTGATATGGAGCCTGTTTAAGGGCAAACTTGCTGGCAGCAATCCTTGGAGGGCCACGACGCTGGAGTGGCAGACACCCCAAACCCCGCCGGGACATGGCAACTGGGGCAAGGAGCTGCCAATCGTTTACCGCTGGGCTTATGATTACAGTGTGCCAGGTGCATCGCAGGATTTTCTGCCGCAAAACCAGCCCCCGGCCCAACAAATGCCCGTGGCGGCCGCGTCATGAATATCACCTTCATATTCTTGGCTGTCTTAGCGGCCATTGTCGCGTGGTGGTTGTTGCAGCAAAGGATAACCGCAAAACCCTGGTTGGAAACGGGAGTGATCGGTGACACAGGCGGCTCGTCCGTTCCCGCCGCGAAAATAGGATTGGGGCTGTTTCTCGCCATCGTCGGCTCCCTCTTCGCGCTCTTGCTCAGCGCCTACTCGATGCGGACGCAAATGGGGGAATGGAGGCCTGCGCCGGTACCGAAGCTGTTGTGGCTGAACACGGCCGTGCTGTTTGCGAGCAGTGGCGCATTGCAATGGGCGCAGGTCGCCACGCGCCGGGGAAAGATGGACGCCGTAAGGGCCGGCCTATTCGCAGCTTGCGTTTTCGCTCTCGCATTCCTGGCGGGCCAGCTCTTGGCATGGCGGCAGCTCGACGCAGCAGGCTATTTCTTGACGGCCAATGCAGCCGCCGCTTTCTTTTATCTGATCACTGGCGTGCACGGTCTGCATGTATTGGGCGGTCTCGTCGCTTTGGGCAGAACCATGGATAAAGCATGGCGATCTGTTATGGCGGGCCAGATACGATTGAGCGTCGAGTTATGCGCCATATATTGGCATTTTCTGCTTTTGGTCTGGCTTGTTTTTTTCAGTCTGCTGTTGCTGACTGATCCGATCGAATCGGACAGCGGTCTCGTTTCTTTGATTTGTCGTATTCTCTGACGCTGAGACTGTTTCCGACACGCCTGAAAATGCTCAACAGAGGATTTCGGGGGAACAAATGACCGAATCGGCTCATCCAAATACGTTGGAAGCCCGCGCACATTCCGGAGGCTGGCAAGGCTTTGCCGCGGACTGGTCCTCGGACCAACGTGCGTTCAAGAGCGCCACCTGGGGAAAGGCCATGATATGGATCTTTCTCCTCAGCGACACCTTTGTTTTTAGCTGTTTTCTACTCTCCTACATGACGGTGCGGATGTCGACGACCGTGCCTTGGCCGAACCCCAGTGAAGTCTTCGCGTTGACGATCGGCGGCAGAAAAATTCCCCTCATCCTGATCGCGATCATGACCTTCATCTTGATCAGCAGCAGCGGAACAATGGCAATGGCTGTCAACTTCGGCTATCGCCGTGATCGCGTCAAATGCGCGGCCTTGATGTTGGCGACGGCGGCATTTGGCGCCTCCTTCGTCGGAATGCAGGCTTTCGAGTGGACCAAGCTGATCTTGGAAGGAGTCCGGCCTTGGGGCAACCCGTGGGGGGCGGCTCAGTTTGGCTCGTGCTTTTTCTTGATCACGGGCTTCCACGGCACTCACGTGACGATCGGCGTGATTTTCCTGCTCATCATTGCGCGAAAAGTTTGGCGGGGCGATTTCGACAACGGAAGGCGAGGCTTTTTCACCAGCAGGAAGGGGCGCTACGAGGTCGTCGAAACCATGGGTCTCTACTGGCACTTCGTTGATCTTGTGTGGGTGTTCATCTTTGCACTTTTCTACCTTTGGTGAGGGAGAGAAACATGACAGAGGAAAGTGCGCATGTAGAAGGGCAGCAGCATCCGATTAGGCTTTATCTCATTGTCTGGGGTTGGCTATTCGTCCTGAGCACTTGCTCTTATCTGGTCGACTACTTTGGCTTGCAAGGATATGTCAGATGGTCTTTGATCCTGCTTTTCATGGTCGTGAAAGCGGGCTTGATTGTCGCTGTCTTCATGCACATGGCCTGGGAGCGCCTGGCCTTGATGTATGCCATTCTGGTTCCGCCGGGCGCGGTATTGCTGTTTGTCGCCATCATGGCGTTCGAATCGGATTACACGCACTTAACGCGGGTCGCCTTTTTCGGAACTGGGGGTGCTACCGCTCAGACCGCTGCTCTCAAGGCCAAAACGTCAGGGTCGGAGATTGGAACCACCGTCTCTCCGCCTGCTCAAATAGAGAAAGAGGTAGACAAACACGCTCTCGGTATTGCAAAAACCGAAGTCGAATCCAAAGAGAACAAACTTACTCATCCGGACAGCGCCGCCGTGCCGGGGGAAGCCAAGCAAACCGCCTCGGCGAGCGGCAGCCCGGCTGGCGTTGCTCCAGGCCAAAGCGATATCGCAGCCGCAGCCAAAGCTCCTGAGCTGAAGTTTTATACCCTCAAGCCTGGCGATACGCTGTGGAAGATCGCCGAAGCTGTGTATGGCCACGGCCATGGCGTCAAATATCATCTGATCTTTGACGCCAACAAGCTTTTGCTGTCCAAACCGGGCAAGATATTTCCTGGCCAAGTGCTGCGGATTCCGCCGCTCTCAGGCTGAGACGGCGGGTTTAGTCGGGGAAAGCGTCTCGAAGGATGGGCCCTCTCCGCCAAGGCCTCTCTCCACAGCTTGGCATCACACGGGGGCGGCCGGTTCCACGACTTTCCGGTAGAGATGCCAACTCGAATGGGCGAGGATTGGCACCGCGACCGCTAGCCCGACGAACAGCAGCAAGAAGCCAATCGCCAAGCTCGCTGCGACGATCAGTCCCCACAGCGCCAGGGTGAAAGGGTTCTCCCACACCGCTTTTACGGAAGTCAGAACCGCCACCGGGACCTCGACGTCGCGGTCCAGAAGCAGGGGAAACGAGACGACACTAATGCTCAGCGCCACCACGGCAAAGATGAAACCGATGGCCGTGCCATATGCGATAAGTTTCCAGCCCTGAGGCGTATCGAAGATATTCGTGATAAATTGTGTAATGGACTCCGGCGGCGTGGTTCCAAATAATGATACGTAAAGAGCCTGGGCTGTGAATTCCCAGCCCGCAAAAATCACCAGAAGCAAGAGACCGAGCGACAGGATCGAGAAAATCGAGTGCGAGCGCACCACGCCAAACGCGTGCGCCCACGAGGTATCGAGGCCAAGCTCCCGGCACCGGCTTATCTCATACAAGCCGATCCCGGCGAAGGGACCAACCAGAGCGAAACCCGCCATCAGCGGAAAAATCAGTGGCAGAGCATAGCCGGCGAGGAATATGCCGACGATTGGATAGATCAGGCCTAAAAACAAGAGAGATGACGGCATCGCCAAGAAATCATCGATGCCTTTGGCCAGAGCATCTTTGAGGTCCGCTGGACCGATCTTGCGCACGCTGGGATAGACCGCAGTCGCATCCGGACCGACAATCACATGAAACTTCGGCATTGGCGTTCCTCCCGAACCGAGCAACAAGCGGTCACGAAGTCGCGGCGAAGCTTTGCTTAAAGCCGCTCGTCACACCGAACCGCGAGCTGCATTTTTTAATCATTATACGCTCTCGTGAGGAGGTTGTCGTCTCTTAGGTGGAGGGCACGCGAAGAGAGTGCATATCAAAATTTGATGAGGCACCAGTGAGCGAGGGTAGCTAGTGATCGCTACAGGAGCTTTGCGGTTAGCCAACACGCGTCCACCAAATCGAAGAGAAGCGACTAGTAGACCGCTTC
>CAYTRB010000045.1:0-21681 GCA_964440215.1 uncultured Methylocapsa sp.
CATTGTGCCGGCGGATGCGCGCTTGCTCGAAGGCGACCCCGTGGAGGTGGATCAGTCCGCGCTGACGGGGGAGTCATTGCCCGCCACCCGCAAGTCGGGCGAGGCCGTGTTTTCCGGTTCGATCATTCGTCAGGGTGAAATCGGCGCACTGGTCTATGCCACGGGCGCGAACACCTACTTCGGCAAGACGGCGCAACTGGTGCAGGACGCGCACACAGTCAGCCATTTTCAACGCGCGGTTCTGAAGATTGGCAATTACCTGATTATTTTCGCTGTGGTTCTGGTGGCGGCGATTGTTGCCGTCGCGATCTTCCGCGGCGACCCCATCCTCACAACATTGCAGTTCGCCTTGGTGCTGACCGTGGCCGCGATCCCCGTGGCGATGCCGACAGTCTTGTCGGTGACGATGGCGGTCGGCGCGCGTCTGCTTGCAAAGAAGCAGGCGATCGTGAGCCATTTGGTGGCAATCGAGGAATTGGCGGGTGTCGACGTGCTGTGCGCTGACAAGACCGGCACCCTGACCCAGAACAAGCTGACGTTGGGCGATCCGTTCAGCGTCAACGATATCCCTGCCGATCAAGTCGTCCTGAATGCTGCGCTGGCGTCGCGCGCGGACAATAACGACACCATAGATCTGGCAGTGATTGGCGGCCTGAAAGATAACCAGGCGTTGCAGGGCTACCATGTGACCCATTTCCAGCCGTTCGACCCGGTGCATAAACGCACCGAAGCCGCCGTCAAGGGCCCGGACGGAAAAGAGTTCAAGGTGACCAAGGGCGCGCCGCAGGTCATCTTGAAGCTATCGGCCAATGCCGGGCAGGTGAAGGTCGCCGTCGAGAAAGCCGTCAATGACTTCGCGGCACGCGGCTTCCGTGCCTTGGGCGTGGCGCGGGCTGAGGGCGACGGCCCATGGCAGCTTCTTGGTGTTTTGCCTCTGTTCGATCCGCCGCGGGAAGATGCTAAGGCAACCATCGCGACCGCGCAACATATGGGCGTGAAGGTCGAGATGGTGACCGGCGATGCGTTGGCCATCGCCGTGGAAACCGCCAAGAAACTTGGGATGGGCACCGACATTCTCGATGCCAGCAGTCTGGGTGACGAAAAGCAGCAAACGACAACGGCGGTGGCCGAGGCTATCGAGAAGGCGGACGGCTTCGCTCAGGTGTTCCCTGAACACAAGTTCCACATTGTGGCTGACTTGCAAAAACGCGGCCATATCGTCGGCATGACGGGCGATGGGGTGAATGACGCCCCGGCGCTGAAGCAAGCCGACTGCGGCATCGCCGTTTCGGGCGCGACGGACGCGGCGCGCGCGGCGGCGGACATCGTGCTGACGACGCCCGGCCTGTCGGTGATCATCGACGCGATCAAGGAGAGCCGGAAGATCTTCCAGCGCATGAACAGTTACGCGATGTACCGCATCGCGGAGACGTTGCGCGTGCTTTTGTTCATGACGCTGGCGATCCTGATCTTTAACTTTTATCCGCTGACGGCGGTGATGATCGTCATGCTGGCCCTGCTCAACGACGGCGCCATCCTGTCGATTGCCTATGATAATGTGCTTTACAAGAACGCGCCCGAAGCCTGGAACATGCGGCTGGTTCTGGGAATCGCCACGGTGCTGGGTCTTATTGGCCCTGTAGCAGCGTTTGGCCTGTTTTACCTGGGCGACCGCGTTTTTCACCTCGACCATCCGCACATCCAGACAATGATGTACCTCATGCTGTCGGTCGCCGGGCATTTGACGATCTTCCAAACCCGCACGCGCGGTCCGTGGTGGTCGACGCGCCCTGCGTGGATCCTGCTGGCGGCGGTGTGCGGCACGCAGGCGGCGGCAACGTTGATTTCGGTCTATGGCGCCTGGCTCGTGACACCGCTCGGCTGGAAGTATGCAGGGATCGTTTGGGGCTATGCCTTCGTCTGGTTCTTTGTGACTGACCCCATGAAACTACTCGCTTATTGGATTCTCGATCCGGCCCAGAAGGACGCCAAAAAGGACGCCGTGAGAACACCACAAGCCCGGGCTTGGATCGAGTCGCGACATCCGCGCGCGCCGGCCGGATCGCCCGAAGGCGGACAGTTTCAATCGGCTGGGACTGGGGATCACACGGCTGCCGGTTGGGTCTCTGCCCATTGGCGAATACCGGCTGCCGCCGTCGTCGCCCTCGTCCTTCTGGCTTTCGGCGGCGGCGGTGGCTGGCTCTATTGGTCGGCCCATCGCACCGCCACCGCTCACTACGCGACGCAGAAGATCGAAGTGGGCTCAATCGTCCGCGCCGTGACCGCAAGCGGTGGCGTCGTTCCGACAGCGACAGCGCCAGTCGGCGCTCGCGTCTCCGGCGTGATTCAGACGCTCGATTGCGCCGCCAACACAAAAGTGAAGGCGGGCCAGATCTGCGCGAAAATTGACCCGCTCCCCTATCAAACCGTGGTGGATCAGGGCGACGCCGATCTGGCGGCAGCCGAGGATCGGCTCGAAAGGGACAAAACGGATCTCGCCTACGCGAAAACGGCCTTCGAGCGCCATGAGGCCCGGCGCTTCGAGCGGGCCTCATGGCGTTCGAAGCGTCGAGCCATTTCCCGGAAAGCGCTCGACAATTTGCGCAGAACCTATGAGCACGAGCAGATGCAGATGAAGCTCGACGAGGCGACGGTAGCAGAGCTTCAAGCAGCGCTTCATGCCGCCGAGACTAATCTCGGCGACACCGATATCATCGCGCCAATAGATGGAACAATCGTCTCGCGCAACGGCAAGATAGGCCAGACAGTCGCGGCGGGCGCAGAAACGCCGCCGCTCTTCCTCATCGCGGCAGATCTCAGCGTTATGCAAGTCAATGGAAAGGTCAGCGAGGATGCTGTCGGCGAAATCAAGCTCGGCGACAAGGCCTCGTTCACGGTCAACTCTTTTCCCGATCGGTCCTTCTCTGGCGAAGTGACGCATATTGGCCCATCGCCGCAGACCATCCAGAACGCCGCGACTTATGACGTCGTTATCACCGCATCCAATCCGGAACTGTTGCTCAAGCCCGGCATGACAGCGGCGATCAAGATCGTGGTCGACAGACGTGACGACGTCCTCCGCGCGCCGGATCAAGCGCTGCGCTATTCGCCCGCTGGCCGCGCGGCCGCGAGCGGCAGCTCCGGCGCCAGAACGCCGCTGGCTGGCTGGCCGCAGGTCTGGATACTGCGCGAGGGGCGGCCGACAGCGGTCCCAGTCCAACTCGGTCTTCAGGACGGCGCCTACACGGAAATTGTCAAAGGCGACCTAAAGCCAGGTGATGATCTGATCATCAGCGAAAGCGGCAGCCGAGTAAGCCAATGAACTATAGAGGCGGCAAGGCCGCGAAGGGTTCGGGACGAGTCCATGCAGATTGGCAGATTTAGAAAGATGAGACTCTCAAACGAACCGGCCCTAACCATGCGGCCAGCACCGGCGAAAGGGTGGAAATGAAAATCAGTGCAAAAGACTTCCGCGTGAAGGAAGGCGGCGAAGTTGATCTTGGGAAGTGGCCGACGACCGTGGAGCCTGTGTATAAGTCGAAGGACCAATATCAAAAGCTGCTAGAGGAGCACGTTGCGCAACTAAGCTCGCTGCAGCAGCTTCACTACGCATCCGACCGCTACGCCGTGCTGCTGATCTTCCAGGCTATGGATGCCGCCGGAAAAGATGGGGCCATCAAGCACGTTATGTCCGGTGTCAATCCGCAAGGCTGCCAGGTCTTCAGCTTCAAACATCCAAGCCCTGCCGAATTGCAACACGATTTTCTCTGGCGCACCACTCGTGATCTCCCGGAGCGCGGGCGGATCGGTATCTTCAACCGATCCTACTACGAGGAAGTGTTGATCGTCCGAGTACATCCCGAGATTCTCCACAGCGAAGCCATCCCGGACGTGCCAGACGATGACAAGGCGATCTGGCACGACCGGTATCGTTCTATCGCGAATTTGGAGAGACATCTCCATGTCAACGGAACTCGCATCGTGAAGTTCTACCTCCACCTCTCGAAGGAAGAGCAGCGCAAGCGTTTCCTGGCGCGTATCGACGAGCCGGAAAAGAACTGGAAATTCAGCCTTGCGGATATCAAGGAGCGGAAATACTGGAAGCACTATATGAAGGCGTATGAGGAATGCCTTAGTGCGACAAGCACTCGCGACGCGCCCTGGTATGTCGTTCCCGCCGACGACAAAGAGAACGCTCGGCTGATCGTATCCCAAATCGTCCTTGATACCCTCGAAGGTCTTGAGATGAGCTATCCAAAGACGACCGACGAGCGCCGCCAAGAATTGCTGGAAATCCGCAAGCAGCTTACAAATTAAGAAATGAAGCCCAATGGCACTCGAGAGCCGATCAACCGCCGGCTCGGCAGCAAATAGATGAGGCAAGTACGACGGCTGCGAAAAAGCGTGTCATGAAAAGGGTTAATAAGTCGATAGCCACTTCAGGCGGCGCTTTTGAGCGTTCCTTTTAGATGCAAGGAGCGGAGTCTCTCACCGTCGCACTGCGTACAATCTTGTCAGCCTTCAGATGGTTGCATACCAACTTTTCAGTATCACGATCCGGGGAATACGGCAGCAGAAACGGCAGACGCAATTGTCCTCCCACAGTGTCGACAAACGCCTTGTTTTTTCGCGCGATGTGCCAGGCCGCGATCGACGCTTCTTTCCGGCTGCTATTAAACCAGCGCAAGCAATCAAACGGGCGGCTCTCTTGACGCTTCTTGAGCGGCCGGAGAGCTGGAAATGATGATGGACGCATACTCCATCTTCGTTGGAAGGCGCGCGATGTATTCGAGAAGCGGTATCACGGCAACAGCGATCCCCAAAAGGATCGGTTGGAGTTATGTTCGAGAGTGCTGGCTCGCCTGGGTGTCGTGTATCAGCTTTTCGAGAAGTGAGTAGGCACACGGAGGAGTAGCGGCATCTACAGTGACAAGGCTTAGATGAAGACAGACGCGCCCCCAAATAAATAACAGAGACTTATTTTGGAAGGAGTCCACCATGCTGTTCGTCGAATCAACGCTTATGGGTTACGCCGTCGAGGCAAGCGACGGCAAGATCGGCGCCGTCCGCGACTTCCTGTTTGACGATCAGAGCTGGAAGATCAGGTGGCTGGTCCTCGGTGCGGGGAGCTGGCTGCCACGGCGGAAAATTCTGCTCCATCCGTCGGTGCTTGGGGCGCCGGACCCCGTGCGGCAATCGATTGCCGTGAAGCTGACGAAGGCGGAAGTCGAGGGAAGCCCCGATTTCCTCGAACACCTGCCGGTGTCGCGTCAGATGGAAGCCCATCTTTATGATTACTACGGCTGGGATCCCGCTTGGGGCAGCAGCTATTTCGGTGTGGGCGCTATCGCTACGCCCTTTTCGCTGCCACCCTTGGTTGGTGGCGTCCCGCCGGATGAGGCCGCCGCCGCAGCTAGTCCGGACGAGGCGGATTCGCATCTACGGAGCACCACCGAGGTTATAGGCTATCATGTCCACGCCACCGATGGCGAGATCGGCCATGTTGAGAATTTTGTCTTCGATCACGCCAATTGGGACATCCGTTACTTTGGTATCGACACAAGGAACTGGTGGCCCGGAGAGCATGTCCTGATCTCGCCTTATGCGGTACGCGAGATCGACTGGGCGGATCGCCATGTTGAGCTCAACATTACTCGCGCGCAGGTCAAGGCTAGTCCGCCTTGGGATTCCGTCGCAATGGTCGATCACGCCTACGAGGAACAGCTACACGGCCATTACGACTGGCCGGGCTATTGGTACTACCGCGAATGACAGCCCCAGTTTCTTGGGACAGCGATGGCGTCCGCGACGCTTGCCCGGGTCAACGCATGCGAGCGTCAGCTCGACGGGATTCGGTTGAGAGAACCGTGAAGATCCGAGCGCGTTCCAATATCCCGTCGCGTGAGACGTTGCTCGGAGCCGGTGCGGTGATCAATTCCCGGGTCGTCAATATGTGATCTTCAAGGTTTATCATGCACGGATCTGAGTAGTTTCCGAGTCTACCGGCGCTGCTTGGCAGATTCTAGTTGGTTAGGTCGTGGACTCAATCGCGTCCATAGGCAGATCGCGGCGAGAGCGACCGCACTGAGGCAGTTTTGGGTTGGGAGATGAAGATGGCAGATAGTTCTATATCAAAGCCGGCATCGGCAATGAACCCGTTCGGCCTGGAGTTACCCGTTTTTCCGACTTCCCCCGCAGCGCCTTGGGGCAACGTTATGACGACCTGGCCGGAATACATGGTCGATGCGTTCCAACGCAACGTTCTCTTGCTCGAGCTGCTGCGGCAGCGTGGCAACGAAGAGATCGAGATCACATCACGGCCGATGGCGACCGTGCTGCGCTTCGACCACGAGGTCCTGATGAGCGGCCGGTCGCTGCCACGGCCGATGAACTACGCACTTTCCCGCATCGTGCCGCCGCCAGGGGTCGCGATCGACCCGCGCAAGCGGCCTGTCGTGGTGGTGGACCCCCGCGCTGGCCAAGGGCCGGGCATTGGTGGCTTCAAGGCGGAGAGCGAGATCGGCGACGCCCTGAATGCGGGCCATCCGGTCTACTTCATTGGCTTCGGAGCGATGCCTGCGCCGGGCCAGCAGTTCCTCGACATCGTCGAGGGCCAAGTGAAGTTCTTCGAGCGTGTCGTCGAGCTTCATCCCGACGCGCCGCGTCCTTTTGCCATCGGCAACTGCCAGGCGGGCTACCAGACGCTGATGGTTGCCATGCTGCGGCCCGACCTATTCGGGCCCTGCTTGGTCGCCGGCTCGCCGATGTCGTACTGGCAGGGCGTGCACGGAAAAGACCCGATGCGCTATTCCGGTGGGCTGCTCGGCGGCAGCTGGCTTACCGCGATGACCAGCGACCTGGGCAACGGGAAGTTCGACGGGACCTGGCTGGTCTTGAACTTCGACAGTCTGGGTCCGGCAAATTGGCTGTGGGGCAAACAGTACGAGATCTATACCAACATCGACACAGGGGCGGAGCGCTACCTTGACTTCGAGAAGTGGTGGGGCGACTTTATCCAGCTGAACGGCGACGAGTTGCAGTTCCTGGTGGACAATTTTTTCATCGGCGACAAGCTGACTCGCAACCAGCTGCAGTCGCGGGATGGCACGACCTTCGATGTTCGCAACATCACCTCGCCAATCATTGTGTTTACCTCGACGGGTGACAACATCAGTCCGCCGCCGCAGACGCTTGGCTTCATCCTCGATCTGTATCGGGACGTCGACGACATCCGCGCCACTGGCCGGACGATCGTGTACTGCCTGAGCCACAAGATCGGGCATCTCGCCCTCTTCGTGTCCAGCAAGGTGGGGTCGAAGCAGGACGAGGAGTTCGTGGAGCTGATGGACGTCATCGACTGCCTGCCGCCCGGTCTCTATGAGATGGTGATTTCTCCGCGCCCGTCGGCTTTGCCCGCGGGCGGGTTCGTAACTGGCGACTGGACGGCCCGCTTCGAGGCCCGCAGGCTCGACGACATCCGCGCGCTGGGGCGCAACAGCCCCGGGGACGATCGTGCCTTCGCCGCTGTGGCCCGGCTGTCGGAACTGAACCTCTCGCTCTATCGTACCTTAATACAGCCCTTGGTGCGCGCGCTCGCCAACCAGCCGGCGGCGGACCTGGCCCAAGCCGTGAATCCGCTCAGGCTTAGCTACACGATCTTCGCCGACAGAAACCCCTGGATGAAGGGCGTGCAGAAGCTGGCTGCCAGCGTGGCCGCTTCCCGCAAGCCGGTGGCCGCCGATAACCCGTTCCTCGCGCTGCAGACGAAGGTCTCGGACCAGATCATTGCGGCCCTGGATGCCTATCGCGTGGCGCGGGACCGAATGGCCGAACAGACCTTCTTCAACTTCTATGGCTCGCCATTCGTGCAAGCGCTCCTCGGCCTCAACGCCGGCAGCGAGGTGAGGCAGGCCCCCGGCACATCGCCCGAGAAGCAGGCGGCACGACAAGCCCAGGCGAACGCATACGCGGCGATGCTGAAGACAGGTGGGTTCGACGAAGCGCTGACCCGGGCGGTACTGTACGTCATCGCGGCTGACCAGGCGCTCGACCAGCGATGTGCACTCGCGCTGAATGTCGCACGGCAGCAGCTCATGCACCTATCGCTGCCCGAGTTCAAAGTGCTGGTGCGGGACCAGTTTTTTGTGCTGCAACTCGATCACGAACGCGCGGTTGAAGTGCTTGCGTCCTTGGTGCCGGAGGCGGATGCGCGGAGGGATCTGCTGAAGCAGGTGAACGCGATCGTCGGCACGGGCGACACTCCGCTCGCCGCCGAGGGGGACCGCTTGGCCCGACTGTCGCAGGTATTGATGTTGCCGATTGGGAAGCCGGTGGCTCCTGCGACCTTCGGCCAAACCTCCGTCGCCAGGACGACCGCCCAGCCCTCCGCGCTGTCGCACTGAGCGGGATCGGTTCGGTCGCGACGTGTCTTTCCGGCGCCCCTTCGTTTCAAGGAATAGGCGATGTCACAGAGTGCGGCCGTGAATTTGCGACCTGACTGGGCCGGGTGGGATGGACCGGGCTTGCCACCGAACAGAAGCACTGAGCTGCTGAGACCGGTCCGTTCGACACCGCTTGCATCGTGGAGGAGTGCGCCTAGCAGCATGCATCGCTGTCAGGTTTGAGCAAGGCAGATGCGAAAAGCCGGCTCGCCGAGTATGACGCCAATGTCATCAGGCCCCACGAGGAGATGGCATCCGGCAGGGCCCGGTCACGCCCAGGGAGAATGTCATGAACACGCTAAGCGGCAAAAAGGGCCTTATTATCGGCATCGCCAACGAGCACAGTCTTGCGTACGGCTGCGCCCGACACTTCCGCGCCGCGGGCGCCGAACTGGCGATCACCTATCTCAATACTAAGTCGGAGCCCTATGTGCGTCCGCTGGCGGCTGCGCTGCAGAGCGACATCTTCATGCCGTGCGACGTCACCGTGCCGGGCCAGCTCGAGGCCGTTTATGAGCGCGTCACAAAGGACTGGGGGCGGCTCGATTTCGTACAGCATTCGATCGCTTATGCTCGCAAGGAAGATCTGCAAGGACGGATTACAGATTGCTCGGCCGAGGGATTCACACTCGCTATGCAGGTCTCCGTGCAATCCTTCTTGCGGATGGCCAAGCTTAGTGAACCGCTGATGACGACGGGCGGTTGCTTGCTGGCGATGAGCTATTACGGCGCCGAAAAGGCTATCGCGCATTACAACGTCATGGGCCCTGTGAAAGCTGCTTTGGAAGCGGCGGTTCGCTACATGGCCCTCGAACTCGGGCTGGCGGGTATCCGCGTCAACGCCCTTTCGCCGGGTCCGGTAAAAACCCGCGCGGCTTCCGGAATCGAGCATTTCGACGAGCTGCTGGAGCGCGCAGTCCATGAAGCCCCCGAGCACAGGCTGGTGACGCTCGATGATGTTGGCGCTTTCGCCGCGTTCCTGGTCAGCGATGCCGCCAAGGCGATTACCGGAAACATCGCATACGTCGATGCTGGCTATCACGTCGTGGGTTGACGCAGAAGAGGCACCTATCCTTGATCGAGAACCGAACGTTTGACGAGATTCAGATTGGCGACACCGCATCGATGCAGCGTACCCTGCAGGCGCGCGATGTAAGTGCCTGGGCCGCCGCCTTCGGCGATGTGGGCCTCCTCGCCGACGCCGGCGACATGCAGGGCGCGGCAGGGATCGTCACTGCGATCTTGAGCGCGCTGGTCGGGTCGGCCCTGCCTGGCCCCGGGTCGTCCATCCGATCGACCTCGGTGCAGGTGCGAGCTGCCCTGCCAATCAATGCCGTCCTGACGGCGGAGGTGGTGGTGCGAGAGAAGCGGGCAGACGAGAGGCTCGTAATACTGGCAGGGCAGTGTACCGACCCAGCGGGGCAGCAGGTGGCATCCGCAGCGCTGGAGGTCGTGGCGCCCATAACGCGGCTGCGGCACGAGGTGCCAGAGCATCGGCTTGAGGGGCTGCTGGAGCGCTGCCGCGAGCTCAAGCCGATGCTCACCGGCGTGGTGCACCCGTGCAGCGCCGCATCGCTCAACGGCGCAATGGAGGCGGCCGAGGCCGGGCTGATCGTGCCGGTGCTGTTCGGGCCGGAGGCGGAACTGCGCCAGCTCGCCGCGGTCGCGAAGCTCAGCCTTTCCGGCTGCCGCATCGTGGCGACCGAGGGTCCGGAGGACTCGGCGCTAAAGGCAGCGATGGCCGCCGGTGCCGGCGAGGTGCAGGCGCTGATGAAGGGCAGCCTGGAGACGGACGTGCTGCTGCACGCGGTCATGCAGAAGGAAGCGAAACTGCGCACCGGGCGGCTGATCAGCCACTGCGCGATGGTGTCGGTGCCGACCTATGCGCGCCGCTTCGTTATCAGCGACGTTGCGCTAAATATCGCACCTGACACCGATGAGAAGCGTGACATCTGCCAGAACGCGATCGGCTTCGCGCGCGCGCTCGGCATTGAGCTGCCGAAGGTGGCGGTGCTGGCCGCCGTGGAGACGGTGCACACGAAGATGCCAGCCTCCCTCGACGGGGCGATTCTGGCCAAGATGGCCGATCGGCGTCAGATCGTCGGCGGCATCGTCGACGGTCCGCTCGACCTCGATGCCGCGGTGGACGCGGCAGCGGCGCGGACCAAACACATTTCCTCGCCGGTGGCGGGCGCGGCGGATGTGCTGGTCGTGCCGAATATCGAAGCCGGCAACATGATCTACAAGAACCTTGTCTTTATGGCCGATGCGCAGACTGCGGGCCTAGTGGTCGGTGCGCGGGTACCCGTGATCCTGACCAGTCGCGCCGATACCGCGGCCGCGCGCCGCTTCTCGGCCGCCGCTGCCGCGCTTTACGCCGACGCGCTGGCACGCGATCCCGCAAGCATCTTGCCCGAGCCCGTGGAGTGACCGGTTATGACCAATGCCATCATCGCGATCAACGCAGGCTCCACCAGCCTGAAGTGCGCCGCCTACGCGGTAGACGCAAGCGGGTCGCCACCCCTGCTTTGCCGCGGCCAGATCGACGGCATGCAGGACGACCCGCATTTCGTCGCGAAGGACCCGGCAGGCAAGCCGTTGGACGCGCATGAATGGGGCGAGGGCCACGCGATCGACCACAGGACAGCGCTGCACTTCGTCATCACCTGGCTGGAAGCCAACCTCGCCGATATGAAGGTGGTAGCGGCCGGACACCGCGTGGTGCTCGGCGGCACCCGATTCGAGGCGCCGGTGCGGATCGATGGCGAGGTACTGGACTACCTCGACTCCCTGTCGGTGATGGAGCCGTCGCACCAAACCTTCAACGTGCGCGGCGCACGGGCGCTCGCCGAGGCGTTCCCGGGCCTGCCGCAAGTCGCCTGCTTCGACAGCTCGTTCCATCGGACGATGCCGGAGGTAGCGCAGATCTACGCGCTCCCGCAGGACGTGCGCGATGCCGGAGTGCGTCATTGGGGCTACCATGGCATCTCCTACGACTACATCAGCCGGCAGGTACCGAAGTTCGCACCTGAGGCGCGGCGAGTGATCGCTGCGCATCTCGGCGGCGGCGCCAGCATGTGCGCCATGCTGGATGGGCGCAGCATCGAGACCACGATGGGCTTCGCTGCGGTGTCCGGCCTGCCGATGGCGACACGTTCGGGCGATGTGCCGGCGGGCGTACTGTTCTACCTGCTGCGACGCAAGCTATTCGACGACGCGTCACTGGAAAAGATGCTGTACGAGCGCGCAGGCCTGCTCGGCCTGTCCGGCATCAGCAGCGATATGCGCGTGCTGCAGGAGAGCACGGATGCGCGCGCGGCCACGGCGATGGAGTATTTCGTATACGCGATGACGAAGTACGCCGGTGCGTACGCAAGCGTACTCGGTGGACTGGACGCTTTCGTATTCACCGCCGGCATTGGCGAGCACTCCGCCTCGGTGCGCGCGGCACTATGCGATAAGCTGGCGTGGCTCGGCGTGAAGCTGGACAAGCAGACGAACGCTTCCAACGGACCGCGCATTTCTCTGCCCGATAGCGGCGTGTCGGTCTGGGTCATCCCCACTAACGAGGAGCTGATGATCGCGCAGCACACGCTGGCGCTCGTTAACGGCGTCGCGTAGCACATTCACTGCCCGATCCAACGGCCTTCCGCGTCAAAGAGCACCCGGATTCTTGTTGAATCGCTGGATCATTTTTACGATTGGTTGCGATAGCCTGAATTTGGAATGTAGTTTGCGCATTCTTGGAGGCAAATTCAATCGAGCGCATATCGATGGCTTCGACGAGGGCATTGGAAGTCCGATCCGCAGCCTTTCGCTGCATTGCTTTGTGGACGGGAGGAGTGCGCCTGAATGACGAGGAAAAGGGCCAAATCGGCGCACTCTGAAATGGCTCGCGGGGCTCAGCACACCGATGCATCCCGGGCACCTGCCTTTCAGCTTCCGGATGCCCAGCAGAATGCTGCCGTTCAAGCTGATTAAGCCAAAGGGGCAAGGTCAGCGGTCATCTGGAGAAAATCGGCTAAAACTGAAAATCCAGCCCGAGAGGTTTCAACCACGTCACGGGTACTCGTGCACCGCCGTTTTTACTGCTGGCACTTGGAGAATAGGTAGTTTCCGAACCTGGCGTGGCCGAATTCCGTCGCGAAGGGTAATGTGAAGCAGATTCGGGGCGCTAATTGGAACTGGGGTCCAATCCAGCCGTCAGGAATCGCGTGCGGATCATTATTTTTGACTTCAATGTTGCGTGGAGAGTACGTGACACATTCCTCCCCCATATACGACCTTCGGGAACGAATCGAAACGGTGCGCCTGCAGTTGGTAGAAGAATTGGCAGCAAAGGGTGGCCCATTGCCTCCCGACACACTTCAGAAGATTGCGCTTATACAATCCGCGCTGACTGCCGTCCGCGAGGAAATTAAGAACCACGAGGTCAAAGTCGGCGGCGGCGGCGAGCCGCCTCTTAAATAAATTTCATAGTCACAGCCCACCCTTCACCTTGGCGAAATGAAAAGGAAAAAAGCCGTGCTAGCTGCGGTAGTGCGAGTGCAATATGCCGCACGGACCACATTCAATTGACCAAGCGTGAAGATGGCAGGGAAATTACCAGCAATGTCCAAGAATGGTGATGGAACGTGCATCGTACCTTCGGCCTTTCGGGCATTATTCAGAAATTTAACGCTCAAGGAATTGTTGAGGCGTCTCGACATTTCGGCGCGCCGAAGCTTCGAAGTTTGAAAATCCAATCCTTTAATTCCGGCCCCCGGAAAAAAAGGAAGGGAAGATAACAAACTGCCGCGCGGGAATGGAGTTAACATCACGTCACGCGAACCGAGATGCGGTCGTGAAGAGAGCACGCCGCGTGCGGCGCCGCTGCCGCACTGGAAGGGGATCCTGAGCCGTACTATTGTCGGATTTTCCCACTACCGTATTGCGTCCGTTGCAGCAGGCGTCACGTTTTACGCTATCCTAGCGATCTTTCCGGGGATTGCCGCTATGATCTCGCTCTACGGCTTGTTCGCGGATACCGGTTCGATATCTAGTCAACTCAGCAACCTCTCTGGCATCCAGCCTGGCGACGCGGCGGAGATCATTAGGGGAGAATTGACGCATCTTGTGGCACAAAAAACGAGTTCTCTCGCGACTGGATTCTTCATCGGGATAGGCATCGCATTATGGAGTGCGAGCGGGGGCGTAATGGCCTTGATTGATGCATTGAATGTCGTCTACGATGAGGAGGAAAAGCGAAGTTTTGTCAAGCGCGCTGCTATCGCCCTGCTTTTTACGGCAGGAAGCATTGTTTTCCTGCTGATCGCTCTTGGAGCGGTTATCGTTCTTCCGATTGTCCTCAACTTCGTTGGTTTTTGGGGTCTGTCGGACATCGTTATGAGAATTATTCGCTGCCAGTCTCATACTTTGGTCGTTCTTAGTCTGGTGTATCTGGGAGGTCTTCGTTGGCCTTTTTTGATCTCCGATGGGCAATGAGCGAAGCAAGTCGTTTCCGAACTCAGGCTGAGGAATATCATCGTCTCATGCTTCTGGCGCAGAGCGGCGGCTTGTCGTTCAATTGAAATACACGGGTAGTACCGCTGAGAAATTCGCAGAGCTTGCCGTCGACGCACAAGGAAATCGGCGGCACCGCATCGTCACACCCGCGGACCGTGAGCGAGTCTCGCGTTAGCCGCAGATCGAGCGAATGCCCGCGGTAGCGGATACGCGTGTCAAGACATTCTATCTCCGGCGGCAATTCTGGATTGAGTCGCAGAACATCACCTCTTACTTCGATACCAGTCGATACACGCTGCACCAGATCGACGGTGCCCGCCATGGCGCCGAGGTGGATGCCCTCTGCGGTAGTACCCTGCTGGACATCGCTCACGTCGCTCTGCAGCGCTTCTGCAAAGAAGACCATGGCGCGCTGCCGGTCGGAACGCGCCAGCACCCAGGCAAACACCACACGGGACAGCGTGGAGCCGTGACACGAACGCGCGGAATAGTAGGCGACGTTTCGCGGAATAGTCTCGTATCCGAACGGATATCCTAGACGATCGAACAGCTCGCTGATTTCCTCCGAGGAAAACAGGTAAAACAACATCAGCACGTCGGCCTGTTTCGAGAGCTTGTAGCGATTGGTGCTGTCGTTCTCCATTTCGAGGATGAGATCGAGACGCTGAATATTACCGTAACGGGTCCGGTAGCGCTCCCAATCGATCTCACGCAGTTTTTCGTAACCCTCGAACTGGCTGATGATCCCGTCGTCATGGAACGGTACATACATCCTGCGACTGATATCGCCCCAACGCGCGATCTCCTCCGGCGACAAACCAAGTTGCGTCGTGAGTTCGGCGCGACGCATCTCTGACAACAGATCGTGTACCTCCAGCGCCCGGCACAGTACCCATACGGCCATAATGTTGGAATAGGCGTTGTTGTTGAGGCCTGGCGTTGCTGAATCAGGTGAGCCATCGTGAAACTCGTCGGGACCCATCACGCCGCGGATCTCGTAGCGCCCGCGCGCGTCATCGAAGGTCGCAATACTCGACCAGAAGCAGGCGATATCGAGGATCAGCTCCGCACCATAGGAATGCAGAAACTCGATGTCGTGAGTGACCTGGAAGTATTGCCAAACGTTATGGGCGATGGCACTCCCTACGTGACGCTGCAAGTAGGAGTTATCGGGCACCCAACGCTGCGAACGAGGGTTCAGGTTGAGCGCCTGGGTCTCCTCCTGACCATCGCTTCCGCTCTGCCAGGGGAACATCGCTCCCTTGTATCCGGCTGCCAGGGCGGCGGCGCGCGCCTCGCCCAGGCGGCGGTAACGGTACATCAGAAGCGATCGGGTTATTTCTGGCATTCGATAATTAAAAAACGGGAAGATGAACAGTTCATCCCAGAATACATGGCCCTGATACGCCTCCCCGGTCCAGCCCCGCGCGGGCACGCCGATATCGAGTCCGATGGAGTTGGGCGATACGGCTTGCAGCAGGTGAAACATGTCCAACCGCAGTAGCATCGGGAGGTTTAACTTGAAGCCGGGATCGGCCGGCTGGATCTGCATGTCGAAGCGGTGCCACAGTTGGCTCCAGGCGAGCACATGGTCCGCCATCACGGCATCGAAGCGACCCACGCGCGCTATGGCCTTGCGTGCCTCGAGCACGCACTCTGAAATAGCTTGATCACGCGAGGTGTAGAAGGAGGCCAGTTTCTCCAGCACCAGCGTCCCGCCTTGTTTGACGTCGATTTTCAGTTCTTGCCCTATGTATCCTGGTTTTTCGATGACCCGGCGTTGGACCGCGAGAGGCTGTGTGTCGAGGGACGCTCGCGTTCGCGCCGCTTGCGCGACATGAACATTCGACTGGCAGGTGCGCACCAGCAGGCACACACTATCCTCGCCAACGACGTTGCCTGCCAGCGGCTCCAGGTGTTTGTTGTTGAACATGCGGTAAAGTTTCGCGCCCGCATTGACGACGCGCCCGTCGATCGCCGTACGTACCGTCACACTTGCCGACCAATTGTCAGCGGTCAGCGCCAGTTCCAGTGCGCCTAGATGCATGCCGCTCATCGACATCAGGCGCCGCTCCTTGAGCGTACTGCGCCGTCCCTTGGTGTCCTCGAAGCTGATGCTCCTCAATAGCATGCCGCGCCGCAAATCGAGTTCCTGGCGATACGACAGGAGCTTAACGGTTCGCGCATCGAACCAGTCCTGCTCGGCGATGCGAAACTCGAGCGAGAGCCAGTTGGGGCAATTCACGAGATCCTCGCTCTCGACCACACGGCTGGCGATGTTCGAGCACAACCGATTGTAGCCGCCGGCGAGGTAGGTCCCGGGATAGTGAATATCATCCGCCACTGCCCCAGCAGCGGCACCGCGCGTCGCAAAATAGCCATTTCCAAGGGTACACAAGGCTTCGCGGATACCCTCTTGCGCCGGGTCGAAGCTCTCATACGCCAGTGACCACGTGGAAGGGGGATCCACTGCTACCTGGACTTGCGCCAGATCGGTCACGACAACATCGGCGTCTGCATCGCGCAGTGCCATCGCGTGTCCGCCGCGATCCACGCCGATGACACAGCCGAATCGGCCGGCGCGCCCAGCCTCTACGCCGGCGATTGCGTCCTCCACGACGACGGCACGCAAAGGTTCAGCCACGACGCGCCGTGCCGCCTCCAGAAAGGCATCCGGTGCCGGCTTGCCCGTGAGTTTGAGACGCGTGATGTCCGTCCCGTCGACTCGCGCGTCGAACAGTTGCGTTATACCCGCTGCCTCGAGCACCTCCGCGCAGTTATTGCTGGAGGACACGACAGCAGTCTTGATCTCCAGCGCTCTAAGTTTACGCACCAGCGCGACCGATGTTTCATAGGGTTCGACGCCGTGCTCCTCAACGTGTTCCAGGAAATACCGGTCCTTCAAATTGCCCAGCGCGTGGATGCTTTGCACATCGGGGCCGTCTTCGGGTGTGCCCAACGGCAATTCAATCCCACGTGACTCGAGGAAGGCTGCCACGCCGTCGTAACGCGACTTGCCGTCGACGTAGAGCGGGTAATCGGCGTCGATATCAAAGGGGACGAGCGGCTTGCCTGACTGGGTGGCGCGCTGCTCGAGAAACCCGTCGAAGAGCTTTTTCCAGGCCGAGGCATGCACGCTTGCCGTCCTAGTCAGTACTCCATCAAGATCGAACAGCACCGCGTCATAATCCCGCGGGGAGAGTGTGATGACGACTTGCATCGAGGCTCCTGCTTGGCGTGCTCGTTTCCAATGCCTTCGGACGGCGGGCGTCCGATATGCCCAACCCGCCATACTTCGTCTACCACTTGTATCGCGCAGCAGTGTCGCTGATCCTTTGCCCGCAGCACGCATCAGCGGACGCCGCAGTTGTCATAGGACCGCGCGGTGGATTGGGGACTCTCGCGGGCTAGTGACAGTGCGTTTGTAAGGTATAAACCTGCTCTTTCTCGCAGAGATATAGGTGGCGTTCCGTCTTTTCCAGGCCGCGACGAAAATTACTTCCTCGAATTTGCTGCGCCCGAGTTTCAATAACGTGACAACGCCCGCCGACGGGCTCTGCGTGTCCCTCTAGCGCTCCGATCTGCCCGATGAGGGCTCGCCGCCCGAAGCGCACGCCAATGGAATCTATGCCGTGTCGACGCGTTATCTGCGTAGGCGGAGGAAATCTACGTGCAGTCCAACGTTTATACTTATCTATGGCTCTTCCCCGCGCTATTTATGTTGCACGCCCGTCGTTGTCGGCCGGGGCGGACCGGATAACCTTGTTAAGGACTGGGTGCAGAATATAGACCGAAGATGCCGCCACGGTAGGCTCGGAAACTACCTATTGGCTGTTCGCCGCGCGGACGTGATTGGAGGATCACCTTGAACGAGCGGCTCGTCGGAACCGCTCCAGGCCGTGGCAAACGCCAATCGAGCTAACGCCGGAAGAGACTTTGCGCCTGTTTTCTTCATAATCGAGGCGCGATGGTTCTCGACAGTGCGTTGGCTAATGCCAAGATCGGTGGCGATGTTCTTACTGGGGTGGCCAGCGAGGACCAGTTCCATGATCTGACGCTGTCGCGGCGTCAGATCCGCGACGTGGCTCGCCGCAGTCTCCCGCCAGGCGGACAGCTTGCTCGAATCCCGCGATTGTTCAAGAGCGTGTTCGACGCTGGCGAGCAGTTCGCTGCTGCCGATCGGCTTCTCGATGAAGTCCGAAGCGCCGGCCTTCATGGCTTGAACCGCCATTGGCACGTCGCTACTGCCAGTGATCATGACGGCCGGCAGCCGATGGCCTGCGTCACTTAGGTGCCGCAGCAATTCTAATCCGTTCATTCCTGGCAGGTAGGCATCGATCAAGAGACATGCTTCGCGGCCGGGACGATAGGCGTCGAGGAATGCCTCGCAGGACGAATAGGCTTCAACGGTCCGGCCATCTTCCTCGAGCACACAGCGAATCGCCTCGCGAACGTGGCTGTCGTCGTCGACGACAAAGACGACAGGTGACACCGGACTGAGGACGGTTTCGGCAGGTTGCGGATGCGTTGCGGTTTGCGAGATTGAGAGAAGACGCTGGATGACCTCCATCAGCTCCGTCGGCTTCACCGGCTTGTTGAGCTGCACACAGTCGTGAAGCGCGATATCACGCAAGGTGGTGGTCGATATATCGCCGGTCAGAATGATAACCGGGGTCTCATGATGAAGTTTCTCCCGCAGCTTGGCGGCGAGCTGGACCCCGTTCAGGCGATTGGGAAGATTGTAATCCGCAAGGACGAGGTCAGGCCGGATCGTCCCTCGCGCCACCAATTCCAGCGCTGCAGTGCCATCCGGCGCTGTTGCCGCCCGATGACCCTCTTCCTTGAGGAGGAGGTCGAGGAGTTTGCGCACTTCGGGATCGTCCTCGACGACTAAGATCGTGCCAGTGCGGCGAACACCTTCAACTATCCCGTCACCTATACCGTGCCGATGGTGATCAAGCTGTGATTCCGTCCCGCGCGGGGGGAGCATAATCTCGATGGCGAAGACTGAGCCCTTGCCTGGGTGGGAGCGGACGCTTACCCGATGGCCCAGCAAATTCCCCAAGCGTTGCACGATAGAGAGACCGAGGCCAAGGCCACGGCTCCGTTCGCGCGCGGAATTGCCGACCTGATGGTACTCCTCGAAGATCGCTTGAAGTTCCTCGGCAGGGATGCCGACTCCGGTGTCCCAGATCTCGATGCTCAAAATTCCTTGTCGCCGACGACAACCGAGCAGCACCTTACCGCTGTTGGTGTATTTTAGTGCGTTCGCGAGCAGGTTGCGGATCATCTGCTCGAGCAGACGCGGATCGCTGTGTATCGAAAGGCCGCACGAGACCACGCGCAAGGTAAGCCTCTGTGCTTGCGCATGATAGGTGAACTCATCCCTCAAGCGGTCAAGCAGACCTTTGATTCGGAAACTGACCATTTCGGCGCGGATAGTGCCGACTTCGAGCTGGTTTATGTCCAGCAGCGTGTTCAGCATGCCCGTCATAGCACCCAACGACCCATCGAGGCGTGCGACCAGCTTCTGTGCTCGCTCCCCCTCGACGGTATTCGCCAACAGCCCCTGAAGCAGTGTAAGCGTTTGGAGCGGCTGGCGGAGGTCATGGCTCGCGGCGGCGAGAAATCGTGATTTCGCGACGGTCGCCAACTCTGCTTGCCGCTTGGCCGCTTCCAGCGCGTCTGCCGCGTGCCTCCGCTCGGTGATGTCGGCAAAGGTGATGACGACGCCTTCCACCCCGTTGTCTTGGGTGCGGTATGGCAAAATGCGCCGGATGTACCAGGCGCCACTCTGCGCTTGGATCTCTCGCTCGATCGGCGCAAGGGTCCGCAGCACCGTTCGGGCATCGGTTTGAAGAGCGCCATCACTAGCCAGCGAGTTGAGGTCCGCGAGCGGCCGCCCAACGTCGCCGGGAATGACACTGAAGAGTGCCTTGGTGGCTGGCGTGAAAAAGCGGATATTCAGATTGATGTCGAGGAAAAGCGTCGCAACATTGGTGCTGTACAGGACGTTTTGCAGATCATTGGAGGTCGTGCGTTGCCGCTCCAGGGTTTCCTGGAGCTGGCTGTTGAGGGCGGTAAGCTCCTCGTTGAGCGACTGCAATTCCTCTTTGGATGTTAATAGCTCCTCGTTCGTCGATTGGTATTCTTCATTGACGGACAATGCCTCTTCATTGACCGCTTTCTGCTCGTCGCTCAAAATCTCAAGGTTGCGAATGGCGGCCTGGAGCTCTGTTCTAGTGGATTCGAGTTCTTGCTCAAGTTCGGCGACCCGTACAACGTCCCGCGACGGGATGAGGTGACCTCGTTTCTGCTCATGTTTGGGCTCGTCAACGAAGCAAATCAACAGCAACTCCTCGCCTTCGCTCAGAACTGGCTGTACGGCGATGCTGAACAAATTTGGATGGCCATCGTGGTTTGCATGGGCGCCGGCAACGACAATGCGCGCGTTCTCTTGACTGGCCCGCTGGATTGCCGAGCGGAGCTTGTTGCACACGCCCTCACGCGTCATGGCGAGCAAATCGTGCGTGGGATGACCCGGGGCGACGCGCAGGTACCGGTCTGTCGGTCCTAAGTAATAAAGGCATTCATGCTTGCGGTTGATCAGTACCGCTGCCGGCGCATAGGTCTCCATCACCAGCCGCTGACAAAGGTCGGCGAGAGCGGCTTGGCGCGCGGGCGCTTGGCCTTGTCCAGGCCGCGCGGGGACTCGCACGCCCTGGCGGCCGCTTATCGAAAAACCAAGTTCTCCCGGACGGCTGCGACCGATGTGCCGATAGAGCCGCTCTGACTTGGAGATCACCTCGAAGCGGCCGTCAACGTCGCCGACTGTCTCCGAGCCGCCAATAAGCAGAATGCCGCCCTCGCGCAGCGCGAAATGGAAAAGCGAGACAACTTTCGCCTGTGCTTCGGGGAGCAAATAGATCAGAAGATTGCGACAGGAAACCAGGTCGAGGCGTGAGAATGGCGGATCAGCCAGCACGTCCTGTACTGTGAAGACCACCGCTGCCCGCAGCTCGGGCAGTACCCTGTAACCGTGATCCTCCTTCGAAAAGAAGCGGGCAAGCCGCGCGGGTGAGACGTCCGCCTCGATGGCTTCCGGGTAGAGGCCCTCTCGGGCGCTGGCTACGGCATCCGGGTCAACATCGGAGGCGAAGACCTGCAGCTTGACGTTGCACTTTACCGCTGTGATCCGCTCTCGAAAGAGCATAGCTAGGGAATAGGTCTCTTCGCCCGTGCTGCACCCAGCAATCCAGATGCGGAGGGGGTGATTAGGCAGCTGCCTGCGGACGAGGTCTGGAATGATCTTCTCCTCCAAGAGATCGAACACCTTGGGATCACGGAAGAAGCTGGTGACATTGATGAGCAAGTCCTTGGCAAGAATGTCGAGTTCGTTTGTGTCGCTCCGCAGAATTTCGAGATAGCGATCCATGTCATCGGTCTCGATCGCCGCCATCGCCATGCGCCGCTCGATCCGGCGCCGTAGCGTTCCCTGCTTGTAAAGCGCGAAATCATGGGCGGTCTTCATGCGTAGAAGATCAATAATCTCGGGGAGCCAATCCCGTGCCGTATCCTGTGGACGCAAACTGTTCTGCGTGCGCGTGAGGGCCATACGCCGGTTGTATTTGACGAGCGCCCCCGGAATCTTCGCCACCGGAAGCACAAGGTCCACTGCACCCGTCATGATGGCGCTGCGCGGCATGCCGTCATAGCCGGCCTCGCCGGGGTCCTG